>JBEKQY010000213.1:0-6782 GCA_049519235.1 Candidatus Korobacteraceae bacterium | reverse complement strand
GGGACCTGCTGTTCGTCTGCTGAGCAGCATCGCTGCTTTCCTTAGAGTCTCGCCGATCATGCCGGTTTATTGCGAGCGATCTACGCCTATCGCACGATGCAGTACGCCAGGACGATCGCAACCATGTCCTCGGGAATAGCGATCACAATGTCCTTCACCTTCAGGCCGCTCACCAGCGCGCGGCGGATATGATAGCCCGCGAATGTTCCGATCACGGCGCCGATAATGCCGAGCATCGCTCCCACAATCGGCGCCGCCGCAGCCGCCGCATAGATGCACGCGCCACTCAGTCCTCCCGTAACAATCCGGGCGATCAGCCCCATCGGCGCGGTTCTCGGTGGCGTCTTGGGCAGCACATCGGCAATCAACTCGACGATTGCCAGGAATGTAAAAATCCCCACCGCAATGGGCGATCCCATGAACGCCAATGGCGTTCCCGCCAGGTTGATCCAGTGCAGATACGCCGCCCAGGACACGAACGCGGGTGCGGTCAGCGATCGCAGGCCCGCCACCAATCCGATGCCACCAGCTAAGAGCAAAGCCTGATTCATCGTTGGAATTCACCCTCCTATCCCCGAATCGCCAGGTGATATGACAACTCCACCTGAGATGCCGGACACGGCCGGTGGTCGCAACGAATTAGCGGTTGGGAATAAGGACACTCTGATTAAGTCTGGTTGCTCGAAGGGACGGCCTTTTAGGCCGTCCGTAATAGCCGCGCAATCAATGCGGCTTTAGCCGCTGATGGATTTTGCAGCGAGCTCAGGATTTCCCCAGGGTAGTAAGCCAAAACTCTAATCACGTGCCTGAGACCCGGCTTTCGGGAGCAATTACACCAGCAACAAAAGGCACAGCGTAAGCCGTGCCTTTCCTCGATTCTCCAACCGCAATTCCTATTGCGCACTGCCGATACCAGCTGCGAGCAACTGGCTACTGGCCACTGACAACTGACAACTGTTCTAATTCGGCTTGCGCGGCATGATCTGTTCGTCACGCATAAAAAACTGCGCCGAGCACCGCTCCGAACCGCAGATGACCGGCAGTAATCCGCCGACCTGCTTGCGCGTGACCAGTCCCAGTTGGCCGCAGGACGGGCACGACAGCACCGCCCAATACGGGTCGTCCTTTTCGCCAATGTCACCGGCATTCTCCAGCACGAAGATGGTTCCAGGCTCCATCTGTTCGGGGATCCACTCGCTCAATATGCTGAGTTCTCCGATCATGTGCCCTCCTTCAGGACCAGGGTCCCCGCCAAGCGTCCCGCCGTAGGCGGGATTGGCGGGTGGTAGGACCGTTTAAGAAGCCTTGCCGCGCCGATCGATAAGATGACGAACTGGACCGTTGCGCTTTCCCGCCGCCCGCACTTCGGCGCGACTTGGCGCCTTCCGCTGCGGACCGTCCTGGCGCGCCGCGGACTCGGCTCTTGCACCCCGCGACCGTGCGCCGCCCGCTCCTTCGATGGGATCGAGGACCCGCTGGATTGCGTCGCTCAGGCACACCGATAACATCGGCTGGCGCGCATTTTTCAGCAGGTTGACCACGCCGCGGGCGGAATCTTCCAGGTAGATGTTGTGGCCATCAGTCAGCAGATGGTATTCCGAGGCAGCGCTCACCGTCTCCACCAGCCGCTTGCCCAGCTCCTTTTGCAGGAAGCGGATCACGCGCCGGATCTTTTGCAAGGAGAAACCGCGCTGGCGCAGCTCGTGGAGCACGGCCACTTCGGCCACATCGTCGAGCGAGTAGATGCGCTGGTGACCGGCCCGCGCTGGCACCACGATGCCCTGTTCATCCCACCACTGCAACTGGCGCGGGCTGATGCTGGTGAGCGCTACCACTTCCCGCGTTGTGAACGTCCGCGGCATCGTTTGCCACCCAAAACAAATCCACCACAAAATGTTTAAAACATCATAGTGCAGTTCCGTGCTCTGTCAAGATCAATTGTTGACTAAACCGGCACCCGCGCCTGTGAATATCTCGAGAATTAGAAACAGTGGCTAGTGACCGGTGACTAGTGGCTGGTAGCTAGTAGCTGGTAACTAGTGGCTAGTGGCTAGTAGCTCGTGGTTGGAGCCTGTCTAGCTGATCCCCGCTGCACTTTGGCAGGTCAACGTTTTCACGGACTGCAAGCCTTCAGTTGGATGTGCTTTGTGTCAGGGCACGAGTTTACTCGTGCCGATAGCTGCTTGTATCCACAGAGCCGGCTTCAGCCGGCGGCACTCCGTCCTCGACACTAATTTAGCGGGAGCCTCGAGACGGAGAACGGGAAACGTCCAGGAACGTGCTCGCCGCGGCTTGCATCACGTCACCCTGTGAGCCTCGTACTTCTCGTGGGGTCGTCCCGGGCCCGATGATGGAGGGTAAGAATCAACTGGCCACTGACCACTAGCCACTGACCACTGTCTTTGGAGGCTTTCTTTGGAACCGTTTCGATATCACGCATTCGTTTGCACTCAGGAAAAAGCTGAAGGAGTTCCCTGCTGTTCGGCGACCGGTTCGTTCCGCGTTCTGGACGCGCTGCATCGCGAACTTGGCACGAAAGCTCTTGCTGATGAAGTACAGGTGTCCAGTTGTGGCTGTCTTGGCGTCTGCGACAGCGGCCCGGTGATGATCGTCTATCCCGAGGGCGTTTGGTACACCAAGCTGACGCCCGCTGACGTGCCGGAGATCGTGTCCTCGCACTTCCAGGCCGGCAAGAAGGTCACGCGCCTGGAACGCAGCGACAGCGAGGCCATGAAGGCCGAGATCCTCGACCACCGCAACAAGTATCTGGCCATGCTGAAGGGCAAAGACGCCGCAGGCGTCCTGCCGGACGACATCAGCGAAATGATTCGCGGCTTCATGCCCAGCCGCGCCATCCTCACTGCGCTTGAGCTCGACCTGTTCACCGCCATCGGCGACGGCGGTACGGCGAGACAGATCGCCGGCAAAATTCAGTGCGCCGTTCGCGCAACCGAGATGCTGTTGAACGCCCTGGTCAGCCTGAAGCTGTTGCAGAAATCCGGCGACACCTACACCAACACGCCGCTGGCGGCGCGCTTCTTCGTCGAGGGAACGCCCGACAGCGCGCGCATGGCGCAACTGCACATCGCCAACATTTGGAAGCGCTGGTCAACTCTGACTGAGGCCGTAAAGGCAGGCACCAGCGTTGCTCCCCGAACCGACAACGGCTCGGTGAAGCCCTTCATCGCTGCCATGGACCACAACGCCCGTGGCCGCGCGCGCGCCGTGGTGCAGGCCGTGGAACTCAACGGCGCCCAGCGCATGCTCGATCTCGGCGGTGGCTCGGGAGCCTACTCTATCGCCTTCGCCAAGGCTGCTCCTGGCTTGCAGGCGGAGATTGTCGACCTGGCCGAGGTCCTGCCCATCGCGCAGGAGCATATCCGCAAAGCAGGTATGGCCGACCGCATCGCCACCCGTGCGGGCGACATGCTCACCGTGGCTCTCGATGCCGGCCGGTATGACCTGGTTCTGCTCTCGGCGATCTGCCATATGTTCTCACCGGAAGAGAACCAGCAGCTCATCGCGCGCGCCTACCAGGCCCTGGCGCCGCACGGACGGCTGGTGATTTCCGACTTCATTCTGGAGCCCGACAAGACTGCGCCGCGCTTCGGGGCGCTATTTGCGCTCAACATGCTGGTGGGCACGCGCGCCGGCTCCAGCTACAGCGAGCCGGAATACGATGCCTGGCTGAAGGAAGCCGGTTTTGGCGAAACCAAACGCGTGCGCATCCCGGGCCCGGCGAACTTGATGATTGCAACCAAGTAGCGCCAATTGACAACAAATTGTCAACAATCGCCCGAATTGCTACCGCCAGGGAGAAACCATCGTCTCACTTCGCAGGCATCGCACTGCTGACTGGAGGCAAGCGGCCTGAGGAGTGAAAATGAAAGAAGCCAGTAATTCGGGATGGACTTCGCGCGTCTCGAAGGCCCTACTGTTGGTCCGCATTCTGGTGGGCTGGGTCTTCGTCTCTGAAGGGATTCAGAAATTCCTCTTCCCCGCGCAACTCGGTGTCGGCCGATTCGAGAAGATCGGCATTCCTTCTCCACACTTCATGGCGCCGTTTGTCGGAGCCGTGGAGATCGTCTGCGGCGCATTGCTGCTGTTCGGACTGTTCACCCGCCTGGCGGCAATTCCACTGCTTGCAGTGATCCTGGTCGCCATCGCCACTACCAAAATCCCCATGCTCGCCAAAACCGGCATCTGGAGCATGTTGCACGAAGCGCGTACCGACTTCAGCATGGTTTTGGGCTTAGTGTTCCTGCTAATTGCCGGCGCCGGATCGCTGGCTCTGGACGCGCGCCGCGAGCGGTGACGCGCCCTCAGCGATCAAGCAACTGAAGGAATTGATCTAGAGTAAGCCCCGCGTCGGAAATGATGCGACGTAGAGTACCAATGCGAAGGTGTTTGTGGTCGGGGACGACAGCGCGAGCGTAAGGGTCATCGCGCCGCAGCATCATGTGACTGCCGGCTTGGCGTCGGAAAACAAAGCCAGCACGTTCAAGCGCCTTGCGCACTTCACGTCCCGACAAGTCGGTGGGAAGCTTGGTCACCGCGTTGCTGCTGCGCCTAGGCAGCCTCGACTTCGACGATCTCCTTGCCCGCTTCCGTGGGAACCGGATCGCCAGCTGCACGGCAATCATCGACGTAAAGTTGGATCGCCTCGCGAATGTTGGCTAACGCTTCGCCGCGGCTGTCGCCCTGACTCACGCATCCCGGGAGGGCCGGAACCGTGACCACATAGCCCCCGTCAGATTCCTTTTCTAAAACCACGGTGTATCGCATCGTCATTATCGTTTAGGTTCTACAGACACCCTAACATTGAGCGAGGGGGCCCGACCACTATACCCCAATCACACTAACCAGTTCCTTTACCGAGTCGGCGCTCTTCTGCAACGCAGCGCGCTCTTCCGGCGTCAGCTTGATCTCGATGATCTTCTCGATGCCATTGGAGCCTAGCTTGCACGGCACGCCAATGAACAGCCCGTGGATTCCGTACTCGCCTTCCAGGTATGCCGCGCAGGGCACAATCTTCTTCTTGTCCTTCAGAATCGCTTCCACCATCTCGGCCACCGCAGCCGACGGCGCGTAGTAGGCGCTGCCGGTCTTCAAGTACTTGACGATCTCGGCGCCGCCGTCGCGCGTGCGCTGCACCAGCCGGTCGATGGTGGCCTGGTCCATCAACTCGGTGATGGGAACGCCCGCGACCGTCGAGTAGCGCGGCAGCGGGACCATGGTGTCGCCGTGTCCGCCCAGCACGAAGGCAGTAACGTTTTCCACCGAGACATCCAGCTCGCGGGCGATGAAGGCACGGAAGCGCGCGGCGTCCAGAATGCCGGCCATGCCGATCACCCGGTTCCGCGAGAAGCCACTCTGCTTATAAGCCGCCTGCGCCATGGCGTCCAGCGGATTGGAAACGATGATCAGGATGCAGTCGGGCGAATACTGCACCACCTTGCCCACCACGTCGCTCATGATCTTGAAGTTGGTGTTGAGCAAGTCGTCGCGGCTCATCCCCGGCTTGCGCGGAATGCCCGCCGTGATTACCACAATGTCAGAGTTTGCGGTTTCGGCGTAATCGTTCGTTCCCACAACGTAGGAGTCACGCTTCTCGATCGGCATGGCTTGCAGCAGGTCGAGACCCTTACCTTGTGGGACACCTTCGATGATGTCGATCAATACGACGTCGCCCAGCTCCTTCGACGCCAGCCAGTGGGCCGCGGTCGCGCCCACGTTACCTGAACCAACCACCGTTACCTTTTTACGCATGAGTCCTCACAGTAGTAGCTGTCAGCTATCAGCCGTCAGCTTTTAGTAAAAACTTCACTCAGTGCGCCGGTCGCATATTGTCAGCGACCGGCGTGTTTTGAAAAAATCTGATGATGTTTAGCTGACGGCTGAAAGCTAACAGCTTACTTCGTCGCGAACGCGGCCACCGGCGCCATATTCTGGATCATGTGCGAGGCGAATTCGCTGGTCTTTACCTTGGTCGCGCCCTCCAGCATCCGCTCGAAGTCGTAGGTCACCGTCTTCTGCTGGATGGTGTGCTCCAGCGAGTCCTCGATGAGCCGTGCCGCCTCATGCCATCCCATGAATTCGAACATCATCACGCCCGACAGCATGACTGAGCCAGGGTTGATCACGTCCTTGTCGGCATACTTCGGCGCCGTCCCGTGGGTAGCCTCGAAGATGGCGTGCTGATCGCCGATGTTGGCTCCCGGCGCGATGCCCAGCCCGCCCACCTGCGCGGCGGCCGCATCTGAAATGTAGTCGCCATTCAGGTTCGGCGTAGCCAGCACCGCATACTCGTCGGGACGCGTTACGATCTGCTGGAAAATGCTGTCGGCGATGCGGTCGTTGACCATCAGCTTCGACTTCCACGCGCCGTGACCGTGCGTGGCATAGATGCTGTCGATCACGCCTTGCACTTCCTTGTACAGTGCGTCGCGGAAATCCTGCTGCGCAAACTCCAGGCCCGGTTCCACCAGATGGGCATTGTCTTCAATCGACAGCCCCGGATTCTTGTCGAGATTATCGACAATCCAGCTCTCCCGTTCGGTAATGACTTGGCTGCGGAACTCCTGCGTCGCCAGCTCATAGCCCCACTCGCGGAATGCGCCTTCGGTGAACTTCTGAATGTTGCCCTTGTGCACGATCGTCACCGACTTGCGATTGTTGTCCAGCGCGTACTTAATGGCCATACGCACCAGCCGCTTCGTTCCGAAAACCGAAATAGGCTTGATGCCGATGCCCGAATCTTCGCGCACGTGCTTGTTCGTGCC
>JBEKQY010000212.1:0-6804 GCA_049519235.1 Candidatus Korobacteraceae bacterium | reverse complement strand
CGTTTCCTCAAACATTTGTGGGCCGAGATCAAGACCCGCACCGAGAACAGCAAGTCGCCGGCGCTGATCTATCACGACCTCAACCTTGTCGAGCGCGTGCTGCGCGACCAGGTCAACGCCGACTTCTCGCAGATCTGGGTGGACACGGAAGACGAGTACGAGCGCGTAGTGCGCTTCGCCAATCGCTTCCAGCCGTCGCTGGTGCGACGCATCAAGCTCTACACCAAGGACACGCCGCTGTTCGAGCAGTTCGGCATTCAGGAGGAGATCAACCGCTCGCTGAAGTCGAAGGTGTGGCTGAAGAGCGGCGGCCACATCGTCATCAACCAGACGGAAGCGCTGGTGGCCATCGACGTCAATACCGGCAAATATGTCGGCAAGACGCAGCGCCTGGAAGACACCATCGTGAAGACCAACGTCGATGCCATCAAGGAAATCGTGCGCCAGGTCCGGCTGCGCGATCTGGGCGGCATCATCGTCATCGACTTCATCGACATGGACGAGCGCCGCAACCGCCAGAAAGTCATGCAGGCGCTGGAAGAGGCGCTGCGCAATGATCGCGCGCCGTCGAAGGTGCTTCAGTTCAACGATTTTGGATTGGTGGCCATCACTCGCAAGCGGGTGAAGCAGTCGCTGGAGCGCACGCTGGGCGAGCCGTGTCCATATTGCGTGGGAGCGGGCTTCGTGAAGTCAGTGCCGACAGTCTGCAACGAGCTCTACATCGAGATGCGCAAGATGGCCAAGGTAAATGACCTGGACGACATCACTGTGCGAGTGCATCCGGAAGTCGCCAAGTATCTGAAGGCCAACAACGGCAAGCTCATCACCGAGCTGGAAGACCTTACCGGCAAGACGGTACTGGTGAAGAGCGATCCCGCCCTGCACCAGGAGATGTTCGACATTCACTAACTAGTGGCCAGTGGTCAGTGGCTAGTGGCTAGAAAAGCCGGGCGCAAGCCCGGCTTTTGCGTTAGGTAGGTATCTCATAAAATGGGGGGTTAGCCGAATTCAAACTCAGTTTGCGACTGCGTGCAAGTATGCTAATCGTCCCTCGTCACAGCTATGACAAATGACAACAGAATGCGGTGGATCAGGAATTTAGAAGATGTGGCTACTGCCCCGAAGCGCTATGTTGTTGAGTACGAGCTTGGGTCGGAATGCGATATTCCGGGGCTCCTCGACTATGAAGACGGAGCAGTGATTTGTGCGCCTATGCCCAGTCCTCGCCCGCTTAAGGGACTATGGCTTTACAATTTGATACTTACCTTTCCCGACACCCCACCAAAGCACAATCTAAAAGCAGACGAGAAAGGTTATTACTTTCGCGAAGGGGTTGTCGGCGAGCTTATCGCGCTGATGGCACTTTTCTTTCGAGCCCGTTTCTTCCTCGTTTCGAGCAGGGTCCCTGCAACAAATCCTAGAATCGCGGCAACGATCAAGATCACGCATTCGTTTGTTCGTATGACCTGCGATGCTGCGGTTCACCCACCTCTCTTTCAGAGCGACAAAAAGAATTTCGCGACCGGATTCGACGTGTTCTTGAATTCCGTCCGAGGCTTAGAACCCAAGCGGCATCAAAGATTCATCCTGGCTTGTCACCATTACTCACGGGGCATCAAAGAGGTGGGTGTCGATCCAGAAATGGTGTATATACGCCTTGTTTCCGCGATTGAGTCCCTCTCGAAAGATATTGCACTCACGCGTAAAGACGACATTCTGGAAGAGAAGCGCGTCGCCACCCTCATTCAAGAATCCGACTTCTCAACCGAAGAGAAACAGGAGCTGAGGAGCATTTTCGAGGTGCGCAAATCGCGAAAAAGATTTGTTGCTTTTGTGCAGCAACACTGCGCAGGCTTCTTTAAAGGAGGCAATTGGAGGGCCCGTCACCTGAAAGTGAGAAAAGGCAGCCTCCCGAAGATCTTGGATACTATTTACAAAGCAAGGTCAAGCTATCTTCATTCCGGCGAGCCGATGTTCTTGAGTGGCATTGCCACGAGACAAAAATGGGACATGGATCCCACGGCCGAAATGATTATTGACAATCGCCGCTTGCCCGGTTCCGCAAAGCTACCCTATGCCCATTTCTTTGAAGGCCTGGTACGGCATTGTTTGCTCAACTACGTCAAGGCAAATGCCTCAATCCCCGCCGCTCAGACAAATGCAAGTGTCCCGCCCGGTGCCCAGAAGCTCATGCGCACGGGGATTCGGTAACCGTAGGGCAGTTGCGGGTAACACACCACACTAAACAGAGCGACTCTCGGGATTGAACTTAGCCGGGTGCCCACACATTTGCGACTTTCGAATGAGTGGGAGGGCGAAAGAAGTGTCGCCGGCTGAAGCCGGCTCAGCTTCCAAAACAATCGACGTGACGCGGCGCTGAAGCGCCGCTCTACCGCTCTACCCTACCGCGAACGATTGCAAGCGTTTTTGGGGCGCGTCGACGCGGACGAGCAGGTGCGGTCAGCGTCAGTAGGTAGTCGACGTGCGCCGCAGGATGCCGGAGACGACAATCAAGCGTTCGTCGAAATAGAGATCGTAAATGATACGGTAGTTCCCCACGCGCCTGCGCCAGGCCATCGGTTGTCCCTTGAGGCGCTTGATATCGCCCCGAAACGGGTCTTCCTGCATCGAGAGCAGGGCGGCTTTAACGCGCCGCTGATCGTTTGCTGGGAGCTTTTGATAGTCTTTTTGCGCGGGTCCGGCGATTTGCAGATTCCAAGCCATTGAGGAACTCGCTTAAGGATAGCGAATCTCCTCGGCGAACGGCAGCCCGGCCGCGGCGAAGGGCTGCCAGCTCCGCTCTGGTGGGCTGGACCGTAGGATAACGCTGCTCAAAGTATGCGCGAAGGGCCTCGCGCACCAGTTCGGAACGGGTGCGGGATTCCCGTTTCCGCACCTCTTCAAATTGCCGCACCATCGCAGGCGGAAGGGAAATGGTCATGATCTCGGTGGTTCTCATGGTGGTAGTAACAAGTATAAGTCAGTAATACTCCATTTTATCCAGGGTTTTTTCGGGCGGGCGGCTTTCAGCCCCACAAGCGATTGCCGCCGGGCTAAAGCCCGGCCCTTTTCCTTATAGGCAACCGGACGCGGCGCTGAAGCGCCGCTCTACCCTACCCGCGACGACGGAGCGCCGCTCCATCCTACCGCGACGGTTGCAAGCGCTTCTTAGGTGCGCGCCGACGCGCGGGAGCAGGAGCGGCGCTCGCCTCCGCAGTTTCCATCAGGAGGCGCAGGGCGCGGTTTACCGACTCAGAATCTGGAAAAACGCGAGCCAGCTCCGGCTCGATCAGGATGAGATTCGTCCCTGCGATGGCCTCTCGGTAGTACTTGCCGCGAACCATTGGACCCAATTGCGATAGGTCATACTCAGGGCGCAGGTCATCACTTTGTCTGGCTTTCGATGCCTTCTTCATATTGTTTGCGCTCTCGCTTGGTCACCTTTCGTGCGCTGATAATTCTCGTGTGGTCTCCACGCTGGCAATGCGCCACGAAGATCAGGCCGTGCCGCGCAGTGCGTCCGATGGTTATCTCGCGTACCTCCGCGGCGGAGTGATCGGGGTCAGAAGATGCTTGAGTACTTCACTTAGCTCCTGAACCCTGTATCAGGTAACTGGGTACGAGATACTTAGGATACGGTAGCCGAGGTATACGCGTGTACTTTGCGGCAAAAACGTCGACGGGAATGGATCGAGAAAGACGGTTGATGCCTCTTCAAAGGATACACCGTGTTTCTGGAGATTGATTCTTGCCTTCGCAGCGCTCCACTCGTAAATCACCGATCAGTTTAGCTTACTGGCGGATAAGCCGACTCGGCATCGCTTGCAGTCGACAATCTCCGACCGCGCCGTGCAAAAAACAAAACGCACCCGCAATGGCGGATGCGTTCTGAAATGCCGGCGTATCAGAAAGAAAATCTACTTTTCTTTCTCCTCAGTGGACGATTCATTGGCGGCTTCCTGGTCGCGCATGGCCTTGTTCTCCTGCTCGGCCGATTCCAGGGCTTTGCGGCTCTCCTCGGCGCGCTTGGCGCGAAGTTCGGCGCGCTTCTGGCGCTTCTCGTCCAGCGTCTTCTCACTGCCCAAGAGCTCGACGAAAGCCAAATCGCCGCCATCGCCCTGGCGAAAGCCAGCATGCACGATGCGCAGGTATCCGCCTTCGCGGTCGCCGTAACGCGGGGAAATGGTGTCGAAGAGCTTGTCGACGGCATCGCGCGTCAGCAAGTAGGAGCCAGCCAGGCGCCGCGCCGCCACGTCACCGCGCTTGCCCAGCGTGATCATCTTTTCCACGTGCGGACGCATCGCCTTCGCCTTAGTTACGGTGGTCTGGATGCGCTCTTCCACGATCAGCGAGGTCACCAGGTTGCGCAGCAAGGCGCGCCGGTGTTCGGTGTTCCGTCCCAACTTCCATCCTGCTCTACGATGACGCATGACTTTTCCCTTGCTACAAACGTTGTCGGTGTCCGATAGCTTCGAGCCTCTAGCCACGAGCTTCCGAGCAAAGAAGCGACTGCGAAAAGCCCCTGAAATCAACTCGATTCTGGTACCTTCACAGTTCCCAGCAGCAGCCAGAGCTACTAAGCTCGCGGCTCATGGCTCGCAGCTACCTAGTAATTCGGATCGATGCCGTAGTTGGCCGAAGCCAGCCCCTGGGACATGCCTGAGGAATTTCCCGGCACGGCATTGCCATGCTCGTCGATCTTCATGCCGAGACCCAAGCCCATGGAGGACAGGATCTCCTTGATCTCGTTCAGCGACTTGCGGCCGAAGTTCTTGGTCTTCAGCATCTCAGCTTCGCTTTTCTGCACCAACTCGCCAATGGTCTGGATATTGGCGTTCTTCAGGCAGTTGTAGCTGCGCACCGAAAGCTCCAGCTCCTCGACCGAGCGGTTCAGGTTCTCGTTGCGAATCTCCGGTTTGTCGCCGGCGCCGGCAGCCTGCGCTTCCGACTCCTCCTCGAAGTTGATGAAGATGTTCATGTGGTCCTTCAGCAGCTTGGCCGCCAGACCCAGCGCGTTGGCCGGAGTGACGGAACCGTTGGTCCAGATCTCGATTGCCAGCTTGTCGTAATCGGTGATCTGTCCCAGACGGGCCGCCTCGACCGAATAGTTGCACTTGCGCACCGGCGAGTGCACCGAGTCGATGGGAATAAATCCGAGGCCCAGGTCTTCATCGAAATTCTTGTCCGCCGAAACGTAGCCGCGGCCGCGCTTCAGCCGCATTTCCATGTCCAGCTTGCCGCCTTCGCTGACGGTCGCGATGTACACGTCCTTGTCCAATACTTCGACGTCAGCGTCAGCCTCGATCATGCCCGAGGTGACCACGCCAGGCTGGTCCGCCCGCAGATAAATCGCCTTGGGCGCGTCGCCTTCCAGGCGAAACGGAATCTGCTTCAAGTTGAGAATGATGTCGGTAGCATCCTCCACCACTCCGGGAATCGATTGGAATTCATGCAGGACACCTTCAATCTTGACCGCGGTAACCGCCGCTCCCTCGATGGAAGAAAGCAATACACGACGCAGCGCATTGCCAATCGTGGTGCCAAACCCGCGTTCAAATGGCTGTGCCCAGAAGTGACCGTATTTGTCGGTCAACACCTCGGTGTCGGTAGCCAGCCGTTTCGGTTTTTGAAAACCTTTCCAAAGCATTGATAACTCCTGTATCTCTTCGGCCATGCTGCGCGGGTGACCACTTAAGGTCACGTCCGGCTGATCTGGCGCGAAGTCTGTGGGGCCGCATCGCACAGCTTGCGTTGCCCCTGGTGAATCCGGTACGACATGCCCTGCGCAATACCGTTGGAAACAATTGCTAATTGCTAACTGCTAATTGCTAATTGCCGCTTTTATTACTTGCTGTACAGTTCGACGATCAACTGCTCGTTGAGGGGCTGGTTGATGTCTTCGCGCTTCGGCAGCGCGATCGCCCGGCCCTTGTAGCCGTCGCGATCGACTTCCAGCCACGCTGGAGGCGCCTGGTGACTGGCGAAATCCTTAGCGATCTCCAACATCGCAAGTTTTTGGCTGCTCTCGCGCACGCTGATCTCGTCACCGGCCTTTACCTGGTAGGAGGGAACGTTGACCTTCCTGCCGTTGACCGTGATGTGGCCGTGACGCACCAACTGGCGAGCCTGGCGCCGCGCCACGGCAAAGCCCAGGCGATACACCACGTTGTCCAGCCGGCGCTCCAGTTGCTGCAGCAGCATTGCGCCGGTGACGCCCCTGGTGCGGAAGGCGCGCTCGAAGTAGTTGCGGAATTGGCCTTCCTGCACGAAGTACATACGCTTCGCTTTCTGCTTTTCGCGAAGCTGCAGGCCGTAGCCCACAATTTTGGCCTTGCGGTCCTTGCCGTGCTGGCCAGGAGCGAAATTGCGCTTTTCGATCGGACACTTGTCCGTGAAGCACTTTCCGCCTTTGAGGAACAGCTTCATGCCCTCGCGGCGGCAAAGGCGGCATACTGCGTCCTTGTACCGTGCCAAGTTACGTTCTCCTTTTGAAACAGGGGCTAGGGTCTAGAGATTAGGGACTAGTGAAGCTCGAGCCTCTGATCTTCCCTGCTCTATCGCCTGCGACTGTTGCACTTGCTGATGATCGGTTTACAGGACTTGGCGTCCCTTCGTCCCGATTCGAAATTCAGTTGTCAGGGGTATGACGATAAGGAATTAGATGTTCTAACCCCCCATTTCGATCTTTACCCCAAATTCAGTTGCCGATGGCCAGAACTAAACCCCAGCCCCTGATCCCCGCCCTTGCCTTTATACCCTACGCCGCTTCGGCGGGCGGCACCCGTTATGCGGCACCGGCGTGAC
>JBEKQY010000211.1:0-6807 GCA_049519235.1 Candidatus Korobacteraceae bacterium | reverse complement strand
AGCAGAAGTACCGGCACTCCCAGCGTCTGCAACTGATGCACCTGGTCGGCCATGAGCGAGATCAACGGCGAGACCACGACCGTCAGTCCCTTCATCAGCAGCGCCGGAAGTTGAAAGCACAGGCTCTTCCCTGCTCCGGTTGGCATCACGCAGACAACATCGTTGCCCGCCAAAACGTCCTGAATGATCTCTTGCTGGCGTGGACGAAATTGTGAGAGCCGGAAGACCTGCTGCAAAAGATCGTCAATCGTCTCCATGAAGAATCGGCTCTCAATCTACTCTATTGTAGCCGCGCGCAAATTCGGACGGACAAGGCCCCGCGCGCGCAGGAAATCCGCCGCTCGCATTCCCGCTTCCGGATCAGCCGCGTCGTCTCGTGGAACCTCTCGCGACATTCCTGATGTGTGCACTCCTGCTACACTGAATGAGCTAACTTTGCGCAGAGTTTTGCTTAATGGACGCTCCCATCTACAAACGTATTCTTCTGAAGATTTCCGGTGAGGCCCTGGCCGCCGGGCAGGGGTTTGGTGTGGACAACCAGCGCGTACACGAGATCGCGGCCGAGCTAGCCGAGGTGCACAATCTCGGTGTCGAGATTGCCATTGTTGTCGGCGGCGGCAACTTCTTTCGCGGGGTCGCCGAACAGGCCAAGCGCATGGACCGTGTCTCGGCCGATCACATGGGCATGCTGGCGACGGTGATCAACGCGCTGGCGTTGCAGGATGCGCTGGAAAAGCAGGACGTCTTCACTCGCGTGATGAGCGCGCTGGAGATGAACCAGGTAGCGGAGCCGTTTATTCGCCGCCGCGCGATTCGCCATCTGGAAAAGGGCCGCGTCGTGGTGTTTGCGGGCGGGACCGGCAATCCCTACTTTTCAACCGACACGGCAGCATCCCTGCGGGCGATGGAAATCAAAGCCGATGCGATCCTGAAGGCTACGAAAGTGGACGGCGTCTACAGCGATGATCCGGTGCTGGTGAAGGACGCCACCATGTTCGATGAGATCAGCTACATGGAAGTGCTGCGGCTTGGGCTGCGGGTCATGGATGCCACGGCCATTGCACTTTGCCGGGAAAACGACCTCCCAATCGTTATTTTCAATCTCAATCAGCGCGGCAACATTCACCGCGTGGTGATGGGCGAGCGGGTGGGTTCGGTGGTGAGTCACGGATAACGCTACTTAACGGGCCGGATGTAACGGACGTCACAGTGCGGCCACTCGCCTCTGCACCAGCAAGAAGTACAGCGCCATCAAAATCAATACGAATCCATTGATGCTCAATATCACGGGCGCGGTGAAGATTGGGACGAGCCATCCCGACAGCAGGTTACCCATCGGCATTCCCCCGCGAAATGCACAGTTGTATACGCTCATCACGCGTCCGCGCATTTCGTTGGTAGTAATCAACTGCACCAACGAAGTCACGGTGGCGAAGACGGCCATCATGGAAGCACCCACGAGCACCAGCATGGTGTAGCTCAGCGGCAGCGTCCTCGAAAGGGAGAACACGGCAATCGCTGCGCCCAGGCAGATGAGCCCGGTAATCGCAAATCGCCCTTTATGACGAATGTTGCCCAGCCCTGCGACCATCAGCGATCCACCGATGGAGCCGATACCCATCAGCGAAAGGAAATTGCCGTAGGTTTCCGGACCGCGATGGAAGATGTCTTTGACAAACACGGGGAGATAGGTGCGCATGGGCATGGCCAGCGCGGTCATGCAGAACGCCAGCACGACCAGCGCCTCCATGGAATGCTGCTTGCGAACAAACTTGATGCCCTGCTTAAGGCTGGTGAACATCGACTCCGTGGTCCTGGGCGGCAGAAAGCGGGTGCGAATCATCAGCAGCGAGATAACGGGCGCCAGAAAGGAGAGCGCGTTCAGCCCGAAACACCACGTCTCACCCAACTTCGCCAAAGCCTGGCCGGCGAGCGCCGGGCCGATGGTCACCGCCAGGTTGAATTGGATGGAATTCAGGGCAATGGCGTTGGGCATGTCATCGCGGTCGACCAGGGTGGGAATAAGCGCCGAATATGCCGGTCCGCCAAACGCCTGCGCGAACCCTGAGATGAATGAGAGGCAGAGGATATGCCAGACATGAACCAGGCCGGTCGCCACCAATATCGTGAGCACCGACGCACTTCCCATCTGGATGTATTGCGATAACAGCAAGACCTTGTGCCGCTCAATGCGGTCGGCCACGACGCCGCCGATGAGGGAAAAAAGGAAGATAGGAATGCCGCCGAGGAACTGATCCAACGCCAGCAGAAACGCAGAGTGGCTCAGGCGATAGATAAGCCAGCCCTGGGCCACGATCTGCATCCAGGTGCCGATGCTGGAGGTACAGGCGCCGACCCACATCAGGCGAAAATCACGATAATGAAATGCCTTGAATATCCTGCGAAGGGTCGAGGCGCGCATGTGCTCCGTGTGCTGCTATGGCTCGCACTCTATCTTCGCATAAGCCAGAGCAAGCCCGGGCAGACGCGATATTCCTGGAAATGCCTTGCCATTGGGGGCATCGCATTATCGCCCTGGTCGAAGGGCTGGGTCGCCGATCTGGAGGGTGCTATACTCGGCGGCGTCTTCCGCCAACACCCATTGGAGAGGTTGATTGTCGTCCACGCTACCGCCGAAAAAGTCCGATTGGAACAAGCGCATCGAGCGCAGTATCTCTCTCGGTGAGCGGCATCCAGGCACGGCTGAGGTACTCAACTTCTACCGGCGAATCCTGGAATTTCAGAAGCAGATCTATGAATGCGCCGCATCGCCACCCGCTCCCAGCCGCGATGGCCCGTTAAGCGAACGAATCGATGTCGATGCCGCAGTGCAACAGTTGCCGGCATTGCTCTCGGTGGTCCGGAAGAATGGCCCTTCCAAACTGGCGCAGGAGGCCGCAGATTTTAGCAGGGCAACGCCGGAAGAATGCCGCCAGGTGCTCAAGGTTTTTCTGGAAGCGCCGGACGCTGACGATGCGGGACCGTATTCGTTTTTCGCACGCGTTCTATTGCAGCCGCTGGCCGAATGTCTTGCTGCGACTCCAGCCGCGATGTTGGCAGGATTCTCCGGCATGGTGTGTCCGGTATGCGGCGCCAAGCCTCAAGTCGCGGTCCTTCGTCCTGAAGGCGACGGCGGAAAGCGTTTTCTGGTCTGCTCCTTTTGCATGACGGAATGGGAGTTCCGGCGGATTCTGTGTCCCATTTGCGGCGAGGAGGACCACGCAAAACTCCCGCGCTACAACGCGGAAGGCATCTCGGCAGTCCGTGTGGAAGCCTGCGAGACTTGTCATTACTACTTGAAAAGCGTTGACCTGACCGTGGATGGCCTGGCTGTTCCCGTGGTGGACGAGGTCGCAACCGCGGCGCTTGACGTGTGGGCGATGGAATACGGATTCCGCAAAATCAGCCGCAATCTGATGGGTTTTTAGCAATGGCTACCGTGTCTGTTTTGCGTGGCGCGAGGGAAACGCTTACGCAGTGGAGATTACGGACTATCACTGAGGAGAAGAAAAACATGGCCCGGCGGACGCACAAAACGATTGCCGCTCATCCCGGAGAGATTCTGCGGACGGAATTCCTGGAGCCCCTGGAGATTACCGCGTATCAACTGGCGAAAGCCCTGCACTTTCCTGGAATCTACGAGATCCTGCGCGAACAGCGAACGATCAGCGCCGACGTCGCTCTCCGACTCGGCAAATACTTTGGTATGACGCCGCAGTTCTGGATGAATCTTCAAGCCGACTACGACCTGCGCCGCGCAGCAGCCAACGCGGCGTTGAGCAAGATCAAGCCGCGGTCGGCCGCGTAGGGATTAAGGAATGCCGGTGGTCCGGAATCAAAGGTCTTAAATCCATTTGACCGGCAGGGGTTCCACGGTATACGCTGTTGCGCGATGTTGGGTCCGGACTTGGCTTCCTCGTCGTAACCTCAACGGCCTGGTGAAGATGTGGATCACACTGAGCACACTATTTCTCGGTGTTTGAATTCAGCGCTTCTCGAGCGCTTCTGTTTGTCCTCTACACACATTCGCGGTTTCGATTTTTACGTTCTGGGAGGCTGCAATGGACGTCTCTAGACGAGCATTTTTCAAGACCGGAATAGCGGGCGCCGTCGGCATTACAATATTCGGCTTTGATGCGCAACCGCTGCTGGCGCAAGCCCAGGAGCTGAAGATTTCACGCACCACGGAGACGCGCAGCACCTGCCCTTATTGCTCGGTGAGCTGCGGTGTCATCATCCACACCATTGGCGACAAGGCCAAGAACGTCACGCCGCAGGTGGTGCACGTGGAGGGCGACCCCGATCACCCCATCAATCGCGGCACGCTCTGCCCCAAGGGCTCGTCGTTGCAGCAGGACATCCAGAATGAGCGGCGGCTGCTGAAACCGCAGGTGCGGCGTCCAGGGTCGGACCACTGGGACGACATCTCCTGGGACCAGGCAATTGACGAGATCGCGCGCTGGACCAAGAAGACGCGCGACGCCGGCTTCATGGAGACCGACGCCAAGGGCAACACCGTCAACCGCTGCGAATCGCTGTTCTTCAGCGGCGGCTGCACGGATACGAACGAGTTTAATTACCTGGTCGTGAAGACGATGCGTTCGATGGGGGTGGTGCGCCTGGAAAACCAGGCGCGGGTTTGACACGGCCCCACGGTCTCAAGTTTGGGACCAACTTTCGGACGCGGGGCAATGACCAACGGCTGGATCGACATCAAGAACACCGACATGATGTTGATCATGGGGGGCAATCCGGCCGAGAACCATCCCTGCGGATTCAAGTGGCCGGTCGAGGCCAAGCGCAACCGCAACGCCAAGATGATTGTGGTCGATCCGCGCTTCACCCGCACCGCCTCGCAAGCTGATCTCTTCTGCCAAATTCGCGCCGGCAGCGATATCGCATTCCTCGGTGGACTGATCAACTACGCGATCCAGAACAACCGCATCGCCCACGACTATCTCGTCAACTACACCAACGCGGCGTTCATCATCAAAGATGGATTCAAGCTGCCGGAAGACGGCTTGTTCTCCGGCTTCGACGCCGCTACTAAGACCTACGACAAGAGCACCTGGAACTATCAGGAGGGCGGCAACGAGGCGGGCAAAGCGGTTGCTGACCCGGCTCCGGCGGCGAAAGCAACGGCCGGCGCTCCGGCGCCTCCGCCGTCGATGCCCCCCAATGTCGCGTACGATCTATCGCTCCAGCATCCGCGCTGCGTCTATCAACTGCTGAAGCAGCAATACTCGCGCTACACACCGGAGATGGTCGAGCGCATTACCGGCATCCCCAAGGACCAGTTCCTGAAAGCTGCCGACCTGTACACCTCCGTCCGCAAAGACGGCGACATGAAGAAGGTCGCGACCATTATCTACGCGGTCGGCTGGACGCAGCACAGTTTTGGCACGCAGATCATCCGCACTGCCGCGATGTTGCAGTTGCTGATGGGCAACGTGGGCCGCGCCGGCGGCGGCGTAAACGCTTTGCGCGGGCACTCCAACATTCAGGGCGCAACTGACATGGCCGGCATCTTCGACATTCTGCCCGGCTATCTCAAGATGCCTTCGCCCGCTGACAAAGATCTGAAGGCCTTTCTTGATCGCACTACGCCGAAGCCGGCAAAGCCGAAGGAGTGGGACTCGTTTAACTACTGGTCGAACACGCCCAAGTTCATGGTCTCGTTCCTGAAAGCGATGTACGGCAACGCGGCCACCAAGGACAACGATTTCGCTTTCCAGTACCTGCCGAAGATCGACCGCAATTACGCCTGGGTCCAGAACTGGAATGACATGTACAACGGGCAAGTCAAGGGCGTTTTCGCCTTCGGGATGAACGGCGTGATGATCGGCCCTGACTCGCAGAAGAACATTGACGCGCTGAAGAAAGCCGACTTCCTGGTGGTCTGCGAGATCTATCCCGATGAGACCAGCGCCTTCTGGGAGGCGCCGGGCACAACCGCCGACGAGATGAAGCAGATCAACACCACGGTGTATCGGCTGCCGGGCGCGGGTTTCGCGGAGAAGGATGGGACCTTCGTCAACTCGGCACGCTGGCTGCAATGGAAGAACGTCGCGTTGCCGCCGCCGGCCGAGTGCCGTCTCGATCAGGACATCCTGGCGCAGATATTCCTCAAGGTCCGCGAGCTCTACAAGAAGGAGGGCGGCAAGTTCCCCGATCCGATCCTGAACCTGTCTTGGACGTACACGATTCCAACCAGCCCCTCGCTGGCCGAGGTGGCGAAGGAGATCAACGGCAAGGCGCTGGCGGACATCAGCGACGAGAAAACCAATCTCTCGCTGAAAGCCGGGCAGCAACTGCCGGGCTTCGCCGCGCTGCGCGACGATGGCACTACTATGTCGGGCAACTGGCTGTACTGCGGTTCGTGGACGGAAGCGGGCGCGATGATCCAACGGCGCGGAACGGATGATCCGTCGGGTCTCGGCATTTATCCCAATTGGGCGTGGTCGTGGCCGGCGAACCGGCGCGTGCTCTACAACCGGGCGTCCTGCGACCTCACCGGCAAGCCGTGGGACCCGACACGCAGACAAGTGTGGTGGAACGAGACGGCGCAGAAGTGGGTGGGCAATGATGTTCCCGACTTCAAGCCCGACTCCAAGCCCGATGAGCACATGGGACCGTTCATCATGAATCCGGAAGGCGTGGGCCGCATCTTCGTTCCGCTCGGCGCCTTTGCCGATGGTCCTTTCCCCGAGCACTACGAGCCCATCGAAAGTCCGGTCACCAATCCTTTACACCCCAACCAATCCAACAATCCGGTGGTCAAGAAATTCAAGACGCCGATGGACAAGT
>JBEKQY010000210.1:0-6818 GCA_049519235.1 Candidatus Korobacteraceae bacterium | reverse complement strand
ATGGTCTGCTTCGTGAACGTCAAAAGCGTGGACCGGATCATCTACTCCATCTTCCAGCGCTTTAACCTGGAATGGAAAAACCGCACCCTCAGAGTTTTTACACAAGCAGCTTGACGTCACCTCCAGAAGCGAAATTTGAACTCGAAGTCGCTGGCTGCTAGCATCGTGCCTCCTGCCCTCGGACGCTCGTTGGGCGTGAAAATCATACGCCAGCCGCGAGAAGTGAGTACCCATCGAAACCCAGCCGCATCGTGTTAAGCCGGTAACTGCACTTATGGACAGGACAGAACAGCAGTGGCGGCCTGTCCTGAATTGCGGCCACAGGCCAGTAGCCGTGAGGATGGCAAGGTTCTAGTGTGAAGGCAGCCAGGAAGTTGGCCATGGGGAGTCGAGCAATGCGAGACAGCAAACCAACTTCTAAGACGATTGGGGGATGACTCGCAGCAACACGAATAAGCGGCGCTGCGAGTCAACGAGTTCAGTTACCAGTCTCTGGTAGCTGACGTAGGGCTGGCGGGCTTAAAAGGGGGAGCTCGTCGGCCCTGTTGTATTCCAGCAAGTGGTAACAGCGCCACGACGAGATCCGGCAGAGCGGCGGCTTTCTCTACTGGTAGCGCAGGCTTTCGATAGGGTCGAAGTGCGCGGCGCGCGCGGCCGGAGCCGTTCCGAACAGCACGCCCACCAGGCTGGAGACCAGCACCGCAATTACCACCGACCATCCTGAGATGGGTACGCGGTAGTTGGTGATGAAGCGGACCGACAGTGGCAGCGCCAAGCCTAGAACAATCCCAACGATGCCGCCAGCCAGCGAGATCAGGATCGCTTCTACCATGAACTGCGCGCGTATCTCGGCGTTGGTGGCGCCCACGGCTTTGCGGACGCCAATCTCGCGGATGCGGGCGTTCACCGTGGCCAGCATGATGTTCATGATGCCGACTCCGCTCACAATTAGCGTGAGCACTGAGACCAGCAGCAGCACCTCGGTCAGCGTATCGGCCGTCTTCGCGGCCACTTGCAGCAACTGGGTCAAATTGTCGACCCGATAGACCGACTCCGGACGATGCCGCGACTGCAAGACGTCATGGATTTCCTGCGTGGCGCGAGGCACCTCGGCAGAGTCGGACACCGAGAAGAAAAGCTGCTTCACCTCATCGCTGTTGGTGAAGTAGCGTGCCACGGTGTAGGGAATCAGGATCGTGTCGTCGGAGATCTCGGACTGGCCGAAGGTGTCCACGCGCTCACGAAAAGTCCCAATCACGGTGAAGGGAAGCCCGCTGAGCTTGATCTCCTGGCCCACCGCCGAGTCCAGCGAGCCAAATCGCGCCTCGGCCAGCTTCTGGGTTATGACCGCGACTTTATTGCGCGCCAGAGTGTCGTCATCATCGAAGAACCGGCCCGAGAGGATTTGTAAATTGCGCACGTAGAGATACTGCCAGGAGACCCCGAGAACGATAACCTCGCGCTCCTTGCCGCCGGGCACAGCGATGCGATCATGAAACTGGATCATGGGCGAAGCATTGCTGATGCCGGGGACCCGCTGGCGCACCGCATTCAGGTCGTCGAGGGTGAGGAAGTCGCTGGAAGCGTCGCGGCCATAGATGCCGCCTCCGGCGTACTCAGCAACCATCATGTTGGAACCGATGTTTTGAATTTGCTGCAACAAATATTGCTTACCGGTAAGCCCGATGGTGACCACCAGGATGAGCGACGCCGTTCCGATCACCATACCCAGCGAAGTCAGGATGAATCGCACCTTGCCAATACGAAAGGTCTGGAGCGCGACGCTCATAGTATCGCCGAAAACGAACTTGGGATACCGGCGTCCTTTGTTGCCGTTAGCTGCCATTCCTGCGTTTTAGACTACTCGTGTCCGAATGCAGCCGCAATTCATGGCGCGACGGCGCAGTGTGGCGACCGGCGCAAGGATGCGCTGCTTGCTGCTCTATCCTGTCTCCGGCTCCGACTCTACAAGATGTTGCTTTAGCAGGAATGCCCTTGCTACCGTGGCTGCATCTTCCTTCTGTCCGTCGACCGCGTAATTCATCGCTCGCATGTCATCGGCGGTGATGCGGCCTGCGAGGCGTGCGAACGCATCTTGTGCTTTCGGACACTCCTGAAAAAGAACGGGCCGCACAATCGGTACAGCGTCATAAGGAGGAAAGTAGTGCTGGTCGTCCTCAAGGACGACCAGGCCCATTGCGGCGATGAGGCCATCCGTATTGTTGCCGGCAACAATGTCGACTGACCGGTTCTGAAGCGCTCGATAGAGCAGCCCCAGGTCCATCACGCGCGGGGCTTCGGCAAAGTGCAAGTCATATGTCTTGACGAGGCCATGGTAGCCGTCCTGCCGCTCGAGGAATTCGTACCCCACTCCCAGCCGCATTTGCGGAGTCGCGCCCGCAACTTGCGAAAGCGTCTTCACCCCGCGCCGCCGCGCGTCGTTGCCCCGCATCACCATCGCGAAGCTGTTGTTGAACCCCAGCGGCGGCACGACATCAAGGTTGAAGCGGCGCTTGTACTCCTGCTTCACGCGCTGATAAACACTCGCTGCGTCGCCGGCGAAACGTTCCTTCAGGATCGCGGCCAGCGCCGTACCCGTGTACTCGACGTAGCTGTCGATTCGCCCGGCGAGCAGCGCCTGCTGGCAGATGTAAGTTCCGGCAAGATAGAAGCGGCCGTCAACCGGCATATGGCAAACGCTGTGGAGATATTGTGTCACTAGTTCGCCCAGGATGAGCTGTTCGGTGAAGTTCTTGGAGCCGACGGTCAGCTCGGTCTTGCGGGAGAAGCAGCCGCTGCAAACGGTCAGCGCCAGTGCGGAGAGGAACGTTCGCCGGTTCATCGTCAGCTTCGGTGCCGTACCAGCAGCTTCTCGACGCCGCTGAGCAGCAGGTCCGCGGCCAATGCCATCAGGGCCGCGGGAATCGCGCCCGCCAGAATCACTCCGTTATCAACCATGGCGATGCCGCGAAAGATAAACTCGCCAAGGCCTCCCGCGCCGATGGCGGCGGCGATGGTGGCGACGCCAATCGTGATCACTGCGGCGACGCGAATTCCCGCCAGCATGACCGGTAGCGCCAGCGGCAATTCAACATGCCACAGAAGTTGGCCCGAGGTGAGTCCCATGGCAAGCGCCGCCTCCCGCACCGGCGGACTGATGCCGGCGATGCCAACATAGGTGTTGCGCACGATGGGCAGCAGCGCGTAGAGTGCCAGAGCGACGATCGCCAGGCGATCGGCCCGCGCCCCGAGCCATGGCAGCGGCAGCAGCAGCCCGAAGAGCGCCAGGCTGGGTATGGTCTGAATGACGTTCGTGCTGCCCAGCACCACTGCCTTCCACTTTGGCCTGCGAGTGAGAAGGATTCCCAGCGGCACGCCGATGGCTATCGCCAGCAACATCGAGACGCCAACCAGCCAGAGGTGTTCGGCGGTGAGCGTTGCGACTTCGCGTTTGTGGGTGAGGAGGAAGTTCAAGGGAGTCCCGCTCGATTGGCTTTCTCGCTGACACTAATCGCCGCTCTAACTATTTGACATCTGAAACATCTGCTGGCGCGTGCGAAACACATCCACATACGCCTTCACGGAGGTGTCGGGCGTCTCGAGAAATTCTTTCGGACTATACACTCCGCGTAGCCTGCCCTCTTCCATAAGCCCGATCCGGCTGCCCAGCAGCAGGGCCTCACTCACATCGTGAGTCACGAAGACAATCGTTTTTCCTAGCTTCTGCTGTAGCTTCTGGAACTCGATCTGGAGCTCGGCGCGGGTGATGGGATCGAGTGCTCCGAAGGGCTCATCCATCAACAGGATTGGCGGCTCGGCTGCCAACGCTCGCGCCAGTCCGACGCGTTGCCGCTGTCCTCCGGAAAGCTCGTCGGGATATCGGCCTGCGAACTCGCCAACAGGCAGTCCTACCAGCGCCAACACTTCTTCCACGCGGGACGCGATCCTGCGCCCGTCCCATCGTTCAAGCTTCGGGACCAACGCTACGTTTTCGAAGACGGTGTAGTGCGGAAATAGTCCGACGTCCTGGATCGCATAGCCAATGCGACGCCGCAACCGGACTGTGTCCCACCGCTTGACGGCCGTGCCCTCAACCCGTACTTCTCCGGAGGTTGCGGTGAGCAGCCGATTGATCAGCTTCAGCGAGGTTGTCTTCCCTGATCCGCTGCGGCCCACCAGCATAAAGGTCTCGCCACTGCGCACAGCAAGGTCCAGGCCGGACAGGAGGCTCTTCCCCTCCGGCAGGCGAAAGCCAACGCCGGCAAATTCAATGGCATAGCTGGAATCGTTGGGCATTTGCAAGCGCACGCGAAAATGTCGCTCCAGCCTATCAGAGTTGTTTCTTCTTGTGGAATTGCCCGGCGTAAACACAAATGCCGGCGCAGTTTTCACCCACTGCCCCGGCGTCAATGTCAATCTTCGAATGTGTGCAGCAGCCTTAGACTAGTAGCGACCCCAACCGCCGCCACCGCCGCCGCCCGAGCGGCCACGGCCACCCCCGCGCCCACCCCCGCCGCCTTCGCGCCGCGGCCGATCCGTCTTAGGCCGGGCTTCGTTTACGGTGAGGTTGCGCCCGCCCAGGTTGGTGCCGTTGAGGGCTTCCATGGCCTTGCCGGCCGAATCGTCGTCCGGCATTTCGACAAATCCGAAGCCGCGCGACTGCCCCGTGTCGCGATCAGTTACAATGCTGACCCTATCGACCGGGCCATACGCTTCAAACATTGCGCGCACCTGGTCTTCAGTCGCATCGAAGCTTAGGTTCCCCACGTAGATGTTCTTCACTGGTTCCTCGCTTTCAGAGTAGGCCGCTTGCCGGCCGATCCTTTGGCAGCCTTACGCGGCATGAATTGGGGTGTTTACGACCAAAGACTCAATCGCCTTCTCCTCGTCGCAAATAGCAGAGGGCGGCCTTTGCCACCCTCGCTTCGTACCGCTGGTTTACAGAACCTGAACGTTCTCAGCCTGCCAACCCTTGGCGCCACGCTTCACGTCGAAGCTCACGGCTTGACCTTCCTGCAGCGAACGGAAGCCATTCGACTGGATGGCCGAGAAATGGACGAAAACATCTTCGCCGTTCTGACGTGAAATGAAGCCAAAACCTTTGGCATCGTTAAACCACTTTACTGTTCCTTGTTCCATTTGTTTCTTGATTTTCCTTAATGTTGATGTTGCGTTGGTGAATCGGAAGGTTACAGGCAGGAATCGCTCGAGACTAAAAGGGATGGCTGCTAAACGCGCCGTTTCGAACACACGCAAACCTATTATACAACAAACTGGCGCGCGGGGCGCACAGAAACAGCGGGCAGGCTTGGTCCGTGTTCGGATCCTGCAAGAACTACAAACTAAAGGCTGCACGGATGGACATTTAGGAAGAGTTTTCCTGTCCCGCAAGGTACACGTTCCTCCAGACAGGATGCTGATTGGCCCAAACCTAAAAAGAAGCAGAGCTAATTCACGCTTGCCGGATCTGGCACGCCGGTCTCGCTCTTGGCCTGAACGAAGGCTTCGGTTGCCTTCAGAATCTGCGACACCAGGTCCGGGGATGCCGCCTCGCAATAAATGCGCAGCAGCGGCTCCGTGCCGGAAGCGCGGACCAGTACCCACGCCTCGGCTCCATTGCCGTAGTTAGGTGCGTCGAGGAAGAACTTCACGCCATCCAGGGTCTCCACCTTCTGCACGGCGAAACGACCGATCTTCCGAGGATTGGCATGAGCGCGCCGCATGGCCTCGTCCTTGACGTCGTTGCTCAGGTGCAGGTCGATGCGGCCATAGTGGTGCTGGCCGTATTCCTGTTGCAAGTCGTGCACCAGTTGTCCCAGCGGTTTGTTTTCCTCGGCCATGATGTTGGCCAGCAGCAGCGAGTTCAGAATACCGTCGCGCTCGGGCAGATGGCGACGAATGCCGATGCCCCCCGACTCCTCGCCGCCGATCAGGATGTCGCGTTCCAGCATGAGATCGCAGATGTACTTGAAGCCGATGCCGCACTCGTGCAGCTTGCGGCCATACTTTGCGGCAATGCGGTCCAGCATGCGCGTGGTGTTGAACGTCCGCACAATCTCGCCCGGCCATTGCTTGCGCTTCAACAACCACTTCAGGATTACGCAAAAACACTTGTGCGAATCGACGAAGCTGCCATCTTCCGCGACCGCGCCGATACGGTCGGCGTCGCCGTCGATCGCCATTCCAGCCTGGCAACGCTCCTGCACGACTGTCTCTTGCAGCATCGCGATGTGCGGCTCAATCGGCTCGGGATTGATGCCGGGGAACAGTGGGTTGAGCTCGCCACGAATCTCGAGGTGAGCGATGGCGCTCTCGGCGAAGATGCCTTTCAGCACGCCACGTCCGGCGCCGTACATCACGTCGATGGCGAACTTAAAACCGGCTTTCTGAATAAGCTTCAGATCGACAAAGTTCTTGATGGCTGCGATGTACGGTGTCTTGAAATCGGTCAGGGTCACGCTGCCGCCCTTGCCCGCCGCGGCGGGCTGCGAATCGAGCTCGTCCTCAATCGCCCTCATAATTGCCGGTGTGCCCGAGCCACCGTAGCCGGCCTTGTACTTCACCCCGTTCCAGTTGAAGGGATTATGGCTGGAGGTGATCATCACGCCGCCGGCCGCACCCAGGTTCTTCACCGCGTAGGAGAGCGCTGGAGTGGGCGTGTAGTCGTCGGATAGACGCACCGCGATACCCGCCGCGGCGAGAACTTCGGAGATGATCTCAGCCGCCCGTGGGGAAGCGAAGCGCGTGTCATAGCCGACAACCAACCCCTTGCTGGCGTCCTCATGTTTGTGGACGTAATGTGCCATCGCGTTGCCGAC
>JBEKQY010000209.1:0-6882 GCA_049519235.1 Candidatus Korobacteraceae bacterium | reverse complement strand
CCCGGGTCCCTTCCGCGTGAAACCGAGACGAGTCAGTCGTCTCTCGACCGCGTCAGAAACTAAGCGTTGGAAAAGTTGAGGTGACTCCTGTAGTGTAACCGTCACTTCATTGGCGGTCCGTGGAGAGATTCGGACACGGCCGATTCCATTCGGGAAGCATGCCCCGGGGCCCTAACATGGCGTGACCGTGACAACGGAAAGGCTCTTTATCTCTGGCATCCAGAAGAACGCCTAGCGGCGAACATTGTAAGCAATCTCCCAATGCCGCACGCGCCTCCAGAGCAATATCAGGTGTGAACTTGGCGATATGACGAAAGCGCTTGCCTACTCCTTGTGATTCGAGCAGTAATGAAAGGAGTACATTCAGAGTATACCTTACTTCATTCTGCGTCAAACATGCTAAACTTTCAGTCGATGAGAGTCGGGTTCACACCGAGACAAGTGACGAGATTGACGGGAGTTCCTTACTCAACGCTCAACCTGTGGGCGAAAAACGGGTTGATACGGCCGAGTGTTGCTGCGGGTGTGGGTTCCGGGAGCGAACGCGTTTACAGCTTCAGCGATCTGGTCGCACTGAAGGTTGCGTTTGAATTGAGAAAGTCAGGCGTGACTACCTCCTCCCTCAAGAAAGTCGTTGAATTCCTGCGCCGGAACGAACATATGGAGAAGCCGCTCTCCGAGGCTCGCCTTGTGGTCAGCGGGCACGATGTCGCTATTGTGCGCCAGGGCGAACTGGCGAGCGTGCTTTCGAAGCCAGGCCAAGGCTATCTGCGCTTTGTAGTCGATCTACCGGAGATGTTGGGAGAATTGGTTAGCGTCGGCGACGCCGCAAAGGCCTTTGCACATGGAATTGTGTTAGGGCCGAGCTCGGCAGAAACGGCCAAGAAGCAGCCGAAAGCCGTTCGCGCCGGCAACCAGCGGAAGCGCGCCCGCAGGTAATCTCTCAACGCGACCCCGAGCAGCAGACTGTACACCTGTACACCAGGACTGTCGGCGACTTCCTCGGCCAGCCGATGCCCTCGGAACGTTTCGTGAGGGAACGGACCCTGCGGCGGCCCGCCATGCGCAAGCTGCGACAAAACAGGAAAAAGTGTCCTATTGCTCGCTCGCGAATATCGCTCCTAAGTACACGAAAGTTGATGCCTGTCAAAACGTCGCGCTTGGTACCAGCGTACGCCGGCAAAGTTCAGGGCCGACGTTTAGACTTCTTCGGCAGGCGCGGCAATTCTTGGATCTTGGTACTGATTTCCGTGGACATGCGAGTTCTCCGCTTCGCATGACATTGCCGCTCTCCAGGCGCGGGAAGTCAAGCGAAGCGAAAGGACCACCCATGGCGGCGCTGGGTTCCTTTCTCCGGATGTGCTTGTCTTGAGGGTGCAATCGCGGTAAGCGACTGGATTATCGCTGGTTGTGAGGTAGTTCGAAACCGTACCTAGAGTTCGAATCCACCTCCCTCCGCCACGTAGTCTCAAGTGCAGAGAAAGTCTGCTGCGTTGCCCGTGAAATAAGCGAAAAAGGCCGGAACCCGAGCCCCTCGGCGTCATCTTAAACACGGTACCGCAGCCCGGGCAGTGGCCCCCATAGGAGGTCGTGCCGTAGAGCTTTCCTGCTCCTCAAGGTCGCACCGCGGGCGGTCGTACTAATCCCGCCATGTCCACCGTAGAGCACCAGGCCCGGTAGGTGTGTCTCAGGACGTGCCAGCCGATCTTGCCGAGGACGCACCATCCACGACCTAAGTTGGCATCGATCCTTGCGCCAAGTTTTCCCTCTTCACTAAGATACAAAAGAGCGTGCCGCTGCAGTTTCGCAACGGCACGCCATCAGAGTCACATACTTCGACTGGCCATGTGGCATCAAGCCAGCGCCGAAATACATCCCTCCCAAAGCTATCTCATCGCTCAGACGCCAGCCGGTGCCATCACCTGGCTGCGGGCTGATGTCTTCCTGCGGCGCGTCGCCCGGCTAACTTTCCGGGGTTCCATGCGGCGCTTGGTTACGGTATTGATCACTGCCTTTTCCGCATCGACGATGCTCTTGACGCTTTCCCGGGTCATCTCGGGCCAATTGATGAAGGGCGGCGGGGAAAGCATGTCCATCGTCTCTGCGACGGCCTTGACTTGGGCATTCGTCTGGCGGCCGGCGACGTCCATCAGCTTCTTCTGGGCTTCGATGAAGGAATCCGTGGCCTGGCGCGCGAGTTCAGTGATCTCCGTTTTCTTGACTGGCTTCTTGGCAGCGCCGTCCTTACCGCTCGTCGCTTTGGTCATCTCTTCCGATACCACGTCCAGGAACTTCTTCTGGGTACGAACGAAGGTGTCGAAGCTGTCGCGGGCGAGTTCGATCAGGCCCTCGGGATCATACGGCTTGCCGGCCTTGATCGCGTCCAGCCAGGTGTGCGTCTGCTTGTCCGCCATCTTCAGGAAATCCTGCTGCATGTTGACGAAGATGTCGAAACTGCGCTGCATCAGGTCCGTCATGGCCACTGCCGCCGTATACCGGCCGACGCGCTCCTTCACCCCCTTGGTGACGATTTCGTATTCCTGCTGCGCCAGGTTCAGCAGTAGCTTCTGCCCTTCGATGAAGTTGGACATACCTTCGCTGGCAACTTCGGTCAGAATCGATGCCGGGTGGGATGTGGGATCTTGCAAGCGCTCGCGCAGGAAGTTCATGGCTCTGGCGTTCTGGCTCATTGCCAAGTCCACCAGGATCCGCTGCGTCGCAAACAAGTTCTCTACGCCCTGCTGCACCCATCCGGACAGCAGGGAAACAAAAGATGACTCACGCGCCGGATGAGTAATAGGCCCGTGCTTAATCGGTCTTGGCATAACGGCCTCCATTTATGCTGCCGGGCACGCTGCCGGCCGGGACCTACGGGTCCTACGGGCGAACCTGCACCTAATCTGCACCCGCACCCCAATAGCTCTATAGTTATCAGCAGCTTAGCCGCATCTCTGACGGTCTACGAAACCGATGGCACTGGTTAGCTACGAGTAGACGAGTTCGAACGACTGCTGCGGGGGCTATCCCGTGACCGCGCCGCTAGGTGATCGTGGGGAAGGGCTTCAGTGCTTGTTTTTGGTGGGGTACGGCGGGTTGGGACCCAGCTCGGACAGGTTTTCGCCCTCCAGGCCAGCAGCGAGATCGACCGCGGTGATGGTCTGTCCGATGCGCATAAAACATAAAACAGTCTCCTTTCGCGGTCATTATAGCCCCGTTTTCGGCGAAATTCTGAAAACCTCTACCGCGTTGCGTTTTCGCCAATATCCATGCGGGTCCGAGCATCCTGATGGGCGCAAAAAGCGGTAGAGCTACGGTAGAGCTACGGTAGAGGTTCCACACGTGATTTTTATGAGAAAACTGATCGCAGTTTGGCTGCTTTTGCTCCTCTCCGGAGGCCCAGAACTGTTCGCCGGAACCGTGACCGGCTCCTTCCAGACCCCGACCGGCGGCCTAGTCAAGAACGGTACTCTGACCTTCAATCTGTCGCGGTGAGCTTGAAGGAGTCGGAGTTGCGGGGGTCGAGGGAGTCGTCGCTCACGGAAGTAGTAATGCCTGGTTCCGCTGGTTCCGCGGTAGTCGTCTCCGAGGAGATCGCCATTGATCTCTCTGAACCCGGTTTGGGGCCAATGTGACAAGCGAATGCTGCTCGGGAGCATTGTGTCGGGTTCAGATAGGCTACGACATGGCCTGATTTCGCCAACTACAAAATCTCGCTCCACCGGCAGTCTCCGTTTTGTCACTTCGCTCTGCGACTTGCATTCCCTCATCCCTAAAATTTGTGTAATTTTGTTCGATCTGCAGCGTACTGCTTTATGGACGCCAAGGGACAAGGCGAAAGGATCGTAGCCCCCGCGAGGGCGAAGCCACGCAAATGGAGGGGCCGGATCTGGAGAGCGTAATCGAGCGCGCACAAGGCCACGATGCCGAGGCGCTGGGGGAGATCTATCGCCTCTATGGGCGGCGCGTATTCGGCTTGTGCCGTTACATGCTGGACTCACGGGAGAGCGCAGAAGATGCTACCAGCGAAGTCTTCCTCAAGCTGCAGCGCGCAATCGCGAGCTACGACGGGTCCATACCGTTCCTCAGGTGGCTGCTGCGGGTGGCCGGCAACCAATGTATTGACGCTTTGCGGAAGCGTGGACGGCAGGTGATTGTGGAAGTTGGAAAAGGAGTCGCGGTCATCGAGGCAGCCAGCCCGGAGCCGTCGCCGCTGGGTGCAGTCCTCAGCACGGAAGAGAGGGCGCAGGTACGGAATGCCATTGCACGTCTGCCGGAGAACTATCGCGTGCCGCTGGTCCTGCGCTATTACGGCGAATTGAGCTATGACGAAATCGCACAGCAGTTGGGCCTGCAGAGGAACTACGTGGCGGCGTTGATATTTCGGGCCAAGCAGGAGCTGCGGCGGAAACTGGGCCACAGGAGCAAGTGATCATGGAATGTTATTCGGAACAGATCGTCGCTATCTTCGTGGACGGTGAACTGGCGGTGGAGGAGGCGCAACGCCTGCGAGACCACCTGGCCACCTGCCGGCGCTGCCGGCAACTGTTGGACGCATTACGCGCTGAGAACCGTGTTCTGAGCGAGAGCCTGCAAGAGCTTCCAGAAGAAGCAGCCAGTCCGGCGGGCCTCTCCCGTTTGCCGTGGTCGTGGGCGCGCGGCGAAGTAGCGGTCGTGGCCGCGGTGCTGGCGATAGGTTCGATCGTTGTCCCTTGGATCAATGAGCTGAGCATTCCGGAAGCGCTACAGTGGTTAAATCCCTTCAGCGCAAGTGGCCGCACGAACCTGATCTTCAACCTTTCTTACTACTTTGCACACGGAGGTACTGCCATGCTGTCTGATTATGCGGCTTTCGTCGGGAAGATCCTTTTGCTGTTGCTGTTGGTCGGCAGCGCACTGCTGCTGGGACGCCGACGGCGACTGCAGCAACCTGGCCTGCGCCTGCTGATCATGCTGCTTGCATTGTCGTTGCCGGGCTTTGCCCTGGAGCGGCGTCACAGTGAATTCGTCACTCTAGTAGGGGCGAATGAGACTATCGACGATACCCTTTTGGCCACCGGCAACACTGTGCGTGTGGAAGGCGTGGTCAATGGGGACTTGCTGGCTTTTGGTCAGTCGGTGGAAGTGCGTGGCACGGTCAAGGGAGATTTAGTGACCTTCGCCAAAAGAACTGAGGTAAGCGGAACTGTGGAAGGCAACATCTACGACTTTTCGAACTCGCTCGACTTGGACGGGCAATTGAGCCACAACCTCTACGGATTGATGGGATCTTTACGTGTGAATGACCGGGGTCGCGTGGGCGGCGGTGTGGTGGTTGCCGCCGGCGATGCCAGCTTAGAGAGCGAGGTGCATCGCAGCGTGACCATGGCCGTGGGCAATGCCGATGTGGGCGGCAGCATCGGCCGCGAACTGACCATGACCGGAGATAGCCTTACCCTGACTAACACTGCCCGAGTCGGCGGCGGCCTGACCGCTCGCGTGGGCGAGCTGAAAAACGTACACATCGCCGACGGCGCAACAATTACGGGCGCACGTGACATTCAAGTGCGCGCAAGGGAGAGCCATTTCGCGCGTCCCAAATTCTACTTCTTCCAAGCTGTCTGGCTCGCTTCCGCCATGCTGGTGGGATGGTTAGGCCTGGTTCTGTTCCCCGGCTTCTTCCAGGGCAGCACGCACGCGGTGGGCTCAAGCTGGCGCAGCCTCGGGCTTGGGTTTGCGGTTCTGGCGGGCGTACCTGTCGCCATAATCGTGACGGCCATCACGCTGGTTGGCCTTCCGGTTTCGCTAATGTTGCTCGCGATGTATCTGCTTGCGATCTACCTGGCAAAGCTTTGGGTTGGAGCATTCCTGGGGCAGATGCTTCTGAAGCCGGCTGGGGCGACTAAGAGCGATTGGCTGCTGGGATTACTGGTGGGCCTGCTGATCCTCACCATCGTCGGGTTCATCCCGTATCTTGGCGGGCTAGTCCGCTTCGTTGTGGTATGCCTGGGGTTGGGAGCTTTTGCCTGGCAGCTTTATCGGGTTTCACGACCGGCAATAACGACCTGAAAAAGCCTCCTGAGGTTTGCGAGGCCGCGGTCACCTATCGAACAAGAGCGATCGACGCCTATGATTGGCTAGTGATATTGCACACGTGATTTTTATGAGAAAACTGATCGCACTTTGGCTGCTTTTGGCCGCGAACCTGTTCGCGGGGACGGTCACCGGCTTGTTCCAGACCCCCACGGGCGGCGTAATCAAGAACGGCACGCTGACCTTCAATCTGTCCCAGCCGGCGGTGCTTCCCGGTACCAATTCAAGCCAAAGCGGAGTATAATAAAGGCTGGGGCTGGGGGAAGTGTCCCACCACAACTTCTGGACCGCGCCCTACTACGTTTACGGCATAATCTTCTTCCAACATGACATTCCGAATCTTCCCGGCGCCCATCCGCTGGCAGGCTTTCCCCGCAGCGACCGCGAAATCTGAGTATGGAAGCGCGCGAGCCGCAACCTTCTATTAAGCATTGAACCTGAGTGTCACCGACGACAGATGCCCGCACGCACTAAATTTGCTCTGGTTGCGCTGCTGTTAGCGTGGTGTTCCTTCGTCTGGGCAGAGAAGATCGCGGATATACGTCCGCAGGGCTACGTCACCGATCTCGCACACGTTATTGATCCCGCCACCAAGACCAAGCTGGAGATGCTGTGCACCGAAGTCGAACAGAAGACTGGCGCCCAAATTGCGGTGGTGACGGTCAATTCGTTGGATGGCCAAAGCAGGGAAGACTACTCGGCTGATCTGTATAAACATCTCGGCGTGGGATCGAAAAAGAATGACCGAGGCGTTCTGCTCTTAGTGGCGCCCAAGGAACACCAGTACCGAATCGAGGTGGGATACGGTCTGGA
>JBEKQY010000208.1:0-6917 GCA_049519235.1 Candidatus Korobacteraceae bacterium | reverse complement strand
CGCCAGCAGTTCGTGAGCGAGTATGGCTCGGGCGACTGGACGATGACGGAGTTGTGCCAGGCCCGGAGCGGCCGCATCAGGCCTTGGACATGCGCACCCCGAGCTCGTGCTACCAAGCTTCGCCGCGGCCGTATCCCGCGCGGGTGCCGGAGCCGGAGTACGGCAGCGCCTTGGCGGTGCGGCGGGTGCGCCAACACGGAGCGTTCACCTGGAAACACCAGAACGTGTTTCTCAGCGAAGTGCTGGAGGGCGAGCGGGTGGGCCTGTTGCCCATCGATGAGCGCTATTACCGGGTGTACTTTGCGGCGTTTCCCCTGGCCCGCTTCGATAGCTACCGCTGGCGCGTGGAGCGCCTGCCGGCCGGCGACGACGCGGAGCAGCCGAGCTGACGCAAGCAGAGAAGCGGGGAAATGTGGAGCAGCCGGAGCTGACCCAAGCAGAGAAGCGGGGAAATGTGGAAATCTCAAAAAGCGAGATTCCCACATTCCCCCGCACCACGACTACTAGGAATGTTTTTCAAACCCAAAACCCGGACCCAAAGTGTAAAGTATGTGCCCGGTCTAAAGTGTTAACTATGTCCCCGGCTGGACAATCTGATAGAAAAAAGGGAGTCCCGTAGGGACGGCACAAGGCGAAGCGGGCTTCAGCCCGCGAGGGCCGCTAAGGAAACATCTTGGACTGGACAAGTCGCCGCATCACCGCCATCCTGGAAAACGCGCTGCTCGAGGACCGCGCCACGCGCGACGCTACTTCCTACGCCTGCATCGACGTCAACCAGCGCGCGGCGGCCACTATCCTTGCCAAGCAGGAATGCGTGCTCTCCGGCCTGGGTTGCATTCATCGCATCCTCGACGTCTTTGCCATGCTCGACGGCACCGTCACCTCGCATCCCGAAGTTACCAGCCACACCGAAATCTTCGATGGCGTGCGCCTGCGCAGAGGGCAATCGGTCGCGGTAATCGTTCACAACGCGCGTGTCATCCTTTCCTGCGAGCGCGTCATCTTGAACATCATGCAGCGCATGAGCGGCATTGCCACGCTCACGCGCCAATATGTCGATGCAGTCGAGGGAACGAAGACCGTCATCCTCGACACCCGCAAAACCGCGCCTGGCCTGCGTGTGCTCGACAAGTACGCGGTCACCTGCGGCGGTGGCCACAATCATCGTCTCGATCTCAGCGATGGCGTGCTCATCAAGAACAATCACATCGCGCTGGCCGGCGGAGTGCTGCCGGCGCTGGAACGCGCGCTGCACAATCGCCGCGGCCCGCAAACCGTCGAGATCGAGGTCCGCTCGCTGGAAGAACTCGAGCTGGTACTGGCGCACGGCGCGGAAGCCGTTCTGCTCGACAACATGACCCCCGAACAGGTTCGCCAGGCCGTGGAACGCGTCCGCCAATTGAAGCTGCCGGTGCCACTAGAAGCCTCCGGCGGAATCACGCTGGAGAACGTTCGCGCCTACGCCGAAACCGGTGTCAACTTCATCTCGGTGGGCGCGTTGACCCACTCCGTCCCGGCCGTCGATCTCAGCATGCGCATCGCGCCGGTGTGAGGAAGTCCGCTTTTCGCTACTCGCTACTCGCTGTTCGCTCTTCGCTCTTCGCTCTTCGCCATTCGCTTTCAGCTTTCAGCCATCAGCTATGAGCCACCACGTCTTTCTTGGCAGTGTCATCCTGAGCGGAGCAGGAATTCGCGACAGCGAATTCCCGCGGAGTCGAAGGACCTCTATAGCAATCGTGGTTTTGAACGGGCGCAGCTTTAGCTGCGCCGTACAACCGCCGCTTTTATGTTGAAGCCGGCTTCAGCCGGCGGAAGTTTCCCCGCTACCCATTCTCTGCTCCTTCGCGCATAATCTTCCTATCGCCCGCACCGCGCCAACTCGCATTGACACCCGCTCCGACGGCTCAACCGACGCGCGTCTCAGCCGCATTGTGCGCCTGCTCAGCGACCACGCGACCGTCGTCGTCAGCGGCCAACGCATCGCCGAAGAGCTGGGCACTTCTCGCTCCGAGGTGTGGCGCGCAGTGCAACACCTTCGCGAGCTGGGTGTGCACATCACCGGCCATCTGGCCACTGGATATCAATTGGACGCCATGCCTGATCTCTTGCTTCCCGATATTCTCGCGCCGCTCGTCAGCGGTACAATCTTCGCCTCCCACATCCATCACTATTTCCGCATCGGCTCTACCAACGTTGCGGCCATGCAAGCCGCCGCGGGTGGCGAACCCGAGGGCGCCGTGTTTCTTGCCGAAGAGCAAACGGCCGGTCGCGGGCGCGGCGGGCATAGTTGGGAATCGGAGCAATCGGTCGGAATCTATTGTTCCGTGGTATTGCGTCCGGAGATCGCGCCCCTCGACGCGCTGTTTCTCTCGTTGATGACAGGTATCGCCGTCGCCGACGCGGTCGCGCAGATCACAGGGCTGCAGCCCGACTTGCGCTGGCCCAACGACGGCCTGCTTGGCGGCCGCAAGTTCTGCGGCATTCTCACCGAGATGAATGCCGAGCCCACGCGCGTGCGCTACGTCGTCATCGGCATCGGTATCAACGTGAACCACACGTCGTTCTCGGCAGAGCTCGAACCCATTGCGACTTCGCTGCGCATCGAGAGCGGGCGCGAGTGGTCGCGAGTGGAGCTTGCCGCCGCTCTGCTAAAATCGCTCGACGGCCACTACCGCAAGCTGGTCGAGGGCGGCCAGAGCGCGCGCACCGCCATTCTGCGGGAGTTCGAAAAGCGCTCCTCGTTTGTCCGCTCCCGGCATGTGCGTATCGATGACAACGGCGGCTACGAAGGCGTGACCGAGGGCCTGGATGATCGCGGTTTCCTGCTGTTGCGCACCGATGCGGGCCTGCGCACTGTGCTGTCGGGCAATGTTCGCGCGCTGGACGGAAAATAGGCCATGCTGCTAGTTCTCGATGTCGGCAATACCAACACCGTTCTCGGAGTGTTCGACACCTCGTCGGGTGAATCCGCCCGTCTCATCGCGCACTGGCGCGTCTCCACTACTACCACGCAAACCGTCGACGAGTACGGCGTGCTGTTCCGCAATCTGTTCGCGATGAATGGTCTGGAGGTCGGCTCGGTACAGGGGACGGTCATTTCGTCGGTCGTTCCGCCGCTCGATTCCACATTGCGCGAAGTTTGCGAGCGCTACTTTCACTCGCGGCCGTTGTTCATCGAGCCGGGCGTCAAGACCGGCATGCCGGTGCATTACGACAACCCCGCCGAAGTGGGCGCCGATCGCATCGTCAACAGTGTGGCCGCGTTCGAGAAGTTCGGCGGCCCGTGCATCATCGTGGACTTCGGAACGGCGACCACCTTCGACGTGGTGTCGAAGAAGGGTGAGTACATGGGCGGCATAATCACGCCTGGAATCGGCATCTCGGCCGACGCGCTCTTCGAGCGCACTGCCCGTCTGCCGCGCGTCGATGTCCGCAAGCCGCCTCGCGTCTTGGCGACCAACACCGTCAACAGCGTTCAGTCGGGCCTATATTACGGATACCTCGGATTGATTGACGGCATTCTCGAGCGGCTGCTCGCCGAGTTGGGTGACAACGTCGCCGTAGTTGCCACCGGCGGCCTGGCAGCGCTCATGGGCGGCGGCTCCAAATACATTCGCCAGATCGATGACCTGCTGACCCTGGACGGACTGCGCATCATCTACGAGCGAAACCAGCCGCACAGCAAGCGCCGTTCGGAATCTACCGCCGCGAATAATGATCCAGAAACTCACAGCGCGCGCAAAACCGCCAGCGCCGCTCCCAAGCGCAATTGAACACCACGAAAATTCCTGCCGCGTTGGTTTTTCTTGGACGTATCTCGCATTCTGACTTCCTGCTCGAAGGGGCGCGGCTTTAGCCGCGCCGATAGTGCATTTCCATTTTGTCATCACCCAGCTGCGCGAAGGAGCGGAGCGACTGAACGCGGCTGAGGGATCTGCTTTTCGTCACTCCTTGCGAATCGTTTCTTTCCGGTAGGATGTCAAGGGGAGCTAACCACGCTTTTGATATCCAATCGTGGAAAACTACTTCAACTACTTCACGGAAATCGAGGAGCACTTCCAGCGCCGCCGAGGCACGCTGCTGCTGTTGTCCCCGCTCGATTGGGCGCTGATGGAGACTTGGAAAGATGCAGGCATTCCTCTGCAAGCCGTCCTGCGTGGCATCGATGTAACGTTTGAAAAATGGGAGCGCCGTCCCCGCAAGACACGCAAAGTGAATGGTCTTGCCTTTTGTGCGCAGGAAGTGTTGGCTGCGGCAGAGGAGATGAAGGAGGCCGCCGTCGGCGCGCCGCCGAAAGAGAAGCGCGATACCGGCCTCGATCAATCCGCCGTAGCCGAGTATCTGGCGCGCAACGCAAGTCAACTCGATCGGCTCCAGTTGCCCGGCTCTGCGCAAGCTCTCGCGCGAGAAACGGCATCGACTCTGCGAAATCTGGCGGAGTCGCTCTCGCAGACCAAAGATGTGCGAATGGAAGACCTGGAGCGGCGGCTCACGATTGCCGAAGAGAAGCTCTTCGCCGCGTTGCTGGCCGCCACGCCCGACGAAGCGCTCTACCAGGTTCGTTCCGAGGCTGACCGCGACCTGGCGCCGTATCGCCGCAAGATGACTGCGCCCCAGATCGAGCAACTGCAAAGGCAGTACATCCACAAGCGGCTGCTGGAGCAGTATCAGGTGCCGCGGTTGAGCCTGTTCTACATGTGAGAAGAGCAGCAGTTAGCAACTAGCAATTAGCAACTAGGCGACAAGATAGCCCAGCGTTTTAACGCTGGGTAAGCTGCATTATGAATATTGAGCCCCTTCACCGGGGCCCCCGAGCGCCGCCTTTGCACTTGTCTGGGTGGTCGGGGGCGGCACACACGAGAGAGATGGGATCCCTTGCAACTGCAAATCGAAAAGCTGGTCTATGGCGGGGACGGCCTGGCGCGGCTACCGGCCGATGAGCACGGTCGCGGCAAGACGGCTTTCGTGCCCTTCGTTCTCCCCGGAGAAGAAGTCGAAGCCTCGATAGTCGAGCGCCGCTCCGGATTCGTGCGCGCCGCGCTCGACCGCGTGCTCGTGCCTTCCCCTGAGCGCGTTGAGCCAAGCTGTCCCTACTTCGCGCGCTGCGGTGGTTGTCACTACCAGCACATTGACTATTCGGCGCAACTACGCCATAAAGCCGAGATCCTGCGCGAGACCCTGCGCCGCACCGCCAAGCTCGACTTGCAACAGGACATCATCCTGCACGCTTCTCAGCCGTGGGGCTATCGCAATCGCACACGAATGCACGTGCATCACCAGCCGCGATTCGCGCTCGGCTATTTCCGTCACAACTCGCACGCTCTGCTGCCGGTGGAGAGCTGCCCTATCAGCTCGCCTCTGATCAACCAGGCCATCGCTGCCGTCTGGACGCTGGGCCGCGAGAACTCGATCCCCGAGTCCCTGCACGGCCTACAGTTCTTCGCCAACCACGACGACACGCAAATCCTGATGGAAGCTTACGTTCGTCCCGGCAGCGATGCGCAAGAACTCCAGCCGTTCGCGGCTAAGCTGCATACCTCCATGCCACAGGTCACCGGCATGGTGGTCTTCGCCACCTCGTCGGCAGAAGATGAATCTCGCCTCCACGCGCCGCTCACCTCGGTCCATTCGGAGAAATCACAGACCATCGGCGAGCACTTTCTCATGTACCACACTGTGGGAGCCGACTACCGTGTCAGCGCCGGCTCCTTCTTTCAGACCAACCGCTTCTTGATCGACAAGCTGGCCGAAATCGTCGTCGCCAACCGCACCGGACGCGCCGCCCTCGAGCTTTACGCGGGTGCCGGCCTGTTCACCCAGCGACTGGCGCGCAATTTCGATCAAGTGCTGGCTGTGGAATCTTCCCTCCACTCTTTCGCCGACCTCCGGCACAATGTATCCCACAATGTCAGATGCATCCGAGCGGCGACGGAAACCTTTCTCGAGGAACGCGCGGCAAAACTCGCACCCGATCTCGTCGTCCTCGATCCGCCCCGTGCGGGTCTGGGCGAAAAGGCAACCGCCGCCTTGTGTCGCACGTCCGCCTCGCATGTGACGTACGTCTCATGCGATCCGGCAACCCTCGCGCGCGACCTCCGCGTCCTGCTAGAATCGGGTTATCGGGTCGAGCAGGCGCACCTGGTAGACCTGTTTCCGCAGACCTATCACATGGAAACGGTTCTCCATCTCACGCGCTAGCTCGATAATCCTCGCCGAAAATCCCAGGTCACATCACATGCGCTTTCGCGTGTGATGGAGTGTAGGAGATCCTATGTACGCGCTTGCCATACTTCGTTATCGGAAGCCGATGGAAGACGTCCTGAAGCACGTGGACGCGCACCGCGCCTATTGCCAGGGCCTGAAGCAAGAGGGACTGCTGCTTGCCTCCGGGCCGCTGGCGCCGCGCAACGGTGGCGCCATGCTGCTGCGGGTACCCGATGACGAAGTTCAGGCGACGCTGGACAGTATTCGCGACAACGATCCCTACACGCGCTTCGGAGTTGCGCAATACGAAGTGTGGCCCTGGAACCCTGTTTTCGGCGCGGAGGACCTGGACCGCTTATAACCATCCCAACGGGCGCAAAGCGATAGCGGCGCGAGTTGGGACTCTGGCGGCCGTTCGTGTCCACGACCCTACTCTCCGAAGAGCGCGAATCCGCAGCGGCACGTGTCCTACCGCCAAGAACGGACCAGCCAGTTCCCGCGTCAAAACCGTATTGCGGCGGGCAGGAACCGATCTTCCTGGCGGCTGTCGCCTTTTCCACGGGAATCGTCGTAGCCAATTACCTCTGGCGCACTCCTTACATCTGGCTGGCCGGCTTCTTCATCGCCGCAACCGGCGCGGCGCTTGCACTGCGCCGCACGCCCCAGACTGGATTCGCCCTCGCCCTGGCGGCCATGCTTCCGCTGGGCGCATT
>JBEKQY010000207.1:0-9830 GCA_049519235.1 Candidatus Korobacteraceae bacterium | reverse complement strand
GATGCGGGCGGTGGACTGATGACGACCACTACCCACCGCCGGCCGTTGGCCGCCGGGCTCGCCGGTGAAGAAAGCGGCGCCCTGCTGATTGAGTTTGCGCTCTCAGTGTGGACGCTGTTTCTGGTGACCTTCCTGATCTTCGAATTCTGCATGATGATCTACACCTATAGTGTGCTGGGCGACGCCGCGCGGGAAGGGGTCCGTTATGCCATTGTTCATGGGACCGACAGCAGTTCCTGTAGTGGGCCGAGTTCGGGCTGCGGTGACTCTTCTGGCAACAATGTCACTACTATAGTCAAAGGCTATGCCGCACTTTCTTTTCATAACACTGCCGTCATGACGGTGACTCCCAGTTGGCCCGATGGAACATCCACGCCGTCCAGTCGCGTGAAGATAACTATTTCCTATCCCTACATCGCCTATCTCAGTTTGCCGGGAATTACTTCTCCAACCATGCAGATTACCGCCGAAGGGCGGATAGTTTATTGACGAGGTGTGTACCATGATATCCGGTGAGGTCCAACGCGCAGGCAAGACAAAACGCTATCGCCAGGAAACCGGACAGGCGAGCGTTCTTGTGGTCCTGATGTTGAGCTTGTTCCTGCTGGGAGTGTTGGCGTTCGCGGTAGACTACACCAACATCTGGTTTCAACGTCAGCAGGCGCAAACCGCCGCCGACGCTGCCTGTGAAGCCGGCGCCATGGATATCTTTGCAATTGCCAGCGGCGAGACCATGCCCAACATGGGTTTCTCCCTCGGCACTGCCGGCAATTGCAATGCCTATAGTTCGAGTGGCCCAACCATGTGCTGGTATGCCAGCAAGAATGGCTTCAACGGGTATACCGGCGGCGCGGCGACGGTTTCCTGGACCTTCCCCGGTTCGGTCTCAGGTGTGACGGCTCCGCCTTCGTCCATCGCCCCTTATCCTTTCCTGCAGATTTCGGTTTCGTTGCCGGTGAAAACGTATTTCAGCACCCTGCTGACAGGTAACCAGACCCAGCAGGTTGCGGCTAAGTCGACCTGCGGGCTGACGCAAATCATGCAGGGCGCTCCCATCATGGTGCTGCATCCCACCATTTCGGGTGCGCTGACCTATTCCGGCGGCGCCTCGCTAACCATCGTGGGCGGCCCACCGCGCAGCATCGTCGTAAACTCCAGCAACGCTACTGCCGTGTTGTGCGATTCCAGCGGGGTCATCGATACGGCCGAGGGTGGCCCAAATCTTACCGGGTCCGATGTGGGTACCTACGGAGGGCCGCACGTCGCTCCAGGCTCCGCGACCGGCTGCTATGGGACCAACGGCAACACGGGACTACCTGCGGGTTTCGATGGCGGGACTACCGGCCATTGGGACTGGCCTGCTAGTCCTGTTCCCGATCCTTACGCCGCCGTGCCGGCTGCCGCGGGAATGAAGAGCTACACACCCGGTACCAAGAGAAGCGACAGCGGAAGCAATGTGACCTACTACAATCTCGCGGCACCCGAGATGGATGGATGCCCCGATACCGCACCCACCGACTACGGAAGCTACAACGACAACACCTACTGGACCTGTAATCTCGCTCTGTATGGAACCAAGAGCTGGTATTGCCGCGGCTGCCATGAATACGCTCCCGGATACTATCCCAGCGGAATTAGCGAAAATGGCAACGATGTCATTACCTTCTTGCCCGGGGTTTATTACATGGATGGCAATCTGGCGATTGGCGGCAGCGACACCATTCGCATGGCAAAAGCCTGCGCTAACTCACAAGGCGTGGTCAATACGAATAGCACTACCGGCAACTGTAGTCCGTATACCCAGACTGCCGGTCCCAATGGAGGCGGGGGTGGCACTCCCTGGACCTGGCATCAGACTGACGGTGTTATGTTCTACTTTCACGGTACGGCAGTGCCCATCATCAGCGGAGCATCTGGAGCCCCGGTTTCTCCGCGAGTCGATGAGGTGCCGGTCACCGACCTCACATGCAATGGGAGCACGCCGCCCTCGTACCTGGACCTGCCCAGCGCGCTCAATACCAACATCATGCTGGCTGAGTGCACCACCCTAGGCACGTATTACGACCTCGCCGGCGATACCACCGACTCGCTCGGCACCATACGCGGTCTGCTGATGTTCATGGATCACGCCGACACAGGCTCGCCGCAGTTGCAAGGCTCGGGAACACTGGCCTATACCGGTACGCTGTACTTTCACTCGACCAGCTATGCGACGATCTTCCAAATCCCCGGGGGAACCACCACTGGAACGCTAATCTGGGGCAATGTTGTTACCGATCAGATGCAGCTTACGGGCAGCGGCGCTTTAATGATGGCATTGAATCCCTCTGCCACTACCCCGATTCTCAAGGTCGGCTTGCTGCAATAGATGGAGAAGGTCTAGTTCGCCAGGATCGGCTCCGGAGCGTTCGCGTCTGCTTCAGGTTCGGCTGCGCCCTCGGCGGCTGCCATCAGCGCATTAGTCGGGCACCTACTTTTTCGCTGGGGCCGACTTGGCAGGGGCCGACCGCGTGCCTTCCAGCACCGAGCCGGTGCGATGAGAGTGGCGCGCCGTAAGCACCGACAGCGTGATGGAGGTGAGCATGAAGATGATGGCCGCCCAGGTCGTCGCCCGGCCGAGCACCGTAGCGGTGGTGCGGGTGCCGAATGCGGTCTGGCTGCCCATGCCGCCGAACGCGGCAGCGATATCGCCGCTCTGCCCGCTCTGCAGCAGCACCACCAGGATAAGGAAGAGGCAAACGATAATGTGTACGGCGGTGATGGCAATCTGATAGTAGTGATTCACGCGCTCATTCTCTCCTGCGGCGGTTGCGCACCTGGGTGCAGTAACCGCGATTGGGATTCTCCAAAGGTCACTGGCCAACCTTGGGGTGAGGTATGGTGCGGAAGGGGGGACTTGAACCCCCATGCCTTTCGGCGCCACCCCCTCAAGATGGTGTGTCTGCCAGTTTCACCACTTCCGCACACCCGACCGGATGCAGACGCATCCCGGGATCGAAGCAGAAACATAGAGGCACGTTAAGTATAACAAAGACGAAATCCGCCGCGAAGGATCTCAGCGCCTCACTAGTAGTTGACGATCTTCGTAAACGATACCGGATCCAGGCTCGCGCCTCCGACCAGCGCGCCATCGATTTCGCTTTCCGACATCAGCGCGGTGGCGTTCTCCGGCTTGACGCTGCCGCCGTAGAGAATTCGCAGGCCGTCAGCGAACTCTTTGCCGAAGGCTTTCTCAGCTTCGTAACGGATGACCAGATGGGCATCAGCGGCCATTTGCGGGGTCGCGGTCTTGCCGGTTCCAATCCCCCAGACCGGCTCGTAGGCGATCGCGAGCTTCTCCGCCTTGCGCGCTGAAATACCGTTGAACGCCCTCATGCATTGGCGGCGGAGAACATCTTCGGTCAGGCCGGCATCACGTTCCTCCAGCACCTCGCCCACGCACAGGATGGGTGTCAAACCATTTTCCAGCGCGATTTCCAGCTTGCGATTCACGGTGTCGTCGGTCTCGTTGAAATATTGGCGGCGTTCCGAATGGCCAATGATCACATGAGTGACGCGCAGCGACCTCAGCATCGCGGCCGAGATCTCGCCGGTGAAGGCGCCCTCTTTTTCCCAGTGAACGTTCTGAGCGCCCACCGCAACGTGGGAGCGGTCAGCAGCTTCGACGGCGGTTTGCAAATCGATGAAGGGCGGGCAAACCACGATCTCGTCCCGCGTGTGAGCGGCGACCATGGGGAGAAATTCGCGAAAGAAGGCGGCAGTTTGTTCCGGGGTTTTGTACATCTTCCAGTTGGCGGCGATCAGTTTCTTTCTCATGCAGGTGGGTCCCGTCTATATGGATCTGTCGGAAGATAAGGAGTGTGACAAAGCAATCTTCGATTATAGGCCCGTTGCCTGGCGCGTTCCTCAAACGGACATTGCGGTAGTGTCTGAAATCTAAACAAGGTAGCGTCTGAAATCTGGGTTGATGCGCCTGCCGGGGTTAACCGTCGCGCTGTCGCCTGAGAGGAAGTTGGTGTAGACTTACTTACCTCGCACTTAACAAGGAGATCCCGTTCAGCCCCCTTCCAAGGGATTCGCCCTGATGCATCGGAATACTGTGCCCTCCCCCAATAAGACCGAGTCCAGCCAGCTCCGCCGCTCGTTTCGCGTGAGAGATGGGGTGGCGCTGATCATATCTAACGTGGTTGGGGTCGGCATCTTCACCACTCCGGCGCTCATCGCCAAGCTGGTCCCCGAGCCCAGCGCCATGTTAGGCCTTGGGATTGCTGGGGGGGGCTTGCCCTGGTCGGAGCAATGTCGTACGCGCAACTGGGACGGATGTGGCCATCGGACGGCGGAGAATACGTTTATCTTTCCAAGGGGTATGGCCCGACCGCCGGTTTCCTGTCGGGCTGGACGTCTCTGATCGCAGGTTTCTCCGGCGCCGTCGCCGCCTGCGCGGTGGGACTGGTCATCTACCTTGGGCAGTATTTTCCCGCCTTGGCTTCGGACCACAATCTGTTTTCCCTCAACTTTTATGTGGGCGCGTTCAGCTTCTCGCCTCGCTCGCTGACGGCGGCTTCCGTCATCATTGTCTTTGCCGCGTTACATGCCTGCAACCTGGGCGCGGGCAAGATCACGCAAAACGCGCTTGCCTTGCTCATCCTCGGCATTGTCGTCGTCTTTTGCGTGGCCGGCTTCGCCGCAGGGACAGGTTCCTGGTCGCACTTCCGCGCCGTTAATGTGCCGTTCCGGCCCATGAACTGGCTGCTGGCTTTTGTACCCATCATGTTCACCTACAGCGGATGGAATGCAGCGGCCTATATTTCCGAGGAGATGCACGACACGCGGCGCACTATCGGTCCCGCTCTCTTAATTGGGACCTGCATCATCATTGCCCTGTACGTCGCGCTCAACATGCTGTACCTGTATGCGATCCCTCCTGCCCAAATGCAAAACGCGATCAACGTTGGCGACGTTGCCGCCCATGCCTTGTTCGGAGTGGGGCGAAACTTTGTGACGCCTGCTCTAATCGTCGCGCTCATGGGGGCAATCAGCGCCATGACCATCGCCGGTCCGCGAGTTTACTTCGCCATGTCACGGGATGGCGCGTTCCTGCCGAGCTTCGCCCGCGTCAGTCCGCGACTTGGAACACCGGCGCTGGCCATTGCCCTGCAAGCCTTGTGGTGCGTGCTTCTGGTGACTGCGGGCAGTTTCGAACAAATCCTGAATTACACCGGATTCACCATCCTGCTGTCCTCGGGCGCGGCAGTTGCGGGACTCTTCGTCGTCCGGCGGCGTGAGTTGCGGGCGAATCCCAGGCTTTGGCTGAAGATGCTGGCCCCGGCTGTGTTCGTTGCCGCCTGTGCGGCGATTGTGGTGAACACCGTTTGGGGAGACCCCCGAACCGCTCTGAGAGGGACAGCGCTGATCGCGGCTGGACTGCCGGTGTTCTATTGGTCGAGACGGAGGAAGCCAGCCGCTGCGCCGCCGGCGCTGGCCGTCGGCAACGAAAAACCTCTTCTGCACCGGAGCATGCCCGAGTAAACGCAAAGAACATCAAATATGGATAGCAAGCACAGTAAGCTCTTTGGGGTGGTTTCCATCTGCATTATTTCCTTGTGTTGCGCAGTCGCGCAGACTCCGCAATACGTTCCCTTTGCCGCAGCACAGCCCATCTTGAACACCTATATCAACTCGCTGCCGTCCGCGCTGAAGCCCTCCGGAAAGCCCACCGCTGCCGCCTGGGACAAGTGGGTTCGCGATCAGGATAAGGAAATTCGTATCCGGCTGGAACGCGGCGAAGAAGACACTCTAACCAACTTGCTGCGGCTGGGCGTTACCTATACCAAGGAGGAACGGATTTCCTACCAGTACCTGGAGCGTTATGGAAAGGACAGCTATGTCAATTCCCTCGCCGGCAAACGGGCCGACGATTTGATCCACGCTTTGTCGTCACCCCACCCCAGCGAAGGCATGACCGAGATGCGCACCTTTCTGGAGAAGCAAGGCCTCAACCTCAAGAATCCCGCGGGTCAGGAAAAAGCCAAGGCCTATCTGCTTGCCAACCTTGCTCGCATGCGTGACGAAGTGGTCCGTGCGGACGCCGAGCTGCATAGCGAGAAAGGGGCTGACCTGGCGCAGCAGTACAAAGACCGCGGTATTTCGACGGACAGCAATCTCTATCCCGATTACATGATTGAACTGCACTTGCGGCACATGATGGAGCAGGGCTTGCTGAAGCCCGGCAGCGTGCATCGCGTGGCCATTGTCGGCCCCGGTCTGGACTTCGTCAACAAGAACTCCGGCTCGGACTTTTATCCGCCCCAGACTACTCAACCCTTTGCCGTAATCGATTCGCTGGCCCGCCTGGGCCTTGCCGATCCGGCCACCGTTGAAGTTGAAACCTTCGACATCAGTTCCCGGGTCAACAAGCACCTGGCGCGGGCACGTGCGGATGCCGCAGCCGGCAAGCCTTATGCCATCCAGTTGCTCGCCGCGCCGTCCGACCAGTGGAGTAAAGACTACGCCACCGGCTTTCTGGAGTACTGGCAAAAGCTGGGAGACCAGATCGGCAAACCGTCGACCCGGATTCCCGTGCCGGATGCCGCAGCCGGCATCTGGAACCGCGCTGTCAGCGTCCGGCCGCAAGTGGTGCTCAGGGTCTTCCCTGTCGACATGAACGTCGTCTTCCAGGCCATTCCGTTGCCGCCGGACAAGCGGTTCGATCTGGTCATCGGGACCAACATTTTCGTTTATTACGCCAGCCTGGAACAGTCGCTGGCCCGCGCAAACCTGGGAACGATGATCAAACCTGGCGGATTCCTTATTAGTAACGAAGCTCTGCCGAGTAGCGCCCCATCGAAGCTGACCGACTCTCTGCAAACCAAGGTCGTGGTCTCACCATCGGATACGGAGTACATGTACACTTATGTTTCTCTACCAAATTTCGCCAGCGTCAGGCGAAAACTTCCATGGACGGACTCGGAACCCCGATCACGCGCGAGCGCTGGACGGCGAGGCGTCCTGAAATCCCACATCTAAAGGTACGCCCCCTTAAGTCGCCTGAAGCTGATCTTTTTCCGCAACCTGCCGGAATTACGGCTTCTGGGTCGGGCGAATCAGCACCTCGCTGATGAACGATTGCGGCTCCTGCGCCACCAGCATGGCAACGACATGCGCCACGTCATAGGGCCTGAGCATCTTCTGGGTGTCTTTGCCTACGCGGCGGGGACTGAAGTCGGTATCCACCGAGCCAGGACAGACGAGGCTGACGCGGATATTTTGCGAACGCAGCTCCTCGGCAACCCCGTAAGTAAGCCCGTTCAAGGCCCACTTGGAAGCGGAATAGGCGGCGCCGCGAGGCAAAGGATTTTTCCCCGCCAGCGACGAGATGTTGATGATGTGTCCCGTTCCGGCAGCGATCATCAGCGGAACAATGGCGCGCATCATGTAATAAACCCCGCGCAGGTTGGTGTTGAAGACGGCCTCCCAATCGCTGGGCGAAAGCTCATGCAGCAAGCCAGGAGGGCCCGCGATGGCGGCGTTATTCACCAGAATGTCGACCCGTCCATAGGCTTTGCGAAGATGCTTCCCGAGCGCTTCGACGCTGGCAAGATCGGTCACGTCACATGCGATGCCCTCGGCACGATGACCGCGACTTGTCAGGTCGCGAGCGACCTCTTGCACGCGCGCCTCATCTCGGCCGGTAAGGATGACGGTGGCTTTCATTGCCGCCAACTTATTGACAATGGCGTGGCCGACGCCGCGGCCCCCTCCGGTCACCACAGCCACCGATCCGGCCAATGAAACTAAATCTGCTGCCTGCATTGGGACATTCTCCTGTTGAGTGAGATTTTCTCACGTTGCTGCGGACGCCAGATTCGGGCTGGAGATGGTTGCCTGCGGACGGGGCCCGGTTTTTCCCGAAACGGGACGCGCCGCGCACACGGAATCGACGCTGCCGGCATCTTAGCAGGGCAGAAATGGTGGAATCGTGTAAAGTGGAAAGCATCTTGCCTAATACCGGGCTGCGTACTTATAATCCCCGTCTCCGCAGTTTGCAATCCCACTTCAGCAATGAAGGGCGAGGGCGGCGGAGTGGTTCGCCTGTTATCATGCAGCGACTGAGATAATACGATTTATCTTTGTATCTTTGTATCTTTGGCAGCGCGATGGCAGTGCGATGGATTTATGCGCAGGCAGGTATTGTCGGCAGTTCTCCAGAATCGAGGAGCCAACAGAATGAAGAAATCGCTCATCATGATGTTGCTGGTACTCGTCAGTGCGGCACTGGTCCAGCAGTCGGTAGCGCAAGCCGCGGGGCAGCCTGCGCCGTCGGGCCAGGCAACGCAGAAGAAAGAAATCAAAGATCCCGCCGAATACAACGCCTACGTGAACGCCTACCAGCAGCAGAATCCTGGGCAAAAGGCGCTGGCGCTGGAAGCCTTCCTCCAGACTTATCCCAACACGGTAATGAAGGAAGACGCGCTGGAGTTGCTGATGGCGGCTTATCAGCAGGCCAACGATGCGCAGAAGGCGCTGGACACGGCCACTCGGGTGTTGCAGGTAAATCCCAACAATATCCGCGCCCTGGCGCTGCTGGCGTATAGCTATCGCGCCATGGCCTCGCAAGGCGGCCCGCAGATGCAGGACAATCTCGCCAAGGCCAAACAATATGGCGAGCAGGGATTGCAGGCCTTGCAAACCATGAAGAAGCCCGAAGGCATGAGCGATGCCGATTTTACCAAGCTGCACAATGAGACGGGCGCGATCTTCGACGGCGCCGTCGGATTCGCGGCACTTCAGGCCAAGGATTATGCGACCGCGCAAACCGATTTGCAGGAAGCGGTGTCCGACGAATCGCAGCCCAATATTGCCGATATCTACCCGCTGGCGACCGCCGATCTGGAAGCCAAACCCATGAACCCGGCGGGCTTCTGGTTCGCCGTGAAGGCAGCAATGCTGGCGCAGGGCACGGGCCAGCAGCAAATTCTGGCGTATGGGAAGAATAAGTACACGCGCTATCACGGTTCCGACCAGGGCTGGGACGACCTTGTAGCCCAGGCGAAAGCTTCGCAGAGCATCATGCCTCCGGCCGGTTTTGCGGTAACACAATACATTCCGCCGTCTCCGGCTGAGCAGGCTGCCGACCTGGTCAAGAGCAAGAGTCCCACCCAGATGAGTTTCGCGGAGTGGGAGCTGGTTCTGTCGTCAGGGAACCAGCAGGCCGCGGATACGGTTTGGAATGCCATCAAAGGCAAAGCGGTGAAGCTGGGGGCCAACGTTATCGGCGGAACTTCCAGTTCAGTGCAACTGGCCGGCAGTGACGACGACATCCAGGCCAAGAAAGCCGATATCACGCTGGCCATGACGAAGCCGATCCCGTCGCGGCTGATGCCCCAGGTGGGTAACTTGATGACCTTCCAGGGCACAGTATCGAGCTATACGCCCAATCCGTTCATGATGAGCATGACCGACGGCATCCTGCTGCTGGACAAGAGTGGAAACCCGATCTCGACAGCGCCTCCGGTGCACCATACGACGACCCACAAATCGCCGTAGTTGAGTGACAGCGAAACAACGCGGGGAGCGGCCTTGGCGGCTCCCCTTTTTTGTTGCGCAGATATCACCGTTCTGCGACAAGATGTTCACAATTTCTTGACATTTAAGGGATAGCGAAAGTGCAGTGGCGAGTTTACTCTAGGGCGTGTTAACACTAACTAAGTACCTGAGGGCTTCGACGATCAGGGCGAAGTGGAGGAAGGCGAGAAACACCAGATCGAGTTTGTCGAAGCGCGAAAAGATGCGGCGAAAGCCTTTGAGCCTGCGGAACAGCCGCTCGATTT
>JBEKQY010000206.1:0-6946 GCA_049519235.1 Candidatus Korobacteraceae bacterium | reverse complement strand
AAAGCGGGCAGGTAAGACAGAGCAAGGCCGCAGCCCCGGCAATGTCAATCACCCTCTTGCCCAAGCCCTGCCCGAGACGGAGGCGATGCGGCTCAATTGCAAATATAAGCTGGTCTCGCAAGGCGCGGGCACGGGCGCTGAATGCGGTTAGTTCTGCAATATCTGGAATAATGAGCAGCTCTTTGCGGTGGCGGAAACAGTACAGGATAAGATCATTCTTTTCCTTTACGCCCTCGGTGAGCACGATGCTTGAGGCGCCATCCAGTTCGCGGTAGGGAAAGACCAAGTTGCCGCGGGCAATGCAGCGCGTAATGACATAGGATGAATTTTTCTTATTTTCGAATTCCTGCGCCGCCAACTGTGCGTTCTCTTCGCTGTCCCCTATGATCACGGTTGGGCGTTGTGCCATCCAGTAGCGATTTACTCTCCGGCCAAGATTGCGATAGATACCAATCAGCAGAATCTGGAGAAGCGCCGCCAGCAGTAGCACGCTTCGGGGAAATGCCAACTGGTCAAAGCACAAGCCACACGCCAGGGTACACAGCAGAGTTGTCGCGACCGCGACGACGATGCCATACAAAAGCTGGGTGCGCGAAAAGTGCAGCCATCTTCCGTAAAGATCAAGAAGATGGAAGGTCACGGGAACCAGCAGAAAGAGCAAAAACGCCAGGTTCCTATAGGCCCTAATGTTGCTCCAAGCCGGAGCCAGATGCGAGCGCAGGATTAGGAACGATAAGAAAAATCCCAGGCTAACAATCGCTATGTCAAGGGTTACCAGTAATGGCTTTTCGGAAATGCGCATTTGGCGGATCATGGGCCGTTATTGTCTCCGGATGGTAGTTGGCTGTAGCGCGCGGGGTGGTTGAGTAAGCTGGAATGCGATCAGGCAATCGCGCACGTTCTCATAGCAAGTAACGCTCACCCGATTGCAGAAAGGCTGCGGATGCGGAGTGCGATTGAGAGAGCACCTATGCAGGTCGTCCTCGGCAATGCGATTGACGCACATCACCGGGAAATAACTGCCAGCGAAGCGGCCGAGATTGCCAGTTGTGCGGTTATCGCCGTCCAGTCGCGCAGCGCCTTGCCAAACGCGCCGCTTTGCAGTTTAGTCGGAATAATGATCATGTCACCCGGCAAAACAGCGAGGCTCTGGAAGTCACTATCAAAAACGCTGAACCCCTGTTTTTTGCCGATGATAGAGCCGTTGGCTCGGATGAGCATAACGTGATGCATGTCCGCACTCTGGGTGCCGTTGCCGGCGGCCCGAACATAGTCCGACACTTTGGATCCCGGGCGGTACAGGAAGGAGCTTTGCGTGTAGACAGCTCCAATTACACTCACGGTCGCATTTCTGGGAGGTATGATGATCGCATCCTTGTCTTCCAGGATAACCGGAGGCAGTGAGGCGAGCGAACTATCGCGCGGATGGATGGGCAGTACCACCCGTCCCGTGGCTTCGGTTGCTTTCAGTTGAGCAACCAGCATTTTCTGCTCCGCGACGCGAGCCGTGATTGCTTGTGAGTCGGAAGGATTTGCATTGCTGTCGTTGACCGCCTTCTGCTGAATCTGGCTTTCCAGTAGTTTGGTCAGTTGATCCAGAGAGTCTTGCTGCTCGATGCGGGCCGACTCCCGCGTGAACTGAGTTCCATACAGATAGGCGTTTTTCGTCAATCCTCCCGCCCGTTGGATCAAGGCAGCCAGAGTTTCGTTCTCCTCGGCGCGGTATATTCCCGGCGCGCGCACTTCCCCCTCTACGCGGACCAGTTTTGTCTGTTGCGACTGGGCGACGGCGATATCGCGCTGGGAGAAGATGGTGACGATGTCACCCGGTTGCAGCTCGACATTGTCGCTTTCACGCTTTTCGATAATGGCTCCGCGCAGTGAAAAAGCTATCAGCCTGCTGGACAGATCGACCGGGTCAAGCCGCTGGACGACGGCATACTCCCAGTTGATGGCGGGCGCGCTGATCTTGACCTCATTGCGGATCGCGCCGACATCGACGTTGGTGGCATCTTTGGTCGAGCGGATCGCTCCGGCATCGACGTTGGCGGCATCTTTGGCCAAGCGGATCGCGCCGACATCGACGTTGGTGGCATCTTTGGCCGAGCGGATCGCGCCGACATCGACGTTGGTGGCATCTTTGGTCGAGCGGAGGTAGTCGGTGGAATCCCTAACTATGGCGTTGGAGGTTTGCCAATATTTTCGGGTGAGCAGAATGTTGGGATCGGGAATCAGGTCGCGAATGCGCATGCCGGCGCGCCAGGGATAGCGTCCCGGGTTGGCAACATTGCCGCGCAGGGTTACAGCATTGGAAAAGCGGGGAACGATGGAGAGAACCCGGATCAGGTCGCCACCCTTCACCGGCTGCGCCAACCCAACTGCGTCGAGGGTGAATTCCGTTACCGACCGTACCCGCCGGTCGTCAATGCGCTCCAGGGTAACCCGGCTGCCATCGGCGATTTCATCCAGCCCGCCAGCCAGTTGCAGTACATCCTGCAAGGCCGTTTCTGGGAAAGCCAGTTCAAAGATGGCAGGCAGGTTAACACTGCCCGCCACTGCGATCTCGGGACCGACGGGTGGAATGTAGATTACGTCGCCCGGCAAAAGCGGCACGTCCTTCGACTTGTCGCCGCGCAGCAGAAGTTCGTATAAATCGAAATCACTGATCTCTTTTCCCTCTCGCATCAAGCGAATATGGCGGAGGGAGCCCTGCGGTGCGGGTCCGCCAGTGGCGAACAATGCGTTCACCAAGGTGCTGAGTGAACTGATGGTGTATTTTCCTGGCTGCCGCGCTTGCCCGACCACGAAAATGTCTATGGTACGCAGCTTGCCCAGAGTCACCGCGATGCGAAATTCCCGGAAGACCTGCTGCAGTTGGCTGTGCAGATGCGCTTCCAGGTCGGAATAGCTCACTCCTGCCACGCTGATTTCGCCCACCTTCGGCAGATAGATCTGGCCATTGCGATCGATGGTTACGCGTTCATTCAGCGAGATCATCCCCCACACCCGAATGTTGAGCTGATCTCCCGGCCCGACAACGTAGTTGGCTGGCACGGGAGCGTGATCGATAGGGGCGAACGTCGACGGCACGTCGTCGAACAAGTCCGCTCCAAATATGCAGAGCTGCTTCCCCAGCGCGTCGGCAACGAACAACTGAAACTCCGTCTTCTCCTGAAACTTCTTATTGGTCCGTATGACAGCGGCCGGCGGAGCCGCCGGGATTTCCCCTTCATCTGGTGAACTGACCGAGTTCGCCAGCTCTTCCGGCCGCAGCAGCGGTTGGCAGGCAGCGTCGCTGAGATGGGTCTGACAATAGAGAATGGCGTCCCGCGCAGTAGCCGGTACGTGGGAAGCATTGCCGACGGATTGCCCGAGCGACCCAGATTGCTCGGGCGCGACTGATTGTCCAGGCGAGGTTGATTGCCCGAGTGAGTACGTTGCGGCCGGCAGCACGATGGTCAAGAACAGAATGAAGCGGAGATTAAGCATTTCGATTGCCTCGAAAGACGTGTCGATACGTTGCTGGGGAAGCCTTGCTCGATGGGTAATACGGAGGGAAAATCTCGGGCGCAAAGGTCAGTAGTGTTTTACCGCGGCGACGAACTCCTGCCAGTGCTGCCTGTGCTCGGGACGGGAATGGGCGCGCTGGAGTCCATTCCTCAGCAAGATGAAAATAACCGCGATTACCAGGGCCGTGGCTCCGGTGAGCAGAATGATCAGTGTGCGTTTGGGAAATGACCGTCGGTCCGGCTGCACAGCAGGGTCCACCACCTGAATCACTGTTCCCTGGCGAGCTTCGTCGAGTTTCGCCATCTCAAACTGCTTGGCGATCAACTCAAACAAGGTCTCGCGGTACTTAACCTCACGCACCGCGCGAAGATAAACCAGGGCAGCCTCCGGAATCTGGCCTTTGGGAACCACCAGCTCAGTCGCAGGATTGCCCTCCGATCCGGCGAGTCTGCCGAGTTGGGCGCGCAGAGCGCCCAGTTCCTGCCGAGCCAGCATGACGTCCGGATTGTCAGGAGTGGCAAAGGCGCCCATGGCCTGTACTTCCACCTCTTTGGCCGCAACCTGGGCCCTCAGCACCGCCGCCGACTCGATCAGCGCCTTGGCCTGCGCATCCACCTCGATCACCCCGGTAGACTGCTGAGTACGCTTTAGGTTTTCCTCCGCATTGCTCAGAGCGTTCTTAGCGTCTTCCAATTGCCGCTCGAAGAACAGCCGGCGCTGGGCAGCCTCGGTAATGGCCAGAGTGGCTGACAGCTTCTTGTATTCCTCGACGTAGCCATTGGCGAGTTGGGCGGCGCGCAAGGCCTCATGATCTTCCACCGAGATACGAATCAGCCCATCTTTCAACCCACTGTCGATCGTGGTCCGCCGTTCCAGCGTTTCTCGCGCTCGCGACATTCTTGTTTCCCCGTACTCCTGCTGTAGAGCGAAGCGCTGGATTACGCCGTCCTCCACTGTCCTGCTGTGCAGCAATCCCGCGTAGAGATCGTTGGGGTTTCTCAACCCCATCTGATTTCCTGCCAGAGTGCCCAGTGAACCCATGGTGCCAAGCTGCGTCAGCAGCATGGAGCTAATGGAAGGCGACTGCGGTGGCACCATGATCGTAGTGGTGGCCGTGTACCGGGTTGGCAGCAGGAAAACCACAACCGTGGCCATGGCCATGGCGACTATCATGAACTTGGCGATGAAGCGCTGGCTGCGTGCCACCATGGTGAAGACGTCGAGCAGCGAAAGGTCGCCGTAGGCGCGATCGGCTTCCGAAATGGCTGGTATCTGACGCTCGACGGGTATCGTCTCCTCAAGAATCGGCATGAATTTGCTGTACCTCGAAACGAAACGCTGGTAGTTAGCGATGGGTTCGGAGGGGCTGCGCGTCGAAGCGAGCCCACCCAATCACATACTTGTTTCCGGACGGTGACGAAGAATCCTGCGGTAGAAGCCGGCTCTGAACGAAGTGGGAGCCAGGCGAAGCGGGATCCGCATCATGATATTCAAGAAATAGTCGCGCCAGCTGAGGAAGCCTAGCTTGCGCAGCCTGTACTCAAATCGGATCTCCTCGCGGGCATAATCCAGGCCACCCCGCCTGGCTTGCATGCCGTTTCCGCAACGCGCGTAAGCCAGCACATCGTCCAGATTGGCAAATACGAATCCGGCCAACAGCATCCGCGCCCACAGAAAGTAGTCCTCAAAGCCCGCGACCGGTTGATAATTGCCGGCCGCCAGCACTGCGGATTTGCGAAACATCACGGTCATGTGGTTCATGGGATTACGCCGCTTGGCCGCATCCCGCAAGGTTGATCCACCACGCGCCAGGCGTCGCACCGCCAGCAGCGATGTGCCGTCGGCCTCAAACTCGGCGATGGAGCCGCCCAGCACATCAACTTCCGGGTGCTGAAGCAGATATGACACCTGCTTCTGAAAGCGGTCCGGAGCGCAGATATCGTCCGAGTCCATGCGGGCAATGAATTCGTGACGGCAGTCCGGAACGCCCGCCTGCAGCGCCAGACCGAGACCCGAATTCCTCGCCAACTGCAATGTCCGAATGGGTAGAATTTCTGCTGCCGCCGCAATCGTCGCTTCCAGATCGCCCCCCAAGGGCCCGTCCTTCACAATGAGCACTTCATCTGCCGCCAGCGTTTGTTCGGCCAGGCTGGCAAGCGCGTGTTGAAGAAACCCGGCCGTTTCCTTCGCGTATACCGCCATCAACACCGAAAACTGAAATTTTCTCTTCGGATTGCTCACGCTAATAGCTCTGCCGGCCGCCGATCGCGGGCAAGCAATGTCTGGTATAGGGCTTGATACGACAACGACATTCGTCGCGATGAGATGGCACACAAGGAATCAGCCGGCGGTTTGAACGTGTGGGCCATGGCTCCCGGGCTGTGTTCGTCGAGTGCAGCAGCGAGAGCTTTGGCTCCCCGGGCGGCGAAAAGTGATACCTGTTGGGGAAATCTCAGCTGGATTTCCCGGTGCGCGGGAATATCGGAGGCAATGACGCGCACTCCACAGGCGCAAGCCTCAAGCAGGGCCAGCGGCAGGCCTTCCGAACTGGAATTCGAGATCACGACATCGCTGGCGCGCAGCAGGTCGGGGATATCGGCGCGATTGCCCAGGAAGAGTATGTTCCTTGTCCCGGCGGCGGCTCGTTCACAGGCGCAACGCAAGGGGCCGTCCCCGGCCATTACCAGCACGGCATTTTGGGAAAGCGTCGCGCTGCGAAATCCGGCAATCACATCGATCGGCCGCTTGAGAGAATTCAATGCTCCGGTATGGAGGACTACAACCCATTCCGCCGGCAGGCCCAGCCCTCGGCGACAGAGCGCCTTTTCCCAGGCATCACGCGGCGGACAGTAGAGATCCAGATCGATGCCATTGGGAATCACCGCGCAGTGCACTCCATGGGATTCGGCCGCCACGGCCGCCGTGCGTGAAACGGCTACCGCGCAGCCAAACTGCCGCAGCGCTGCGTATTCACGCCACACCATGATGCTTCCCAGTGTCTCTCCATAGGAGGAGCAATACTCTGCCGACAGGTCGCAGTGGACGGTAGAGACAACCGGAATCTGGGGCGCACACGCCGCCATCAATGCGTTCGCTCGGAATCCGTGACAATGCACAAGGTCGGCGTTCCACTGCGCCATGACTTGCCCCAATCGCCGGCGGCCGACCAGAAGCGACTCCGCCCGCGAGAGCTTCATTTCCGCGATGGGAACTCCACCCGACTGAAGATTAGGCAGGATGCTGTCACAGGTCTCGGGCGACAAGGTTGTCACCACGGACCTATACTTCCCAGGTGCGTAGTTCTTGATGATGCCAGCCAGTACGTTAACCGGACCGCACCTTCGCAGGGTTGAAATTACTGATAGGACGGTGTGAGGCAATTCTTATCTCGTTGATTGGCTCCATCACGTAAAATCCAGCGAAGTCGGGCGCGATC
>JBEKQY010000205.1:0-7000 GCA_049519235.1 Candidatus Korobacteraceae bacterium | reverse complement strand
CAATTGGGGCCAAAAACTTTGCCGTACAAGTCGTCGAGGGTGTGGTCATTCTAAGCTTTGTCCTTCGCCCGGTCGACAGCAATCAGCGCGAAGATGAGGCTCGCTTGCATGAGCTCAGGCTGTCCTCGATCCAGATAGACGACGAGTATGTAATCAGCGGCCTCCGCAAATTCCTGCAGAGTCATGGTGAAGCGACCGCGATGAGGCTGGACATTCTATCGAGGGGCACAAAGTTTTCGTTTGCCGTTACGCCTGTCAGGTCTTCTGATCATCTGCTCGCCCTCTCTGTACGGCATAACTAGCGGTCGGCGCGTCTCCTGCAAGATCAGCCGGAGCGGCGACACCCCTATCCGGGAGGGCTCATTCCGCCGCCGCAGCGACCGCCGGCTGCGTCACCGGCCGCGATCGGTGGGCAAAGCGGATGGCGGACGACATATCCTGCGATGGCTTTTCGATGATCTGATACATGATCCATGCCGCCCACATGGAAGCAGCCACGCCAATTACATCCAGCAGTCCTATATACCAGCCGGCATACGGCAGCCAGTGCGAGAGGCAGCCAATCACGCTCACGCCGATGGGCAGGTGTAACAGATACAGCGAGTAGCTCACATCGCCCACGCGGTCCATCGCATGGCTATGGAAGGTGGAGACTGCAATCAGCAATCCGGTCGGCACCGCAACCAGCGGGACCAGCCAGCCCGACATCCTGAGCATCGCCAGAACTATTACTGCTATCAGTCCCAGCATCTGGCGGAGATCGATGATCCGGGCGCGGTACTGAAACACGAAAACGCCGATAAGAAAAACCGGCAGGTAGTGGAAAACCAGCCGGTCCCAGGGAAAGGCGAAGTATGCCAGCGTCATGGCCGCGATGGCCGCGAATCGCGCCAGGCGGCGCCGGCTAGCCAGCACCGGCAGCGCCAGCCCAATCAGCAGGTACCACTGAAACTCGATGGCCAGCGTCCAATAGACGACGTTGACCCACGGCACATGGACCAGGTCGTTCAGGTACCCGAAGTGCCATAGCAGATCGCGTCCGGTGACAGTGATCCGCGGAATGTGAAACAGCGGCACCAGCACGAAGTTCGTGGCCAGGATGGTGATCGCGATCGACGCCAGATACGGCGGATACAGGCGCACGTTGCGCTTCAACACGAAGCGGGGATAGTCGCGCAGCACGTAGCGCGAGCGATATAAACTCCAGGGAATTACGAAACCGGAGATTACAAAGAAGATCTCAACGCCGAGATATCCGTACTTGCCCGACATCCCGAGGTATTTTCCCTGGCCGGCGACAAAGTGGCCCCAGGCCACCGCGAGCGCGGCAAAAGCCCGGAGCGCATTAATGACGCCAATGCGTTGCTGGGGATTGGATATGTGCACTTTACAACCATGTTAAACGGGTGGTTCGGTAATCCGTCAAATAAATATCCCAAGGGTGTGTAACGGATAACCCGATCCGCAGGTTGTTCACGAGGTTCTGCGTCCTCTGGTTGGCTTCAGCCCAGCCACTGCGAAATGCACCGCGGCCTCATGCGCCGCCGCACGGAATACAATTACAATGATGTGAAGGGTGGTCTTAATGAAGTGCGACCGAACCGTTCCGCGTTTAGCCATCGTGTTTTTGTCGCTGCTGGCGTTGTGCCTTCCCATGGCCGCGGCAGCGGACGAGCGTGGCGAGGGCAAACTCGATCCCTCGCAGCCGCAGGGTGTCACGGTCGAGCAGATCATCCAGCAGTTTGCCGCCAAGGAAAAGCAGTTTAAGGTCGCCCGCGACAACTATACCTACACCCAGGACGTCACGATTCAGACCTTGGATGGCGGCACCGTCGACGGCGAATACCACCAGGTCAGCGATGTGCTCTTCGATGACAAGGGCCGGCGAATCGAGCAAGTGACCTTTGCGCCTCAGTCCAGCCTACAGAGGGTGCAGATGACCGAGTCTGACTACGACGATATCCGTCACCGTTTGCCTTTCGTGCTCACCAGCGACGATATTGGCAAATATCAAATCCTTTATGTCGGCAAGCAAAGAGAAGATGAACTGGGAACATACGTCTTCGACATCGCGCCCAAGGAGATGGAAAAGGGCGAACGCTACTTTCAGGGCCGGATCTGGGTCGACGATCATGACCTCCAGATCGTCAAAGTCTATGGCGAGACGGTTCCTCAGCCCCACAACCCCAAACATCCGGAGAAAGAAAACCTTTCTCCCAAGTACACCACCTGGCGTGAGCAAATTGACGGCAAGTATTGGTTCCCCACCTACACCTATGCCGACGACACGCTGCACTTCGCGCAGGAGGATGTGCAGATGCGTTACATCGTGAAGTACAAGAACTACAAGCGCTACGGCGCAAGGTCGAGGATCACTTACGAAGGCCAGGAGGTTACCAAAGGAGACCAGCCACAGTCCGGAGCGCAGCCGCCGGGCGCAAAGACGACACCGAAACAGTGAAAAGCGGCAGGGGCAACACCTTTGGCAGGCATAGAGATTGTGCTCAGTAGAACAAGTATTTCTGCCACTTCAAGTCCGACCGCCCCATCATGCGCATAATATGCCGGCTGGTGTGCAGGTTGAAGGCGCGCGGCTCGCGCAAAAGCTTCATACTGGACTCATGCGGGAGCATGTTCCCTTTCCTGCGGTTGCAGGCGTGGCAGCAGGCAACCAGGTTCTCCCAGGTGGAAGCCCCGCCGCGGGAACGCGGGATAACGTGGTCCAACGTCAACTCGCCGGCGGCCAGGATATTGCCGCAGTATTGGCAGGTGTTGCGGTCGCGCAGCAGGATGTTCTTGCGCGACAGAGCGCGCGTCTGATGCGGAATACGCCGGTATTCCAGCAGGCGAATCACCGAAGGCACGCGCATGGCAACGCGGGCGGCGTGCAGGACATGCCCATTGGCTTCTTCCATCATGGCCACGCCTTTCAGTACCAGGATGACGGCGCGGCGCGCGGCGCAGATATTGATTGGCTCATAGGAAGCGTTCAGCACCAGCACGGGCGCGTGCATCGCCGCCCACTGCGGCGGCTCATCGCCTGCCATCCGGGCATGATGCATGCAACCGGCCAGTGATTTTCCGTATCGCGGCGCTGCGCCTTGGGCCTGCATTGACATGACCTGTTCTAAACCGAAGTGGTAACCGCCACTTCGGTTGCCTCCTGTTCTGCTGAATCGCCAGCCAGCCGCGAGTCCGCGCCGTCAAAGGCGCGGGCCACGGTTGCGGCCCAAACCCGTTCCGCACCCGCTTGCTTCAGGACGCGAGCGCACTCCGACAATGTAGTGCCCGTGGTCATAACGTCGTCGACTAACATTATGTCGCGGCCCTTTACGCGAGCGGCATCGGCGACCCGAAAGGCGTTACGCACGTTTGCGATGCGTTCTTCCCGGCTGAGACCCACTTGCGAAACCGTGTCCCGCTGCCGAACCAGCGCGTCGCAGGCCAGCTCAAGCCTTTGTGGAAGACGCCTAGCCGCGGCACGAGCGATCAGCTCCGATTGGTTGAAGCCGCGCGAACGGCGCCTGCTTCTGTGGAGTGGGACCGCAATCAGCAGCGGCATCGAACCACGGCAACCAGCAAGCAACTCGGCGATGCCTTGGGCCAGCATTCCGCCCAGCGGACGGGCAACGGGTGTGACGCGCTCGTACTTCAGCAGATGGATGAGTCCGCGCACGCCGTCCCTGTATTCGCCAAAGGAGACCGCCCGCTCGAACTCCGGCGCACTGACGCGGCAATTCGCGCAGAGGCCGTCTCCCATCAGCAATTGAGCGCTGGCCAGCCGGTCGCCGCAGACTACGCATTGCGGCGCTCGCACGGGAACGATTTCGGCCAGGCACTCCTTGCATACGGGCACCCTGGAGATGTTGTCCAGAGGCGTGCCGCAGAGCCTGCAATCGGAAGGGAAGAGTACAGAAAAGATACTTTGCAGGAAAACTTGAACAGGCGCAAGAACAACCGCGCGTTGCCGGGCGCGCAGATCTCGCCGGGTTCGATTTAGCGTCTCACAACTGCTGAAGACGACCCTCCAACCCTTCCATACGGCACGCACTTACGCGCCCATGGAAGCCCTGTCACCGGTACCGCCGGGCCCGGAAGAAGCGATGGTTGACGCCAGCCCGGTCCCGAAGCACCGTGACTGGTTAGTATATGTGCTCCCCTATGTCGGGTGCAATGCCGGACAAGATACCTTGCGGCGGATTCATCAAGATTTTACGACAGAGAAGTCGAGTTGGAGGTTGCGCGGGCAGAATCGCTGTCCGCCAAGTAGACAGCCGCGTAAGCGGCGGCATTTGTTTTAGCCGCGGGCGTCAGCCCGCGGTGCTATGAAAAAATCACCGAGCCGCGGAGCGGCGGAACATCTGCTGCGCGAGACAGCATGGATCTTCCAGGTTCACACCCGGCATGTTGCGATTACCTGTTCCTGCGGATTGTGCCGTCCCTAAAGGGACTCAGGATTTTCTTTCAACCATTTACCGCGGGCTCACGCCCACGGCTAAAACAAATGCCGCCCTTCGGGCTGGCCTCGTGATGTGTGCGGCACAACGAAAGTGCGGACAGCAACGCTCGTCGAAAGAAAGGCCGGCACTCAAACGGTTGCCGCGTCGCACGAACTTGCGTGAAGCCGGGTTATTCGCCCACCAACGCTTTGTGTTGTGCGGCTGTCAACGGCACCACTGACAGTCTTCCCTGTCGCACCAGCGGCGAGTCGACGAATATCGGGTTGGCTTTGATCTCGGCCAGCGAGACTGGCTTCGCAATCGCTTTTCCCGCTTTGATCTTCACCACGGGATTGCGCGGGTCAGCCGCATCGACGGAAAGCACCGAAGCCGTACCGACGACAGTCTTGTGATCGCCGGTCTCATAGATAATCAGGCGGTCGCCGGGCTTCATCTCCCGCAGGTGCTTCAGCGCGACAGGGTTCGATACTCCGTCCCACACCGTTTCTTTGTCTCGCTGCAGGTCGGCGAAAGAGTACTCGGAAGGCTCGGTCTTAAGAAGGTAGTCCATGTGTGTTGGTTCTCCTCTTCAGAAGGGAATTTTACCCGTTTGGTATCGTCGAAAAGCAACCGTCCGGTGTAAGTTGGGTCTATGCGGGCTGCTTCCGAATGGAAAGAGAAAATCGCGCAGGCACTCGACGGGGTTGAGGGTGGGCTCTGCCGGTCGGCGCCGAATAAGACTAGACTTGCGTTGACCGAATTCCGGAGGCGACTCGATTCTGTCGCTTTCACACGAGAACGGAAGCGATTTGAGCGGGATCTCGATGCGTTCGTCGAGAGCAAGCCACATCTGCGTGCCGCTTTTGGGCGGTATGTGAGCAAGAGGCTCATTGCATTTTGCGAAGAACTCGCCAGAACGTCTGAGAAGGTGCAACGGATTCTCGCAAAACAAAAAAAGGCGCCCCTTGCAGTTCGCGAAGAACTCGCCAGGGCATCGAGGAATTTAGAACGGTTTGTCGCACAGAATAAAGAGAAAAGACCTAGCAGAGGCGGTGCTGTTGGCAAAAGCTAAGAGATTAGCCCTCCGTCGGGCATTTGTCCGCACTTGTAACAAGTGCCGCTGGCGTGCTAACTTGCGCGGTCGCTATAATTTGTGCGCTGCGCGAGGTCTGCCCTAATGAGTACCACCACGACTGCTCCACCAAAGAAGTTTCGATCTTACGTTCCCGACAATTCCAATATGCCGGAGTTCACGCTTCGCGCGGTGCTGTTGGGTCTTGTCCTGACGGTCATCTTGGGCGCCGCGAATGCCTATCTCGGCCTGCGCGCCGGCATGACCATCGCCGCCACGTATCCCGCAGCCGTCATCGGCATGGCGGTGCTGCGCATCATGAAGGGCTCGCTGCTGGAAGAGAACATCACGCGAACCGTGGGCTCTATCGGCGAGTCGGTCGCGGCGGGCGCGATCTTCACTATTCCGGCATTCGTCATATCGGGAGCGTGGCCAGTCTTCGACTTCGAACATGCCTACTGGAAGTCGTCGATTCTGATGCTGGTGGGAGGCGCGCTCGGCATTCTTTTTGTCACCCTGCTGCGGCGGGTGATGGTGGAAGATCCTGAGCTTCCCTTCCCGGAGTCGGTGGCCGCATCGCAGATTCATATCGCAGGTCAACAGGGCAGCCGCGCTGCCAAGATCCTGTTCGGCAACATGGGCTTCGGCGGACTGGTCTATCTGCTGGGGCAGTTTAACCTGTTTAGTCCCAGCCGGGATTTCATTGTCAGCGTCGGTCAGTTAGGGAAGAGTTTTGTGCGGCTGGGCCGGGACGCGGCTTCGCCCAAACTTAGCGCCGGCGCCGTGACCACAATGTCAGCACCCCAGGTCAGCCCGGCCTATCTGGGCGTGGGCTACATCATTGGACCGCGGCTGGCATCGCTGAACTTTGCCGGGGGCGTGATTGCCTGGGGACTACTGGTTCCGCTGATTCTGTTCCTGGGCGGCCCGACCTTCGTATCACAGTTCTTGCCTGCCGGAGCTATACCCGGCGATTCCTTCTGGGCCGGTCAGGCGGACTCGGTCTGGAAATACATCGTCAAGCCCATTGCCGTGGGCGGCATGTTGGTGGGCGCCTGCTACACACTTTTTCGCATGCGGAAGAGCCTGTCCAGCGGCATGGCGCGCGCCGTTTCCGATTTGAAGAAATCCGCTGCAGCTCATGCCGGCACGGCCCGCACCGAGCGTGACCTGAACGGCAAGATCGTGTTTAGCGGGCTGTTCGTTGTACTGCTCTGCATGATCGCCCTCTATACCAGCTATGCCGGGGTATTGAAGGGCGGGATCGTCGCCGCCATCGTGATGATCATCATTGGCTTCTTCTTCGCTGCGGTCTCGGGCAACCTGGTGGGATTAATCGGCTCGTCCAACAATCCGATCTCCGGGCTCACGCTGGCCGCGCTGATAATCGCCGCGCTGCTGATGGTGCTTATCGGCGTCTCCGGCATGAGCGGAGTGGCTGCCGTGCTGGGCGTGGCCGCCGTGGTCTGCATCTCGTCTGCCGTGGCCG
>JBEKQY010000204.1:0-8317 GCA_049519235.1 Candidatus Korobacteraceae bacterium | reverse complement strand
CAACTCGATAGGGATTCTCCAAATGGGTTGATTACGATAAAGGTTTTTCCCATAAGTCGAAAAGCCCCGGTGTACTGCCATGATCTTTGTGATTCCTGCTTTGTGGATCCTTTCAATGGCTCCGATCCATAGCTCGATATCCGGGTTCATGGGATTCTTGATTATGACGGGGATATCCACGCCCCGCAGGGCATCGGCGATCTCCTGGACCGCGAAAGGACTGGTGGTGGTCCGCGCGCCAATCCAGAGAACATCAACACCGGCTTTCAGGCATTCCTCCACATGAGCTGGTTTTGCAGCCTCGGTAGCCACCGGCAGCCCGGCGGCGTTCCCCGCTTGTTTTAGCCACATCAGCCCTTTGACCCCAACGCCTTCGAACGAGCCGGGACGGGTGCGTGGCTTCCAGACTCCACCTCGCAGCAGGGTGACCTCATAGGCTGAAAGCTGCATGGCCGTCCGCAGCATTTGCTTTTCCGATTCCACGCTACAGGGGCCAGCGATCAGGAATTTCTTCCTCACGGGCATGTTCCATTCAGAAAGCCGGTTAATGATTGGATCCGCTGCCATGAATCGCCTCGTTTTTCTGCCAAATGCGTAAGGGCGCGGCTGGTGAGAACAACCGAAGTCATTTTAGACGCACTTAGGGATGGCTTTCTCGGCCGTCAATCCCTGGCCACTGTTTGCAACCACCTCTTTGCTGATTCTGTGGACGGTGTGCCTATAATGGGCGTCTCCCGAATTGCGTAACGCATAAGTAAAAGAGCATGTCCCCTGCCCGCATCCCGTGGTGGATTTGGTTGGTTGCAGCGTCTTTCATCGCCTGCTTCCTGGTGGGCTTTGTCTATTTGCCTCTCAAACTTCCCGAGTCAAACGGAGCCAACATCAACCTTGGCAACAACCGGGTGGCGAGTGTGACACCGGGAAGCCCGGGCGACGCAGCCGGGGTGAAGCCGGATGACAGAATCATCAATGTAGATGGCAAAGCGGTAAGAAACATAATTGAGCTGGGAAGCGCGCTGAGCAACACGGTATTCGACCATCCGGTTTCCATTGTGGTGTTGCGCGGGAGCCAGGAAGTTCACTTGCGGTTGGCCCTAAATCGCAAGCTGATACAAGCGATGACCCCGAAAGAATACCTGGGTTGGTGCGTGGAACTGGCCGTCAGCCTTATTCAGTTGCTGGTGGGGCTGCTGGTTCTGTTCAAGAGGCCGCGCGACCTTACCGCCGTTGCCGCCGGCATATTCCTCTGCTGCCTGGGTACCGGCAATTCTTACTTTCTGTCCGCCAATGCTGCGGTGATATGGAGGAACCTGCCACTGGCCATTCAGTGGCTCAGCTTTCCCCCGGTGATACTCGGCAGCAATGGCTTCCCCGTCGTCCCCACGCTGGTATTTTCGCTTTCGTTCCCCAAGCCGCTGCTGCAGCGCCGATGGGCATGGATGATGTTGGCGGTGGTCACCGCGCCTTTGCTGGGCTCCGCAGCCGTTGTCAATTACGGCATACTGTTTGCCCCACAGCTCCCTGTAGGCGACCTCCCGCATTGGCTGGGTGCGATCTTCGCGATCGATTCCCTGGTGGCTTTTTTGGGCTCGGTGGTGATCCTGGCCGTGAACTATTTCAGGCTCCGGGAGGTGAATGAAAGGCGCCGGATTCGGCTGGTGTTGCTTGGCTTGCTGCTGTTTTTCGTGGATTTGCTTGCAGCTATTCTGGTCTCCTTCACCCAAAAGACGGCCTGGCTTTCTACGATTTTTCTCTCACCGCTGCTGTTTGGGCTGGTGCAGGTTCCGTTCACCATTTGTGTGGCGTACGCGGTGCTGAAGCAGCGGCTGTTCCAGGTAAGTTTCATCGTCCGCCAGAGCCTGCAATACGCCGTGGCGCGCGGCGTGCTGCTCATCCCCATTCCTATCCTGGCAGGAATCATCATCTTCGATTTGATTGCCCACAAACAGCAGCCCTTCGGAGTTCTGCTCTCTGCCCACGGCTGGGCGTATGGGCTGATGGCCGTGGTGGGAGTAATCGCCCACAAGAAACAGTCGCAGTGGACGGAGGTCCTGGACCGCCGCTTTTATCGCGAACACTACAACGCGCAGCACTTGCTGCGTCAAACCGTGGATGAAATTCGCGCCTCCTCCAACCTCGCCGACGTTGCGCCCAAAGCGGTTGCCCGCATCGAGCAGGCGCTGCATCCGGAGTTTGTCTCCATCCTGATGCGTGAGGCCGGCGAGCCGCTCTATCGGTGCATCGCTTCCACGCCGCCGGAAATCTCTCCCCGCGGACTGAGCGCCGAAAGCAAGCTTATGGCCGCCTTTCGCCTTTTTGCCAAGCCCTTGCAGATATCGCTGGCCGAAAGCGGATGGCTCAAGCAGCAGCTTCCCTCCGAAGATACGAACTTCCTGCGGGAGGCGCGCATCGACCTGATGGTACCCATCGCGATGGCATCTGAAGGTCGCGAGGCGCTCATGGTTTTGGGCCCCAAGAAATCAGAGGAGCCCTACAGCAGCGAGGACCAGGAATTACTCGCGGGTATTGGCAGCGCGCTGGCTTTGCTCCTGGAGCGTCCGGTTACCAGTGCGCTCGGCGGATTTGAAGAGTGTCCGCGTTGCGGTTTGTGCTACGACAGCGGCATGGGGCGCTGCGCCAGTGAAGGCGCGCAACTCAGGCGAATGCCGTCTAAGCGGCTGCTGAGCTCGCGCTACCGCCTGGAGCGCAGGCTGGGACGGGGAGGAATGGGCACGGTTTACAAGGCCACGGATACATCCCTGGAGCGCGCCGTTGCGGTCAAGCTGATACGCGAGGACCTGGTCACCAGTAGCGACGCGGCGGAACGCTTCCGGCGTGAAGCCAAAGCGGCAGCGTCGTTCGCACACCCCAATCTGGTTACCGTACACGACTTTGGTGTGGATTCGGACGCGCGCGTGTTTCTGGTGATGGAGTTGCTCGAAGGCTGCACGCTGCGGCAACGATTGGAGCAGCAAAAGAAATTTGCACCACAACAGATCTTGCAGGTTCTTGGAGACGTGTGCACCGGTCTTGAGGCGGCGCACGAACACGGCTTAATTCATCGCGATCTGAAGCCGGAGAACATTTTCCTGGTCCAAAGCGGTGAGGCGGACCTGGCCAAGATTTTGGACTTCGGTCTGGCGAAGTTTCTGGGTTCAGCGAGCAACGCGGCCGCGGCTACAGCCAACACTATGTCAGGTGTGCTGGTGGGTACACCGCAGTATATGTCACCGGATCAGCTCAAGGGTGAAGTCGCGTCTCCGGCATGGGACCTCTGGGCGCTGGCAGTGATTACCTACGAGATGCTGACCGGGGCCCATCCTTTTCCGGCAACCTCGGTGGGCCAGATGCACTATTCCATAGTCCACGGCCGGTTCACTCCGCTTTCCACTCACTTGCCCGATGCACCTGCTGAGTGGCAGCAGTTTTTCGAGCGGGCACTCAATCCCAAAACCGCCGAGCGGCCGCAGTCCGCAGAAGAATTTGTTTCCACTTTGGCCAAGGCATTTGCCTTTACCGGGACGAGCACTCCCGAATAACATCCGCACAGGCAACACCGCTCCCGGGGATGTGTAACGGGCTATTCGCAGATGTCCGGCACTCTTGGAAATCTATCCGATAGCTTTAACCTTCTTGGAATGTGGTTTCTTCATCATGAATTCAATGTTTTCGCCGATTGTCCATCCGACGAGAAATTGTCCCGGAAACATCATCTACCCGAGAACGATGCAGGACCTGATGATTTCCACCATCGTTAGTGAGTGAGATACTTCAGGATATGTTTGGTAGATGCAGGTGGGATTTGCGCTCGTTGCCTGCTGCGGTAGTACAACGACCACAATTCCGTTGCTTGTCCGACTACAACCTATGCTGTCAGCCCGACCTTCCGGTTCCGGCGAAAGCGAAGCCATCGATTTCGTCGGATGCCCTTGAGCTTCCTTAAGTATCGTAGCCGGGGCCGCGCGGCGAGCCGCACTCTTTCCACAGCTTTTCCCAATTCCACATCCGAGACGTCACCTTGTTTGCCAACGGAAATCCGAGCTGATGCGCCAGCATGCACACCTGTCCGCGATGGTGGGCTTCGTGAGATAGCATGTAGCACAGCATTTCCACGCCGACCGGCCAAGGCTGAGCCCAGCCGTCTCTGCGAAACTTCGTGACTCGGTTCCCGCCACCGCCCAGCGCTTCAGCGAGCATCTCCGCGCAGCGAGCAGCGCTCTCGGCTAATCCCGCACGGGCCTGCTGCGGTGTGCAGTGCGTGCGGTTGAGCTGTGGTGGGACCTTCAAGTGCGGAGCGGTAAGCCTGATCCACTTGGCGCGGACATTGTGCATATGGGTGAAGATCGCCGCAATGGTGCGGACCTTACCGGGCGGTTTGGCTCTCCAGGCGGCAGGGTCAAGATGTTCGATGAGAACTTGGTTGATGCGGTCGTTGGCGGCAAAAATCCGGCCTGCGGCCCGGCCGAGTTGAGTGTGAACCTTGGGTTGACGCTTAGTCACGGCTCCGTACTCCTCGGCCTAATGATAACTTCCGGGCCGTCGGCTGATCGGAAGTAACCCAGCAATGTGAGCTGCCTGTCCGTCAACTGTCGTCAACTGGAAACTGGGCGGGGTTGGTGAAAATACAGCAAATACTGCACCCTGGATCGACGTGACGCAGCGCTGATTTTGAGCCGGTGGACAACGGGCCCCATCTACCAGGATGACATGGAGGTGGGTGCCTGGTTGGTGCAAACGCCGTTACCGCAAGTTGATAAGTCCTTTGAAATCCTGGCGTCCCCGACGGGATTTGAACCCGTGTTACCGCCGTGAAAGGGCGATGTCCTAGGCCGGGCTAGACGACGGGGACGTGGGCGTGGCGGGAAATACAACTCATACTAGCAGTCGCTTGGAAATAGTGTCAAAGACTGCGGCTGGTCGCACGAGGGCGAAGAAGATTGTTGGCAGCCGCGAGCAGAAGGCATAAATTGCCGGCAAATTTGGGCGGTGTTACACTTTGCTCACCACGCGCTGAGCGGGAGTAACTTGAGCCGGTTTGCGGACGTGAGCGAAACCGGGGTCCCCGGCACGCGCGATTTTCGCGTGGCGGGGTGGAGGAGCGAGAGCCGCAGGCGAAATCCCGACCCTGAGCGAAGTCGAAGGGGAGGGACCTACAGAGAGAGCGGGAGTAACTCAGTGGTAGAGTCACGGCTTCCCAAGCCGTTGGTCGCGGGTTCGATCCCCGTCTCCCGCTCCAAGCATCTTGGAATCATATTTCCTCTACGAAGAGCCGTCGCTCCGACGCGGCATTCGCGGTTATCACCTCCCCAAGAGGCAGCGGTCACTGACAAATTATCCACCGGCGGCGTGAAATTCTAGTGGATGCCTCCTAAGGGGAAGATTTTCCGGCCTTTTTCCCACCCACAGCCACCGCGCCTGAGCGGCGAGAAATAGACCCTCGACGTTTCTTCTCCCCGGCATCCGCGTGCGTTCCTTTCATCAGCTTCGGTTTCGCCACATGGCGAGGAGGTAAAGCCCATGCAAGGAAAAAAGCAATTCCGCAATTCACTTTTGCACATCATCGCGCGCGCGGCGACGGCCGCATTGGCGATGGCAGTTGTATTGGCGCTGACGGTCGTCTTGACCCAATCAGCGCAAGCGCAGAGCCCTGCAACCGGCGGGATCTGGACGGAAAAGGTGCTGCACAGCTTCGGCAGCATCAACAACGACGGGGCCGGGCCCTACGCCGGCCTGATCTTCGATGCCGCCGGCAATCTTTATGGCACGACCGGCTATGGCGGCACTTACAACGTAGGGACGGTGTTCGAGTTGACGCCCAACGGGAGCGGGGGCTGGACGGAGCAGGTGCTGCACAGCTTCGGCAGCATCAACAACGACGGGGCCGGGCCCTACGCCGGCCTGATCTTCGATGCCGCCGGCAATCTTTATGGCACGACCACCTCTGGCGGCACTTACAGCGACGGGACGGTATTCAAGTTGACGCCCACAACGGGCGGGGGCTGGACGGAGCAGGTGCTGCATAACTTCAACGGTGACGGGTACGATCCCCGGGCCGGACTGATCTTTGATGCCACAGGCAATCTCTATGGCATGACCGAAGGAGGGAACGGCGATTACCCCGACGGAACAGTGTTCGAGTTGACGCCCACAGCGGGCGAAGGGTGGACAGCGAAGGTGCTCCATGGCTTCAACGGAGCCGACGGACTCTACCCCTGGCTAGGGAGCCTGATTTTCGATGGTGCTGGCGATCTATATGGCACGACCCTTGAAGGCGGGACTTACGGTGCCGGTGTCGTCTTTGAGCTGATGCCGGCGGCGGGCGGGAGCTGGACGGAGACGGTGCTGCATAGCTTCAACGACAACGGCACGGACGGGGCTCTTCCCGCCGCTGGCCTGATCTTCGATGCCGCCGGCAATCTCTACGGCACGACCAACGCGGGCGGCACTTACGACGCTGGGACGGTTTTCAAGCTTGCGCCCACAGGGGACGGGAGTTGGACGGAGACGGTGCTGCATAACTTCGGCAACGGCACGGACGGGGCCCTTCCCGCCGCTGGCCTGATCTTCGATGCCGCCGGCAATCTCTACGGCACGACCGAAGTGGGCGGCTTTTACGGCGACGGGACGGTGTTCGAGTTGACACCCAACGGGAGTGGGGGCTGGACGGAGCAGGTGCTGTTTAGCTTCAACCTCGCGGACGGGTGGTATCCCTACGCCGGCCTGATTTTGGACGCCGCCGGCAATCTTTACGGCACGACCTACACGGGCGGGACTTACACCTACGGGACGGTGTTCGAGTTGACGCCCGTTTATCCGTGTGCCAAATGTAGTCATAGTGTGCTTCGGTGAGGCTGATGTGCTCCCAGCCGAGAAGGGAAACGCCGGATCGCTTTGTTGACGTTCTCTTTGAAGGGGCGCGGCTTCAGCCGCGCCGATCGACACCATCTCGACGGGCGGGCTTTAGTCCCTGAGGAACCTCGAACTTGGCAGGCCTAGAAAACGAGTTCCCTCAGCGGCTTGTATGTTGACGCTCGTGGTAATCCCTCAGCGGCTTGTATGTTGACGCTCGTGGTAAAGAGACATGGAGCGAATGGCGCCATGTTCCGGGGAGGCCGAACAGCGGCGAGGCCCGTGTTAGCACGAGAGCCTGAGCTTTAGATTGGCCCCCCGCCCTCTTCTCCATAAGGCCGGGGAGAATCGGAGGCACCAAGCCTGCATGTTCAAGCTCGACCGGAGACGATACAGGGTCGGGGAGCCGGAACCAGCCTAGCTCCAGGAGGCGGTCTTGGACAAGTGCAGAGTGTACGGCGGTATCGATGTGAGTGCGAAACAGTTGGTGGTGGTGCGGCAGCGCGACGGTAAGCCTGAGGCGGCGCGCAGCTTTGCCAACACGGCGGCGGGACACCGGGAGTTGAAACGTTATCTCACGCGGGCCGCTGCGCGGGTGCGGGTGTGTCTGGAATCGACCGGGTTGTATGGGTTGGACGTAGCGCTGGTATTGCAGGCCGACCGCCGGATGGAGGTGATGGTGGCCAATCCGCGGGCGGTGAAGGATTTCGCCAAGGCGCTGTTGCAGCGCAATAAGAGCGATCCCGTCGACGCCGGGGTGCTGGCCGAGTATGCGGCCCGCATGCCGTTTCAGCCGTGGCAGCCGCCGTCGCTGGCGGCGTTGTCGGTGACCGCGCTGGCGCGCCGTATTCATGCGCTGACGGAATCGGCCACCCGCGAGAAGAACCGGCTGCACGCCTTGTCGGCCACGGGCACGAGCTTGCAGGTGCTGGTCAGCGACTTGCGGCGCAGCCTGCAAGCGATCGCGCGCGCGCAGGCCAGGCTGACGCGCGAGTGCCGCAAGATCATTGCCGCCGATGGGCTGCTGGAGGGTCGTTTCCGGCTGCTGCTTTCGTTGCCTGGGGTGGGTGAGAGCAGCGCGCTGCAGTTGCTGGGCGAGTTGGCGCTGGTCCCGGCCGACGCCGAGGTGCGGCAGTGGGTGGCCTACGCCGGTCTGGATCCATGTGAGTGTTCGTCGGGATCGTCGCTGGCCAAGCGGCCGCGCATCAGCAAGGTGGGCAACCGCCATCTCCGCCGCGCCCTGTACATGCCGGCGTTGACGGCAGCTCACCACCATGCGGCTTTTGCGGCCTACTATGGCGGGCTGCAGCGACGGGGGAAATGCAAGATGGTGGCCTTGGTGGCCGTGATGCGCAAATTGCTGCACGCCGTGTTTGGCATGTTTAAACACAGCGCGCGGTTCGACGCCAGCCGGGTTTTTGGCGGCACGGCGGCCTCCCCCGGCGTGGCCGCGTAACCGTGCTGGGGG
>JBEKQY010000203.1:0-11288 GCA_049519235.1 Candidatus Korobacteraceae bacterium | reverse complement strand
CAAGATTATCGCCGCGCATGAAATTCTACTGACGATCGAGCTCTGAAATCGCCCTCTGGTGTGCATTGGCTTGTCCTCCTTGCCACACGGTTGAAAAAAGTCGCCGCAAGGGAAATGGGGCGTGGTGTCTTAGCCTTGCAATTCAGGACGCCACCGAAACGGGCGCGCGCGGACATCCAGGAGAAGTCAGGTCGAGGGTCTTATTTCTCGCCGCGTGGGCGCGATTGGAACTCAGTGGGAAAAAGGCCGGGAAATCTTCTCCCGAGACACCCGCCAGCATCTCACGCCTTCCGCCAACATTTTGTCAGTGATCTGTGTCGCAGGGCGAGGTGATACCGGCGGACTTGCAGATCACCGCATCCAACGACGAAAAACCCACCCTAGCAAAGGAAGCTTGGGTGGGTCGCCCGGCATTAGTCCGCGCCCGCCGCCTCAGCCGCGCCGTCATGCGCAACATTCGCGAAAATCTGTTCTTCGCTTTCGTCTACAACTCGGTGGGCGTGTCGATCGCGGCGGGCATTCTCTATCCCAAGTTCGGCATCCTGCTCAGCCCGATCATCGCCGCCGCCATGAGCTTCAGCTCCGTCTCGGTCGTCAGCAACGCCCTGCGCCTGCGCAATGCCAAGCTATAGCGAAGAAAGGGCCAATGTTTTGATAAAATCGACTGGAAAGCCAATAGAAAGTTAAAGTGTAGGATGACGACCAAGTCCGCCAGCGAGAAAGTTTGCTTTGTGATCTCCCCCATAGGTTCGGCCGACAGCGATACCAGGAAGCGGGCCGATAAAGTACTAAAGCACATTTTCAAGGCTGCACTCGAACCACTTCATTACAGTGTTGTTAGAGCCGACGAGATTTCCCAGCCTGGCAGCATCACCCTACAAGTTTTGGAGAAAGTTCTAGATTCCACCTTGGTTATTGCCGATCTCACCGAACACAATCCGAACGTGTTCTACGAGCTAGCAGTTCGGCACGCCACACAGAAACCCGTCATCCACGTGATTGACGCCGGCCAGAAAATTCCCTTTGATATTGCCGACCTCCGGGCTGTTTCACTGGAGCTGGATCTTGACGGTGCCGAAAGAGCAAAGAAAGAGATCACCGCGCAAGTTCAGCAAATAGAGGAGGGCCATTTGGGGGAAACTCCTGTAAAACTTGCGGGAGTCTTAAAGCACCTCGAGAGCGGCAAATCGGAGGAAAAGCTGGTGCTACGCCAGATCTTAGAGGGCATCAGTGAGCTCAGGTTGGAATTTCGGCACAATCTAGAGCGCACTCAGATGCAAGTTGCGGAAAGCGTCCGCCATTCGACCGGAATGCTACGCAACGAACTACGTGATCTAGTAGTTCACGATACCCTTCGGCCGATTTTACGCGACAGACCAGGTCCTCGTCAGCAGCTCTCCGATGAAGACATAATTCCTCTGCTGGATCCGCAGCGGTTGAAGTGGTTCGGTGGGCTTAGCACCGCGGGCCGGCAGGCAGTGCTGCGACAACTAGAGGAATTAATCGATTTAGGTGTGTCACTTAAGAGCGGTATAGACCTTGTAATCGACAGGAAGTTACTCCAAAGTCCGGAACGGCCGAATAAAAAGCCGGATTCCCGACCGTAGATTCTCTTCGGGGGGGCGCCCCGCACACTCTCGGCCTTTGCGAATGTGTGGGAAATTGATCGCTGGGGAATCCCTGCCGTTCAGATATTCTGAGCCCATGCCGCTGGTCCGCCCACGTCTAACCGACTACCACAACATCCTCCTGCCTCAGGCGCAGACCGATTTTGCCATCCCCTTCCTCGACGAGGACACCCCGCTGTACGTCGATCCCTTCCTGCTATGGCGCTCCCCGTCGCAACAAGACCAGGCTCTTCACACCTCCCTCATCAACTCCTCAACCATCTCGGCCACCTGGCCAAACAAGGCCGGCAGAAAGATGCCATCGACCTGCTGATTGCGCTGAGCGAATGTGACGAGGTTGGCCTGGGCCTATCGCCCACTCGTGAAGGCCACAGGATCGGGGCGCCAACTGCGGAGAAAATCCTCAGCCTCTTCCACGACATCCCGCAATACTACAAAGCCGGCTTCGTCCACTTCGAGGAAATCCAGTTTTTCGTCGACCACATTTCGAAAGACCGCATCAGCGATTTCGCCTGTAGCTTCCTGAAATCCTTCCTGATTGATTACACCATCCAACAATGCCAAACCATCGGCTTCCCCATGTCCATGGTGCATCTCCAGGTTTACAGCTACAGCGAAAACTCCCTGAAGTCGGAAGACGTCAACCTGCCCGTCAATCCGGAAAACGGCAAGCCCATCACCTTCGTTCCCAAGCGCTGGCTCCGTTTCACGCCCTGGATCAACTTCGACGAATACTTTGCCGAGTCCTGTCCAAAGGACGCCAAGCCGGAATCCACCGCAGACCAGCGGGTGACCGTCCTCACCTACAATCGCCAGAACTATGGCGCGGTGTTTGAATTTGTCGCCAAAAAGGAACGGACAGCCACAGACTGCACCAACGACTCACTCTTCGCGCAGATACCCGTTAGCTCGGCCAAAGCCAGCTTCGAGGCGATTCGAAACCTGCCCTTATCCGGCGGGCCGGGTGATCGCAACGACCGCAAGTACGAGCGCGAGATGGCGCGCCTGTTGGCGTCTGCCTTCTATCCCCAACTGGATTTCGCCGAAGCCCAGACCCGCACCGACTCCGGCGTCCTCATTCGCGATCTCATCTTCTACAACAATCGCTCCCACCCCTTCCTCGACGAGCTGATCGCCAAGTATGATTGTCCCCAGATCGTCATGGAGATGAAGAACGTCAGGCAGATTGACGGCGGAAACATCAGCCAGCTCAACCGCTACCTCACCGATCAGCTCGGACGTTTCGGCGTGCTGCTCACCCGCCGTCCGCTGCCGGCACGCATGTTCCGAAACACAATCGATTTGTGGTCCGCCCACCGCCGGTGCATTATTGCCTTGACCGACGACGATCTGGACCTCATCGTCAACCTGTTTGAGAGCAAGCAGCGCGACCCCGTCGACGTCCTCCAGAAGAAGTACGTCGAGTTCGCCCGCGCCTGCCCCGGCTGAGGAGGGACTCGTGAAGAGCGAAGCCGATGTTCAGGATTTCGAAAGATTGGAGCAGCAACTCCACTCAATGTTGGCAGAGATGTCGGAGTTGTCGAAGAAAAAGGCCAACGACGGTCTCAATAAGTTCAAGCTGAAACTGGTCAACGTTCTTCTTGAGAGAATGAACAAAATCCTCGGCGAGCAGAAGCCATTTAAAGAGTGCGAAACCTTCGATGAGAACGACATTCCAACCAATAGCGACTGTCGTATTGATGCTCTCGCAATACGCAACGGCTATGTTCCAATTTCGGCTGGATAATACCGAGTACATCTCACACAAATGGTGGTGGCCGCTTCCGGGTAAACAGAATCCAGTCGAGACGGAACGACCCGACGAGTTCAAATACCGGGGCAAGTGAACTCGGTGTCCAACTTGCCAGCTTTTAGCTAATTGCTAGTTGCTAATGGCTAGTTGCTTCTTCCCTACATCCCCGGCATCTTCATTCCCGCCATTCGCCTGGCGAAGCTGGGCTTGCCCATGCTCTTGAACATCTTGCGCATCTGGGCGTACTGGCGCAGTAGCTGATTGATCTCTTGCACCGACGTTCCCGATCCGCGCGCGATACGTTTGCGGCGGCTGCCGTTGATGACTTCATGATGGTCGCGCTCGTAAGCCGTCATGGAGTTGATGATCGCCTCCACCCGGTTAAGCTGCTTGTCGTCGACCTTGTCGGCCGCCTGTTGCATGTTGGCGAAGGGGCCGATCTTCGGCATCATCCCCATGATGCTGGAGATCGATCCCAACTTCTTCACCTGCCGCAACTGGCCGCGGAAATCCTCGAGCGAGAATCCGTCGCTGCTCAACGCCTTACGCGCGAACTCTTCCGACTTCGACTTGTCCAGTTTGGACTCGGCCTTCTCGATCAGCGACAGGATGTCGCCCATGCCAAGAATGCGCCCGACGATGCGGTCGGGGTGGAAGGGCTCCAGCGCGTCGTACTTCTCGCCCATGCCGATGAACTTGATCGGCTGCCCGGTCACGTTGCGAATGGAGAGCGCCGCGCCGCCGCGTGCGTCGCCGTCCATCTTGGTGAGAACGACGCCGGTGAGCGTCAGCTTCTTGTGGAACTCGTCGGCGGAGCGCACCGCGTCCTGACCGGTCATGGAGTCGGCGACGAAGAGAATCTCCTGCGGGTTCAGGATCTTCTTCAGCGACTGCATCTCGTCCATCAACTGCTCGTCGATGTGCAAGCGTCCGGCAGTGTCAACGATGAGCACGTCGCAAGCATTGTTGATGGCCTCGCGCCGCGCTTCCTTTACCAGTCGCTCGACGGTCGCCGTGTTCGACTCCTCGACTTTGCCTTCGTAGAGCTGCGCCTTGATCGCGTTGGCAACCACTTTGAGCTGCTCGCGCGCCGCCGGACGATAGACGTCGACCGACACCAGCATCGGACGGTGTCCACCTTGCTTCAGCCAGTGCGCCAGCTTGCCTGAGGTGGTGGTCTTGCCGGATCCTTGCAGTCCCGCCATCAGCACCACGGTCGGCGGCTGCGAGGCGAACTTCAGCTTGGCGGTGTCTTTGCCGAGGACGTTGATCAGCTCGTCGCGAACGATCTTGACCACCTGCTCGGCGGGCGAGAGCGCGGTCATCACTTCCTGGCCGACGGCCTTCTCGCGAATGTGCTCGACCAGCTCTTTGACGACTTTGAAGTTGACATCAGCTTCCAGCAGCGCCATGCGGATTTCTTTCAGCGCTTCGCCGATGTTCTCTTCGGTCAGCGTGCCCTGCCCGCGCAGGTTCTTGAAGGCGCGCTGAAGCTTCTCTGTAAGGTTCTCAAACATTATCGGGAGTCCAAAAAGATTAGCCGGCGAGGAGGTCCCAGCCTCTGAACAGGATATCATTCATCCACTAGGCCGCTCTGAAGAACGCAGTCGGCCAGTACAATTCGCAAACCAAGAGGACGAGTGCCGTATCGTTTCGGGGGAAAGGAACTGCCATGTTTGTTGAATCCTGCATTCCGGTCATTCCGAGCGCAGACCTGGAAAAGAGTCTGCGCTTGTGGGTGGATGGCCTCGAATTCGCAATGAGTTCAGAGATGCGCAAAGACGGGAAGCTGATCTTCTGCATGCTTCACAAAGGCGCCATCTGGTTAATGCTGAATCGGCGCGCGGGGAATCCGGTCAAGCCGGAAAACTACGAGGGCATTCGGCTCTACTGGGCGCCGAAGGATATACGTGAAACCAGAGAGCGGTTGAACAGCCTTGGGTACGCTGTTTCAGAACTCGAAGATCGAGACTACGGCCAGACCGAGTTTTTTCTAACCGACGATGACGGCTATTCGCATTGCTTCGGTGTACCAACTCAAACGTAGGCTTCTCCAGCAACAGAATTGGCATTGCGAAGCAAACATTTCAGGCCGCGCTGCAGGATTCTCACTTGGTACTAACATTTGCATCGCAAGCCTACCCATAGGCTTCCACCGCCGCAATCACAGTATTGCAATGGATGGTCACGGTGTCCTGCAAGCGAATGGCATAGCCGCCGGCGAGGGTCACCATCACCGGGACATTGCGCGCCCGCGCCGCACGCAAGACCAGCTCATCGCGTTGCTTCAGTCCCTGGATGGTCAAATTCAGTCCCCCAAGCTGGTCCTCCTGAAACGGATCGGCCCCGGCAACGTAGCAGATCAGTTCCGGCTCGAACTGCCGCAGCCCGGAGCTCAGCGCGTTGTCCAGCCACGCCAGATACTCAGCATCTCCGCAGCCGTCAGGAAGATTGACATCGATCGACGACGCCGGCTTGACGTAGGGATAGTTGTTCTCCTGATGCAGCGAGATGGTGAAAACTTCTTTGCCGCCGCTGTCGCTCAGGCTCGCACCCGCAGCAGCACCCATGGCCGCAGCCGGCTGCGACGGCAGCTTGCTGGCTTTCTGTCCCGCAGGGCCGAAGATGAACGCGGTTCCGTTGCCCTGATGCACGTCGCAATCGACGGTCATGGCGCGCTGAATTCGCCCGCGCTCCTGCATGGCGCGAATGGCGACCGCAAAATCGTTGATCATGCAAAACCCTTCGCCGTGGTCGGGGAAGGCATGATGAAAGCCGCCGCCGATATTGACGCAGACCCCGTCCTCCAGCGCGCGCTCGGCCGCCAGAATCGAGCCGCCGGTGTGCAGCAGGAACGCGTCCACCACTTGCCGCGAGTACGGAATCTCCATTTGCAGTTCTTCGTGGACGCTGAGGCTGCCTTCCATCAATTTGTTCACGTAGTGCGGCGAGTGCACCAGCAGCACGTCGGACTTATCGGCCGGTTCAGGCGTAATGAAGTCGCTCTCGTCAGCTACCTGCTGCTCCAGCAGGCGCTCGCGAATCAGGCGGAACTTGTCGGCGCGAAAGACGTGCTCGCCGATGGGCAGATAATACTTGTCGCTATAGATCAGCTTGAAGGGCAGCATGGGCTGAGGATCTTGGGGCACTTCACCTTGAGTCGCAAAAACTAATTCTAGCCCCGGAGACGATGACTGCGAAGGCTCTTTACCGCCATTGGGTGGGTTAATTCCTACACTGCTTCGCTCCAGTGGTGATCAAGACCTTCAGCCGGCGCACGATTTTCATTTAACATGGCGGCCATGGCGACCGCCGCCCAATTCGTATCCCTGCGCCGCGCCGCCGGCTACAACGTGCTGGCGACCGCCGGCGTGGCGATGGTCCTGGTCTTCCTGACGTGTGCGCTGTTCGCGCCCGGGATTGCGCCGCAGGATCCCGCGCACATCGACCTGCCATCGCGCCTGATGTCGCCGTCCGCCGCGCACTGGTTCGGGACCGATGAGCTGGGCCGCGATATCCTGTCCCGCATCATCTACGGCGCGCGTATCTCCATGCTGGTCGGCGGTTGCGTGGTCGCCGTCTCGCTCACCCTCGGACTCATCTTCGGTTCCATCGCCGGCTATTACGGCGGCATCACTGACCGCCTGCTCAATGTCGTCGTGATGAACGCCTTCATGTCGTTTCCCGGAATTCTGCTGGCCATCGCATTCGTCGCCTTTCTTGCCGTGCGCGAGCGCGAATTCGTCGAGGCTGCCCGTGCTCTAGGCGCGAGCGATGGGCGCATCGTCGTGCGCCACATTTTGCCCAACATCATTCAGCCCGTCATCGTGCAGGCGGCCATCGGCATGGCCGGCGCGATTCTCGCCGAGGCCACCATGAGTTTCCTGGGGCTCGGTGTTCCGCCTCCCACCGCGAGCTGGGGCTCGATGCTGAACGACGCCCGCTCCCACCTGTTCGACTCGCCGCATCTGGTGCTGTTCCCCGCCGCCGCGGTCATGCTGGCCGTGCTGTCGTTCAACTTCATCGGCGATGGGCTGCGCGACTATCTCGATCCGCGCTCCAGGATTGCGGTGGGATTGTAGCGCCGGGTAAAGTAGTTTCAAGTTTCGAGTTTCAAGTTTCAGGCAAATGCAGCGAACCACCAACTGGAAACTGGAAACTCGAAACTGGAAGGGAAGTAGTTTCAAGTTTCGAGTGCAACGAACCACCACCTGGAAACTCGAAACTCGAAACTCGAAACTCGAAACTCGAAACTCGAAACTGAAAGAGAATGATTCGTTCCTACAAAGGAGTTACGCCCACCGTGCCGCCGTCGTGCTACGTGGATGAGTCGGCGCAACTGATTGGCGACGTGGTTTTGGGCGACAACGCCAGCGTCTGGATGAACGCCGTGCTGCGCGGCGATGTGCATTCCATTCGCGTCGGCGCCAACAGCAACATCCAGGACTGTAGCGTCATGCATGGCATGTTGAACCAGTGGCCGGTGATTGTCGGCGACTGGGTCACGGTTGGCCACTCGGTCACCCTGCACGGCTGCGTCGTCGAGGACCGCTGCCTCATCGGTATGGGAGTGGTCATCCTGAACGGCGCGCGCATCGGCGCCGGCTCGATCATCGCGGCGGGAACGCTGCTACCGGAAGGAACCATCGTCGAACCGCGCTCGCTTTGGATGGGCGTTCCCGGCAAGTTTCGCAAGCACCTCACAGATGAGGACCAGGAGATGGTCCTGCACCACGGGCGAAATTATCTCGGGTACAAGGAGCAGTATCTGGCGGAAATGAAGAAGTAGTTTCGAGTTTCAAGTTTCGAGTTTCAAGTAAGCGCAACGGACAACTCGAAACTTGAAACTGGAAACTCGAAACTGATGCTCAAGGCCGTCCGCGGAACTCGTGACTTGCTCCCGCCCGATACCGACCTCTGGAATCGGGTGGAGGCCAAGGTGCGCGATTTGTTTGCGCGCTACAACTATCACGAGATTCGCACTCCGATCTTCGAGGACACGCAGCTTTTCTCGCGCAGCGTCGGCGAAGAGACCGACATCGTCTCTAAGGAAATGTTCACGTGGGAGGACCGCAGCCGCGATCAGATGCAGGCGGCTGTTGAGGGATTGGAAGATGGCTTCCCAGCCCGGCGATCGCTGACGTTGCGGCCGGAGAACACCGCCGGCGTGGTGCGCGCCTACATCGAGCATGGGCTCGACAAAAAAGGTACGCTGCAAAAGCTCTACTACATCGGCCCGCAGTTCCGCCGCGAGCGGCCGCAGAAGGGACGTTACCGCCAGTTCTATCAAATCGGCGCCGAGATCATCGGGCCGCCGAGCGCGGGCAGCGAATCGCCGGCGCGCGATGCCGAAGTGCTGGAGATGCTGGCCACGCTGCTCGACGAAGTCGGCCTGCGCGACTGGAATTTGCAGTTGAACTCTGTCGGCTGCGCCGAGGATCGCGGGCGCTATAACAAGGCCCTGCGCGAAGCGTTACAGCCGGTCGTGCACCAGATGTGCGCCGACTGCCAGCGCCGTGCCGAAACCAATCCTCTGCGCGTTCTTGACTGCAAACACCCTGAGGACCAGCCGATCATCGAGAAGCTGCCGAAGATCAGCGAGTACCTCGATGAGCCTTGCCGCAAGCATTTTGCGGAGGTGCGAGCGATGCTGGACGCGGTGGGCGTTCAGTATTCGATCAACGAGCGCATGGTGCGCGGGCTGGACTACTACACGCGCACAACGTTCGAGTTCACGCACGGCGGACTGGGTGCGCAGAGCGCGGTGCTCGGCGGAGGACGATACGATGGACTGTCGGAATCGCTCGACGGGCCGAAGGCGCCGGGAATCGGCTTCGCTATCGGCGAGGATCGGCTGATCCTGGCGCTGCAATCGCAAGGCGAGCAGGCGACAGAAAAGTCGCAAGTGTTTGTCGCCCCATTAGGCGCGGGAATGAATGGTCATGCTCTCAAGCTGGCGCGCGAGTTGCGCCGCGCGGGTGTCAGCCTCGACCTGGGGGACGAGAATTTTCGCCTCAAGAAATCGTTCGAGCTGGCGGAGAAAGCCGGTGCGCAACACATCGTGATCGTCGGCGAAAATGAAATCGCCGCCGATCAGTTCGCCGTGAAGAATGTCGCCACCGGCGAACAAGTCCAGGTGCCGCGCTCCCAACTCGCCGAATACCTGCGAAAATAGAGACAGCAGTTCCTATTACAGTGTCATCCTGAGCGAGGACTTCAGTCCGAGTCGAAGGATCTGCTGTTCGTCGGCGTGAAGCAGGTCCCTCCACTCGGCCTGAAGGCATCGGTCGGGGATGACACTTTCAAAACCAATAATGCTCGTGGGACTCAAATGCTCGACTTCTTAGGTGATTTGAAACGTACTCATATGTGTGGCGAGCTGCGCGCCTCCGACGCCGGTTCCAAAGTTGTGCTCATGGGATGGGTCAACAAGCGGCGCGATCTCGGCAACCTCATCTTCCTCGACTTGCGCGACCGCAGCGGAATCACGCAAGTGGTCGTCACTGCCGATGCTGGCGCGGAAGTCCACGACAAGGCGAACGCTGTACGCTCGGAGTTTGTGCTCGCCGTCGTGGGGCATGTGAAGCTGCGCGATCCCGGCACGATCAACAAGAACCTCGCGACGGGAGAAATTGAAGTCGTCGCCGAAGAGTTGCGCTTGCTGAACGACTGCAAGCCGCTGCCCTTCACGCCCGCCGACACCGTGCTGGCCAATGAAGAAGTCCGCCTGAAGTATCGTTACGTCGACCTGCGCCGGCCGGAGATGCAGCGCAACATCCAACTGCGGCACAGGGTGGCGATTGCCATTCGCGACCACCTGAACGCGCAGGGCTTCTACGAAATCGAAACGCCGTTCATGACCCGCTCCACGCCCGAAGGCGCGCGCGATTATCTCGTCCCCAGCCGCGTCTATCCCGGCGAGTTCTACGCGCTGCCGCAGTCGCCGCAGCTGTTCAAGCAGATCCTCATGATCTCGGGCTTCGACAAGTATTTCCAGATCGTGCGCTGCTTCCGCGACGAGGACCTGCGCGCCGATCGCCAGCCGGAATTCACCCAGATCGATCTGGAGATCAGCTTTGCCCGGCCGGAGATGGTCTTCCACGTCGTCGAAGGCTTCCTCAAAGCGGCGCTGTCGACCATCGGCGTCGATCTGCACACCCCGTTTCCGCAGATGAGTTACGACCAGGCAATTCGCCTCTATGGCATCGACAAGCCCGACTTACGGCTGCCGGCGATGACCGACGTGCGCGCGGCGTTCGCGGCGGAAAATCTGGAAACGCTGCATATCGATCCCAAGCTGCCGGTGGTCGCCACCGTGATCCCGAAGGTCGGCGAGCTCTCGCGCAAGGAGCGCGACGAGATCAAGACAATCTTCGGCGATCGCAAAGACGCAAAGGTCTTTGAGGACATCAAGCGGCTGGAGAAATCGTCTCCGGATTCGGTCGCGAAGATTCGCGAACTGGCGAAGCCGAATGTTGACGATTTGGTCGTTGTCGTCGCCGGTTCCAAGCGCACCGAGTCTGCAAGCGAAGCCAAGGCGCGCCAGCAGGAATACGCCGTTTATTCCGCTGCGGGACAACTGCGTCTGGCGCTGGGACAGAAGTACGCCGAGCGGCACGGCGCATTCAAGCACGGCAATTTCCGCTTCCTTTGGGTCACGGACTTTCCCATGTTCGAGTGGGACGAGACCGAGGGCCGCTGGAACGCGGCGCACCATCCCTTTACCTCGCCGCACGACGAAGACATGGACAAACTGGAGAGCGATCCCGGCGCGGTGCGCGCGCTGGCCTATGACGTGGTGCTGAACGGGACGGAGCTCGGCTCCGGCTCCATTCGTATTCACCGGCAGGACATTCAGGCGAAAATTTTTAATGCGCTCGGCATGTCGCCGGAGGAGCAGCAGGCGC
>JBEKQY010000202.1:0-7201 GCA_049519235.1 Candidatus Korobacteraceae bacterium | reverse complement strand
TCGGGTGCGGCAAGGCTAAAGAGACCGCACTGGGCCGGGCTGCTTAAGAAGCGGCCAATCAGGCAGCCGACACGGCTTAGCAAGCCGGCCCGTTGCACGCACTCACGACACAGTCTCTTCAGCCCCTGAGGGAATACATCCCTGCTCGCAACCACTTTTGAAACAACACTGTAGTCAGTTTTCCGTTTTCATTAACGATTCTGTTATCCGCCCGAAAGATCGAGCAGCCAGCGCACGAGTCCCGCTCTGCGGGACGGAAGATGATAGCCCAGCGCTTTAGCGCTGGGTAGGCGCGAGAAAAATAACCAGAGTCCCCCGGTCCTCCGCTACGCCGGATCGTGCCAGCCACCGATGTCGGCGGCCAGTTCGCGCGAGTCCGGTGGCCCCCAAGTCCCAGGTTCATACTGTTCTGTCGGGCAGCAATCGCCAAGAATGGGATCGACGATCGCCCAAGCGGCTTCCACCGCATCCTGCCGCACAAACAGCAGAGGGTCGCCTTTCATGGCATCGCTGAGCAGGCGCTGATAGGCGTCCATCTCATCGCTGCTGGTGTACTTCACCGCCGACAGCTCCACCGGCATGGGCGCCATGAGCGGTCCGGGCCGCTTTACACGGGCGCCCAGGCTTAGCTCGATGTCGGGGCCCAGACGGAAGCGATAGTAGTTTCTGCCATCGCCGCTCAACTTGCTCAAGGGAGGCTTCCTCAGCTTTACGTACACTTCCGTCGCGGTGACCGGCAGGCGCTTGCCGGCGCGAATCAGAAATGGCACGTCGGCCCAGCGCCAGGAGTCGATCTCCAGCCGCACCGCCGCGAAGGTCTCCACATCCGAGTGTGGTGAGACGCCCGGCTCTTCGCGGTAGCCGTTGAATTGCCCGCGCACGATGTTTGCCGGACTCAGCGGCGGAATGGCGCGAAAGATCTTCACCTGCTCGTCACGCACCGAATCCACATACAAGGCGGTCGGCGGTTCCATCGCCAGGTATGCCACCACCTGCAACATGTGGTTCTGCACCACGTCTCGAATGGCGCCGGCTTCCTCGTAAAACTTTCCCCGTCCCTCAACCCCGAACGACTCAGCCATTGTGATCTGCACGCTTTGTATGTAGTTGCGGTTCCAGATCGGCTCCAGGAAGCTGTTGGCGAAGCGGAAGATCAGCAGGTTTTCCACCGCTTCCTTGCCCAGGTAGTGATCGATGCGAAAGATGTTCTCCTCGGGAAAAGCCTGGTGCAGAATTTCGTTGAGCTTGCGGGCCGAGACCAGATCGCGCCCGAACGGCTTCTCCAGGATCACCCGCGCATTCTGCGCGCAGCCTGACTTTTCCAGGCCCTGGACCACAACCGGAAACATGCTGGGAGGAATCGCCAGGTAGTGCGTCGGGCATTGCGCGTTGCCCAGCAGGCCGCGTATGGCCGCGTAGGTCTTGTCGTCCCGGTAGTCGCCGTCAACGTAAGTCAGCAGCTCGCATAGCTTGGGAAAAGCCTCTTCATCCACGCCTCCGCCGTACTTGGTGACGCTATCGCGGGCCCGCTCGCGCAACTGCTCGATCGTCCAGCCCGACTTGGCCACGCCGATCACCGGCACGTCGAGCGTGCCCTCCCGCACCATGCTTTGCAGCGCGGGAAAGATTTTCTTATAGGCCAGGTCGCCGGTGGCGCCAAAAAAAACGAACGCATCGGAATGCGGTAGCATGAGCTCCTCTATGGGCTGATGAACAATTTGCGACGCTTCAGACCGCCAAAAAAAATCGCCAGCGCCCGTTGTGCCCGCTGGCGCACCTCAGCTACCAACGTCGGCACGTGCTGCAACAGTCTATAGGAGTACGGGGCCAGAGGAGTAGCTCCTGGTTTACGTCGAGTCAATAAATCGTGAAAAACGCTGTCAATCGAGGCTGCCTTGCTCAATCACGACATTCTCCCGCACGACTAGACGATGCGCGGCCATCTCTCGCAGCTTAGGAAGCACGCGACTCTGCTGTACCATGGAAACAAGTGCGATGACTTCTCCCTGCCCGATGCAGAATTCCAGCGGACACGTGCTGGAGTTCGATCAATTCCGCCAATTGCTCGCCGCTTACACCGCCTCGCCTCTTGGACATGAGCGAGTGATGCAGCTCACGCCCTCGCGTGATCGCCACTGGATCGAGCGCCAGCAGCAGCTTACCGAAGAGTTGCGCGGATATCTCAGGAGCGGAGGGCGTTTTGACTTCCACGGTCTGCTCGATCCTGCGCCGCTGATCGACAAGGCACGGATCGCCGGGGCCGCGCTGGAGATCGTCGAGATACGCGATCTGCTGATGGTCGCCGATCGCGCCGCCGAGTGGCGCGAGATCGCACTCCATCCCGCCGCCGCCATTCAGAACCAGTGGCAAGCCGTACACGAGCTTTCCCAGGGCATGGCCGATTTCACCCTCCTGCTGCGTCACTTCCGCAACAAAATCCTGCCCGACGGCACTCTGGATGACCGGGCCTCGTCCGAGCTAGCGCGAATCCGGCGCGAGATCGAGAAGCAGAAGCGGACCATTCAGGAGTCCCTGCGCGCTTATCTGCGGCGGCTTTCCGAGGGCGGAGCCGTGCAGGATGAACTGGTCACCATTCGCGGAGAACGCTTCGTTATCCCTGTGAAGACAGAGCAGCGCCGGAGAGTGCAGGGTGTCGCACACGGCGCTTCATCCAGTGGGCAGACGGTATTCATCGAGCCGCTGGAGACGATCGAGCAGAATAACGATCTGGTCCGGCTGCTGGAAGATGAGCAGGTGGAAATCCATCGCATCCTTCTCGATATGACGGCCCGCCTCGGAGAGCGCGCCGATGAACTGGCCCACGCGGTGAATGTGCTGTCAGAACTTGAACTGCAATTTGCCAAAGCGCGCTTCGCCGAGGAATACAGTTGCGTCGCGGTGAAGCTGCTGGCAGAAGGCGCGACTGATCAGTCACAGCCAGAGGTATCAGCCGTCACGCCATCACCGGTCGAAAGTTCAGCGGACACAGCCCCTTGTGATGCGCTCGTCCTGCGCAACGCGCGCCATCCCCTGCTGGAACGCACGCTGAAGAGTCGCGGGGTTGCGGTTGTGCCGCTTACCGTCGAGCTCGACAGCGAACATCGCCAGCTCATCATCAGCGGCCCCAACACGGGCGGCAAGACGGTGGCCCTGAAGACCGTCGGACTGCTGGCGCTGATGGCGCAGTTGGGCATTCCAATTCCGGCGGACCGCGCCGAGTTGCCCATCTTCGACTCCGTGTTTGCCGATATCGGCGACTACCAGTCCATCGAGCAGAACCTGTCAACCTTTTCCGCGCACGTCACCAATATCGATTTCATCTCGCATCACGCTACCGCGCAATCGCTGGTGCTGCTCGACGAGTTGGGCTCGGCCACCGATCCGGAAGAAGGCGCGGCCCTGGCGGTCGCCATCGCCGATTACTTTCGCCGCTCTTCCTGTCTCAGCATCATCTCAACCCATCACACGGCGCTGAAGGTGTATGCCGCCAACACTCCGGCCGTGCTGAACGCAGCGGTCGGATTCGATGAGCATACCTTTGCGCCCACATTCGAACTTCGCGTTGGAGTGCCGGGCGCGTCGGCCGGTATCAACATCGCGCACAAGCTGGGACTGAACCCCGACATTGTGGGAGATGCCCGCCGGCGGATGAGTTCGCAGGCGCAGGACGTCTCAGGTTTTCTGGACCGGTTGCACAGCGAACTGCGGCACCTTGATTCCGAGCGTGCTCAGCTTCGCGCCCGCGAGCAGGAAGTGGCGCGCCAGCGCAACCATCTTGAACTGGAGGGCCGCAAGGAGCAGAAGGAAAAACTCCGCGAACTGGAGAAGAAGCTGGAAAGCGTGCTGCGCGACTTCGAGTATCGCGCGCGCGAGACCGTGAATGCAGTGCAAGACCGGGCGCAGGCGCTCAAGCTCTCCAAAGATGCCGAGCGCCGCATCTCCAAAATGCGCCGTGAATTCCGCGAGCAATTCGACTCCACCGTGGTGGCCCATAGCACCGGCGCCGATACCGGAGATCCTGACGCCCAGCAGCACGTGGTGAAGCAGGTTTCCGTTGGCGACACGGTGCGCCTCAAGTCGCTGGGCCGGGATGGACGTGTGTTGCGCTATTTCGACGATGACAGCTTCGAGGTCGCCGTCGGCCCGATGAAGATGAAGGTCGCGCGCGACGATTTTGCCAGCGTGGTGGCCCGTGCCGGCAGCAATCCCGTGGCGGCGGCGCGCGCGCGCGGCATTAATGTGTCTCTCGCTCGCGAGGACGAAAGCGTGCCCACGGAAATCAACGTCATCGGCCAGACCGTGGACGAGGCCACGCAGGCGGTGGAGAAATTCGTTGATCGCGCGTTCCTGGCGGGCGCAATCCGGCTCCGTGTCGTCCACGGCAGCGGCATGGGAATCCTGCGCAAAGCGCTCCGGCAATATCTGAAGAGTCACCCGCATGTCGCCAACGTCACCGAGCCTCCGCAGAACGAGGGCGGCGGCGGGGCGACGATTGTTGAGTTGAGAACGTAGAACAACCGCTTTTCGCTGTTCGCCTTTCGCTATTCGCTCCTCGCTGCTGGCTCTTGGCTCTTGTTTCTGGCCAACGCGCTTTGCGCTCACAGCACGCTCCCCAGATCGCGAAAGCCCCGCCTGCACGGATCGGTTCTGGCGAAAAGCGAACAGCGAATGGCGAACAGCGGCCTTCCTTGCACTCCCGCCTGCGCCTCTCTAGACTTGTTACGCGATGAGCAAGTTTGGACAAACGGTCAGGGGCTACTTCTGGTGGACCTACCCGCGCGGCAACGTGCACTACGATGTGATGGTCACCCTCATCCTCGCGTTCATCTTTCTCGCTCCCATCTGGATCAACTTTCGCGACAAACCGGTGGTGCGCTCCCCGCATCAGACTGAGGTCGTTGTGCAGCAGGAGGATGATGGATTCTTGTACCGGGTGGACGCGACAGCCGTACAGGCGGGCAGCGATACCGAGATTCGCGAATCGCTGCTGCGCATCATCGAGCCGATAGCCGGCTACGTTACCATTGACCGCTACCAGGCTGTGCAGGACAGCCGCCACAACCTTGTCGCCTACAAGGTTTGGGTGCATCGTTGACCTAAGCGGCATCTGTGATGATTCGAAAAGCAACCCCGCGTCCGAATTTCGTTTCCATCTCTAGCAAGTGAAAAACATGCGCAAGTTAATGATTGCCGTGGTGGGGTGGTTTGTTCTTGGCGGCATGTCCCTGGCGCAAGCCCAGAACCTGGAATCGGTGCTGAACTCCATGGACAAGGCGGCGGCCAACTTTCACAGCGCCCAATGTGACTTTGTGGCGGACATGTATCAGAAGGTGGTCGACGACCACGATTTCCAGAAGGGCACAATGTATTTCCGCCGCCAGGCCGACAGTATGGAAATGGCCGCCGACATTACCTCTCCAGGCAAGAAGTATGTTCTGTTCAGTAATGGCGTGGTCAGCTACTATCAGCCATCCATCGACCAGGTGACGGAGTACAGCGCCGGCAAAAACAAGGCCGCATTCGAAAGTTTTCTCGTCCTGGGATTCGGCGGGCGGGGCCACGATCTGACCAACTCCTACGACGTTACTTACGGCGGCGCCGAACAGGTCGAGGGTATCGCTGCCGCCAAGCTTGTCCTGACGACCAAGTCGCCGCGCGTGCGCAACATGTTTCAGACGATCACCCTCTGGATTGATCCGGCGCGCGGGGTCACCGTGCAACAGAGGTTTGACGAGCCTTCAGGCGACTACCGGCTCACCAAGTACAGCAATATTCAAATCAATCACAAAGTTCCGGGCGACGTTTTCAAACTCAAGACCACGGGACACACCCGGATAGTGAAACCGAACGGGTAGCAGCGCGGAGGCTCTTAGCTTCCGGAGCGGTTTCACAGTTGATCTAGTCGCGCGAGTTCGGGTAGAGCGGCGCTTCAGCGCCGCGTTCGCTGCGGATAAAACGAATCGCTTGAGCCGCTGCGGTCATAGAAAATGACCGCAGCGGCTCAAGCCTTGTAGGTGGGCGGTATTGGACGCCAGCCTGAAGGCTGGCTCTACCCGGTCTACAGCAACTCTGAAACTGGCTCAGCTCTTAGCAACCGTATTCGGCCAAGAACAAAGCAAGCGCCAACAATCTGATCCATCGTTGATGGCTAAGAGCTAATGGCTAAAAGCTAAAGGCTATTTCTGCTGCTGCGAATTGTCTTTCATTTGTCCCGAGTTCTTGATGAAGGCGACCGTCTTCCAGATGTCGTCGTCGCTCAGCACGCCCTCCCAACCAGGCATGGCGGTGAAGCGAATTCCGTATTTGATCGCGTAGAACAGGTGGCCATCGGGATCGTCTGGTGTACTGGTCATGAGCTGCGGCACGGGAGGATAAAAATTCGTGCGCATCGGGGACACCGGTTGCTTCAGGCTGCCATGACAGAAGGCGCAGTGTTTGTCATAGGTCATGGAGCCGTCCATGACGTTGTCCATGGTGGGCTGGAAGGGGTTTGCCTGCTTTGGGGCGTGGCCGTTGATCCACGCGTCCATCGATTGATTGGCCGTACGCTGCTCCAGCGTGCTGGGAGTATTACCCACGGCACGCGTATCGAAACGCCCCGTGGTCATGTAATAGTAAGCTCCGCCAAAAACCACAAGCAGCGTGATAATCACTCCCAAGATGAATCCGCGCATGTCTCTCCTCGGAAAGCGTAGTTGAAAGGCACAGCCAGAGAATCCATCATCCTACTACGGCGCCACAAACGACGTGCGCGCGCTTTAATACCTGCGCAGCCTACGCGCTTCGCGGACCACGTCCTCCACCCGGGGAAGATAGACTTCCTCCAGCGGCGGCGAGAACGGCACCGGACTGTCGGCGGAGGCGATGCGCGCAATCGGCGCATCCAGCGAGTCGAAGCACTCCTCGTTAATGATGGCCGCCACTTCGCCGGCAATGCCGCCGGTTTTGGTGTCTTCGTGCAGCACGATCGCTCGGCTCGTTTTTTCCACCGTCTGGCGGATCGCATCGCGATCGAGCGGCAGCACCGTACGCAGATCCACGATCTCGAGCTCGATGCCTTCCTTGGCCAGAATGTCGGCCGCCTCAAGCGCAACGTAGACCATCGCGGCATATGTGATGACGCTGACGTCGCGGCCTTCGCGTACCACCCGCGCCTTGCCGATCGGCACCGTGTAATCCTCCGCCGGCAGCTCGTCCTTGA
>JBEKQY010000201.1:0-7238 GCA_049519235.1 Candidatus Korobacteraceae bacterium | reverse complement strand
ACCGGCTTTCGTCAGCCTGATTGTTTCGGCTGTTCGGTCCGGGTCGTGGGTAAGGATTTGGACAACTGCGCTCGCAATCTTATTAGCTGAGGGTTTCCTAGGTTTTACCGCAAGAGATTGCTATTGCAAATATGTTGACCGCGGGAACAAGATTGTTCGCGGAACGTCTGAGGACAAGTCTTAAAATGTCTAATGGCTGGAAAAAGAAAAGCGCAAAGAAGGGAAGGGCTGCCGGCAGCAGCATGGCGAAGAAGGCGGCCAAGAAGGCGATCAAAACGGCAGCTAAGAAAACCACCAAGAAGACTAGCAAGAAGCCAAAGAAAAAGTGAGCGATGTCATGTCGAACGGCTGGAGAAGCGATAAGCCTGGTCCTCTTCGTAAGGACGTACCAGCCCCACGCCCTAAGCCCGAGCCGAAGCCATCGCCGTCGCCACGGCCAGAACCTCCGAAAAAATAACGGGCATGCACAAAGGGCGGCATCGGACCGCCGGGTTTGACCAGCCGTACGATCCGTAGTATCCTATGTACAGTTTAATGTACATGACGTTTTTCTGTACAGTAGAGGATTGGTCGTGAATAAAACAATTTCCGTGACTTCGGCGCGTCAGCAGTTACTGAAACTTACCAAGGACATTGGCCGGCGAATGGACCAAGTGGTGCTGACCAACAAAGGCGAAGCCCAGGCGGTGCTGCTCAGCATGGGCGAATACAATTCGCTGCGCGCGGCTGCGGAGCTGGCCTCGCATCCCGAGGTCCGCAGCGCTTCGGAGGAAGGCTTCGAGCAGCTGCGCCGGGGCGAAGGCGCGACCCTGGCGGAGGCGATGCCGGGTCCTGCCGGCGCACGCAAGCGATCCAGCGCCTCACAGCGTCTCCGCCGGACCTGAATGCCGGCTAAGACAGGCTCTTTTCGCCGTAGGTTGATTGTCCTATAGCTAGCCATGCCAAAACGCAAAGAGGTGATTCTCGCTCCCAAAGCTCTGGAGATGATGGAGGCGGCGCATCCCAGCGATGCGGAACGGGACGCCCTGCGACACGTGCTCACGGAACTGGGAACCGATCTCTCGCGCAGCTTCCGGATTGCCTTCCTGAATCCGCCTACCTACCGCATTGACGTTGGCCGCTTTCGCATCCATTTCCGCTACGACGACCGCCAGGTGCAGGTCGGCTTCATCGGCGTTTATTAAAGGGACGCAATGCTTCTACACTATTCTGGGCCGCTGATCACGCTGTTGGGCGGAGTCCTCGGCGCCTGGGGCACTCTGCTGATGTGTCGCCCCTATCATCCCTTCAGCACCTGGGGCGTGGTGCGCCACCTGCTGTGGATATGCGGACGCCTGCTGACTGGCCATGTGAAAGAGGCCAGGCAAGCCATTCGCGACGCCGAGCAGTTCTCAAACATCAATCCCGAGAACCGCTACCGCACCGTAGCCGGAGTGTATCTGCTGGTATTCAGCTTTGTGGTGCAGACGATTGGAGCGGTGCTGATCCTGCTCGATATCATCGTGCGGAAAGCGTGATCGGCAGTTCGCAAAAACGGGCGGCATCGCTGCCGCCCTCTGTAGTTCCGAAATCCATGCCGACTATTTGAGCCAAAGCCAGCGGCCAATGGTGCCGGCGGCAATGCAGAAGATTCCTACCACGAGAAAAGCGTACCCGATTCTATGCACGTCCAGTGGCGAGCCAGGCGGAGGAGCGGGCAAAAATATCAGCAACAGTATGCCGATGCCCGCAGCCAGCGCGCCGCCAATCTGCGCCCTTCTGCCGGGTTGGCGATCGAAATCAGAGGGCTCCATGCCGTCGGCTGAAGCCGACTCCCTATCAAGTCGGGCTGCCGGGACGCGTGCCTGGAGGCCCGCTCTACCCGTGCATTCAAAACGTGACTGCGTGGCTCGAACTGACAACTGACAACTGGCCACTGACAACTGCTTCTACGTTCCTTCGTTCCAGCTCGCCAGGTATTCTTCCTGCTCAGGCGTGAGTCGGTCGATCTTGACGCCCATCGACTCCAGCTTCAGCCGCGCGACCTTCTTGTCGAGCTCTTCCGGAACCACGTAGACCTTCTTCTCCAGCGACGCGTGGTTCTTCACTAGGTATTCCAGCGAGAGCGCCTGATCGGCGAAGCTCATGTCCATCACCGACGGCGGATGGCCTTCAGCGGCGGCAAGATTGATAAGGCGGCCTTCGCCCAGCAGGTTGATCTTGCGGCCGTCCTTGATCGAGTATTCTTCGACAAAGTTGCGGGTGGTGCGCTTGGACGACGACATCTTCTCCAGCGCCGGGATATCGATCTCGACATTGAAGTGGCCGGAGTTGGAAACGATGGCTCCGTCCTTCATGGCTTCAAAGTGTTCCTTGCGCAGCACGCTCTTGTTGCCGGTGACGGTGCAGAAGACGTCGCCGATCTTGGCGGCCTCGTCCATACTCATCACGCGGAAGCCGTCCATCACCGCCTCGATTGCTTTCGTGGGATCGATTTCGGTGATGATGACTTCAGCGCCCAGACCGCGAGCGCGGCTGGCCAGTCCACGGCCACACCAGCCGTAGCCGGCGACGACGAACTTCGCACCTGCAAGCAGGAAATTGGTGGCGCGAATGATGCCGTCGATGGTCGACTGCCCGGTGCCGTAGCGGTTGTCGAACAGGTGCTTGGTATCGGCGTCGTTGACCGCGATGATGGGATAACGCAACACGCCCTGCTTCGCCATCGCGCGCAGGCGGATGATGCCGGTCGTGGTCTCTTCCGTGCCGGCAATCACGCCATCAAGAACGTCGGTGCGCTTGGTGAGCGCCGTCGTCACCAGGTCTGCACCGTCGTCCATAGTGATGTTCGGCTTGTGATCGAGCGCCGACATGATGTGCGAGTAGTAGGTATCGTTGTCCTCGCCCTTGATGGCGAAGACCGGGATGTTGTAGTCGCGCACCAGGCAAGCCGCGACGTCATCCTGCGTGGAGAGCGGATTGGAGGCGCACAGCACTACGTCGGCGCCGCCATCGCGCAGCGTGATCGCCAGGTTACCGGTTTCAGCCGTAACGTGCAGGCAGGCGGAGACGCGAATGCCCTTCAGCGGCTGGTTCTTTATGAAGTCCTTGCGGATGATTTGCAGGACCTTCATGGATTGGTTGGCCCAGTCAATGCGCTTCTTGCCCATATCGGCAAGAGCCAGATTGGCAACATCGCCGGCGATGCGAGTAGATGTGGTGGACATAGGCTCCTAAATGCAGTTTCGAGTTTCGAGTTTCAAGTTTCGAGTCAGGGTCAAGAGCCCGCAGGGCGACGCAATCGTGGTCCAGGACGGTGAGCCCTGGGGCTGCTATTAACGCCAGATGGTTACTGCGCGGCTTCCGGGGATACGCCTGCGACCTTGAACTCCGCGCCCAAGACATGAAAGGCGGAACCGGCAACCATGTGTTTGTCAACTGGATATACGAACTCGTCGGTTTCCATCATGACTTTACCAGAAGTCATCGAGGAGCATTCCATCCAAGTTCCCGGATCGAACTGGCACAAGCCAAGGTTTTTCCCACCGGCGCCGTCAGTTAAATAAAAATCCCTGCCTGGAAACAGGAGAACGGGGACCGAAGCAGATACTTTCACCACCAGGAACACGAATCCTTCCGACGGCGAAATCAGTGATGCAGGATTCTGTGACATCACAAAACCTTTCTGCGGATCAACTGCGATTTGGAGTTGGAACCTTTGAAGTGGCTGGGTGGACAACGAAAATGCGACACTTTTCACTGGGTCGGGGTCCCACGCGACCCGCGTCGCCTGAAGATGTCCCCCTTTCTGGCCCGTCACATCTACCATGATCCGATCGCCGACTTTGAGGTCCTTCAATTTTGCGGGCTGGTTGGCTTTCACAATTTTTGTGTGCGAGTTAATGCCTATACTCAGAACGTCACGCCCCGGTTCTTCAACCGCCAGAGTATGAGAATCGACACTTTTGACAATACCGCACCACCGTTCTTGTTGTTGCGACATTAGAACGCCTGTGTAAGCAAAAAGGATGCAGACGACAAATGTAAAGGCCGTCACTCGTTTACTCATGATGCTTCCCTCACAGTACGTTGGCCTACATCGCCCTCCGGGCCGGTAATTCTGTACGGTGCCCCAGGTTCGCGTCCGTCTTCTGGACGCTAACCTGGGCCCACGTTAGCCCAAAAGATGGGCGAACGTGGGGCACCGATTTTCTACTTCGCCGCCTGTGCGCTCTTCTGCTGTGCGCTCGTCAGACCCGCCTGTTCGCGCAGCGCTGCGGCCTTGTCGGTGCGCTCCCAAGTGAAGTCGGGATCGTTGCGGCCGAAGTGCCCGTAGGCCGCAGTCTTGCGATAAATCGGCCGGCGCAGATTCAGCGACTCGATGATGCCCTTCGGGGTCAGCTTGAAGTTGGCGCGAATCAGATCGGCGATCTTGCCTTCGTCAATCTTGGCCGTGCCGAAGGTTTCGATCAGCACGCTGACCGGTTCAGCCACGCCGATGGCGTAGGCAAGCTGCACCTCGCAGCGGTCAGCCAGGCCGGCAGCAACAACATTCTTTGCGATGTGGCGCGCCATGTAGCAAGCCGAGCGATCGACCTTGGTCGGGTCCTTGCCGCTGAAAGCGCCGCCGCCGTGACGCCCCATGCCGCCGTAGCTATCGACAATGATCTTGCGGCCCGTCAGCCCGGTGTCGCCCATCGGTCCGCCAATGACAAAGCGGCCAGTCGGATTGATGTGGTATTTGGTGTCCTCATCCAGCATCTCGGCGGGCAGCGCAGCTTGAATCACGTGCTTGAGGATATCGGCGCGCAACTCTTCGGTGCTGATGGTCTCGGCGTGCTGCGTGGAGACTACAACCGCATCGATCCGGATCGGCTTGTGATTCGCGTCGTATTCCACAGTCACTTGGGACTTGCCGTCGGGCCGGAGGTAAGGAAGGGTGCCGTTCTTGCGGACTTCGGTGAGGCGCTCGCAGAGCTTATGTGCCAGAAAAATAGGGGTCGGCATGTAGTTCGCATTTTCGTTGGTCGCATAGCCGAACATCATGCCCTGATCGCCCGCGCCGCCAGTGTCCACGCCCATAGCGATATCACCCGACTGCTTGTTGATGCTGGAAATGACCGCGCAGGTGTTGGAATCGAAGCCGTAGAGCGCGTTGTCATAGCCGATGGAGGCGACCACGCCGCGCACCAGGGTCTGGAAATCGACATAAGCCTTGGTAGTGATCTCGCCGGCAATGACGACCAGGCCGGTCGCGGTGAGCGTTTCGCAAGCCACGCGGCTGTAAGGATCTTCTTTGATGCAGGCGTCGAGGATCGCGTCGGAGATTTGATCGGCGATCTTGTCGGGGTGACCTTCGGTCACCGACTCGGAGGTAAACAGGTAGTGTTGGGGCAAATTCGAACTCCTTTATTTGTCTGCCGCTGGCGCAAGCGATTCACTGCACATCGGCTGGACACAATGGTATCGCGGTCAGTTGAGACCTATCGAGAGGATAGCGGGCAACTGGGAATCTCCCAATATTTTACGGCCAAAGGGCAGCTTTGGCCAGCTAAACGAGCAAAATCGGCATTGAAGGCATGCCAGGAAGGAACGGTTACGATCCAGGATGGATCGGCAATCTTATGGGAAATCTCTCGTGGAGGATTACCGAGTCGAGAGCTTTGTATCAGGGCACGGCTTCAGCCGTGCCGAACAGAGACAATTAGGAAATAAAGTTTCAGCCAAAGCGCGACTGGTCGCGCTTTGGCTGAAACTCGAATCGTGGGGCGGCGTAGCGGCACGGCTGAAGCCGTGCCCTGATACAAAGCAAAATTTATCACCACCAGACAAACTCGGGGACTTAGCTACTTAACTACCGCCTGGATCGCGACGAGTTGATCGAGCACTTCGGGCAGGAGCTTGAGATCGAGCGCGTTGGCGCCGTCGGACTTGGCTTCAGCAGGATTGTCGTGCACTTCGATGAAGACGCCGTCTACGCCGGCCGCGACCGCCGCGCGCGCGAGTAGCGGAATGAACTCGGGTTGGCCGCCGCTCGCCACGGCTCCGTCATCACTATTGCTGACTCCGGCGGAAGGCAGTTGCACGGAATGCGTTGCGTCGAAAACCACGGGAGCGAACTGGCGCATGATGGCCAGCGAGCGCATGTCAACAACAAGATTGTTGTAGCCGAAGCTGCTGCCGCGTTCGGTGAGGAAAACACGCTCGCCGCCAGCCTCACGAACTTTCTCCACCGCGTGGCGCATGTCCCACGGCGAAACGAACTGTCCCTTCTTGATGTTGACCGCGCAGCCGCTCTTCCCGGCGGCAATCAGCAGATCCGTCTGGCGGCAAAGAAACGCGGGAATCTGCAAGACATCGACAACTTCGGCAACCCGCAGCACGTCAGCGGCTTCATGGACGTCGGTGAGAACGGGAACGTTTACCGTATCCCGGACCTTGCGCAGGATGCGAAGGCCTTCCTCCAGGCCCGGACCTCGGAAGCTGCGAATGGAAGTGCGATTGGCCTTGTCGTAAGAGGCTTTGAAGATGTAGGGCAGCTTCTTTTGCCGCGCGATGGCGGAGATCGCTTCGGCCATTTTGAGAGCGTGGTCTTCGCTCTCGATGACACACGGCCCGGCGATGAGGAAGAGTTCGCCTCCGCCGATCGTCACGTCGCCGACTTGGAAGTGCTGGCTCAAATTATTTCCCAAAGAGCAGCAGTCCCTGATCCGCCAACATCTTTACGATAGCAAGTGCGGTGCGACAACGCTGATGAATTCACGCGACGATATAACCTTCGTGTATTTCCAGAATTCAGGGAAGTGCCGTGAATTGCCCGTCACCAGATAATCTGCGCGGGCCGCGTCGGCACATTCCAGAAAAATATTGTCGTCCGGATCGGCTGTCACATGAAGCCGATATTTCGGAGCAACGAAATGCGCACGGTTGCGGATGCGCTGCACGAGTTGGCGGCGCCCAGCCGCGGAGATACGAAGCGCAGGCCGCGACAGCACCCAATCGTATTCCGAAAGAATTGCCTCAGTGACATACCACCGGGCCGGTTTACTGAGCGCCAGCACAACGACTGTACGTTGTAGACCATCGGCTTTCAATACAGCCGAAACCACGATGTTCGTGTCAATAACAAGCCGCAGCGGAAGCATCAGCCCTTACGCTTTTCGCGGCGCGCGGCCTTGATAATGCGGTCGATCTGCCGCGAGCTCAGGCGGTCTGTGCCGACGCGCTTGGAGTGCTCGCCCAGAATTCTGAGAATTTCT
>JBEKQY010000200.1:0-7269 GCA_049519235.1 Candidatus Korobacteraceae bacterium | reverse complement strand
GGGAGCCATGGTGCTAGCCATAATCTGCGTCGGCCTGCTGCTCTTTTTCATTCACCACATCTCGCAGGCCATCAGTGTCAATCACATCGTCGACCGGATCGCAGAAGAAACCGAAGCCATGATCGATGAGATTATGCCTTGGCCGCACCGGCAGAACCGCCTGAAGGATGCCGCACCGCTCAGACCCAATCCCAGCGAGGTAGCTGTCTTGAGCGATGCCTCCGGCTACATCCGCTTCATCGATAAGGGACGCCTGGTCGCCATTGCGAAGCACTACCACGTCAGTATCCGCGTTCTGCGTCGGGTGGGCCACTTCGTTCCAGCCGGCATCCCCCTGATGATGGTCTCAAAGGGGAGCCGTCTGCCTCCCGAAGGAACCGCCGAACTGCTAGCCGCGTTCGACTTCGGCCCGACTAGAACGTTGCAGCAGGACGTGGAGTTTGGAGTCCTGCAGATTGTCGATGTTGCGTTGAAGGCGATCTCGCCCGCCGTCAACGACCCCACCACCGCCATCACCTGCGTCGATCAGTTGAGCCGCATTCTGATCCGCTTCGCGTCCCGAGAGCCGCCGGAGGACCTGCTCTACGATCCGCCGGGCATCGTTCGCGCCAGCATTGGATCGATCCACTTCGAGCGCCTGCTGGACGCAGCCTTTGAGCAGATCCGCATGTATGCGAAGGCGGACGTGGCCGTCAGCTTGCGGTTGCTGCGAGCCTTCGGTGACATCGCCGCCTCGACGCCCGATCCGGATTTCCGCCGGATACTCGTCGAGCACGGAGTGCGGACAGTGGCGGGCTGCGCCGAAAAGCTCAACCAAGAGGAGCTAACAGAGATGCGCGCTCGCCAGACCGCGCTGGAGAGCTTCATCGCGGCCCCGCAACTCGTAGATTAGAAAGCTGATCGGACTTGGAGGCGTAGCCGCAGCCCCTTTCCCGAATCGAAACCAAATTGGCCTTTACGAAAAACTTACGAACTTCTTAGCCGACCCTTACGAGCGGGGTGCTCCAATCAACTGCCGGGTTGGCGGACGCGCAGTGGTGTGCAAGAAAGGTCTAAATGCCGTCTTTCTCGTAGTTTGTGCCTTGACCCTGGCGTTTTTGGGAATTTTCCTGGTTGAGTGTTAGCGGGCCGCAAACCGGGGCCGCGGTAATAAGTAAGACATTAGGAGTCAAGAATGCAAGACCTGCTATTCGTTGCAATCACGATTGCTTTCTTTGCGCTGGCGCTGGGGTATGTAACCTTCTGCGACCGCGTTAAGTAAGGGGGACCAATGCACACCGAGTCAACCATCATGCTGGTAGTTTGCGCGCTGATGATGATTTATCTCTTCTACGCGCTCCTGCGACCGGAGAAGTTCTGACATGACCGCCAATGGATGGTTTCAAATTGCGATTTTCCTCGCGCTGATCCTCGCCGTCACCAAGCCGATGGGCGTTTTCATGGCGCGGGTCTTCAGCCGCGAGCGGACGTTCCTGGATCCAGTCATGCGGCCGGTGGAGCGCCTGCTCTATCGCCTGACCGGCGTGGACGAAAATCACGAGATGCGCTGGACGGAGTATGCCGCTGCCATGCTGCTGTTCAGCGTGGTATCGATGCTGCTGCTCTACCTGATCCAGCGCGTGCAGCTCCATCTGCCGTTCAATCCGCAGAAGTTCGCCGGAGTCACGCCCGAGCACCTGGCGTGGAACACGGCAGCTTCGTTCACCACCAATACCAACTGGCAGGCCTACTCGGGTGAAACCACCATGAGCTACTTCACCCAGATGGCCGGGCTGGCGTATCACAACTTCGCTTCGGCTGCGACCGGCATCGCTCTGGCGATTGCATTTATTCGCGGCATCGCACGGCGGCAGATGCAGACCCTCGGCAACTTCTGGGTTGATATGGTCCGCGCCAGCCTATGGGTCCTGCTGCCAGTTTCTGTGATCGGCGCGTTGCTGCTGGTCTCGCAAGGCGTAGTGCAGAACCTGAAGCCTTACGACACCGTAAAACTCGTCGAGCCGCAACCGGTGCAGCATGTGAACCCTGACGGCAAGCCCGCGGTCGATGCCAACGGCAAGCCGGTAATGGATACCGTTACCACCCAGACCATCGCGCAGGGGCCGGTGGCATCGCAGGAGATCATCAAGGAGTGGGGAACCAACGGCGGGGGCTTCTTCAACGCCAACAGCGCGCATCCCTTCGAAAATCCGACTCCGCTCTCCAATCTGATCGAGTTGTTCGCCATCTTTGCGGTCAGTGCCGGATTGACTTACACCTTAGGACGCATGACGGGATCACAGGCCCACGGTTGGGCAGTATGGGCGGCGATGGCGATTATGTTTCTTTGTGGAGTCACCGTTGCCTACTGGGCGGAAGCTGGCGGCAATCCTCTGCTGCACGGCGTGAATCAACAGGTTACCGCGCTGCAGCCGGGCGGCAACATGGAAGGCAAAGAGGTCCGCTTTGGCATCTCGGACTCAGCTCTATTCGCCACCGTGACCACGGACGCAAGCTGCGGCGCCATCAATAGCTGGCACGACTCCTTTATGCCCTTGGGAGGCATGGTTCCCCTGGTCAACATCATGCTGAGCGAGGTGATCTTCGGCGGCGTCGGCGCCGGCATGTACGGCATTCTGATCTACGTTGTGCTGGCGGTCTTTATTGCCGGGCTGATGGTGGGCCGCACGCCGGAATACCTGGGCAAGAAGATCGAAGCGTATGACGTGAAAATGGCGATGCTGGTGGCGCTGATCTTTCCGCTGGTGATTCTCCTCTTCACGGGCGTTTCGTCGGTGAACGGCTTCGGCACCTCGGGCATCAGCAATCCCGGGCCGCACGGATTCACCCAGATGCTGTACGCCTACGTTTCCGGCGCCGGCAACAACGGCTCCGCCTTTGGCGGGCTGACGGTCAACACGCCCTGGTACGACACCAGCATTGGATTTGACATGCTGATTGGCCGGTTTTTCATGATCATTCCCATGCTGGCAATCGCCGGCAATCTGGCGCAAAAGAAGTATGTTCCGCCTTCGCTGGGCACATTTCCCGTCACCACGCCGCTGTTCTCGGTATTGCTGATTGGGGTGATCATCATCGTGGGCGCGTTGACCTTTTTCCCGGCGCTGAGCCTGGGTCCAATTCTTGAGCATCTGCTGCTGGCAGCGGGTAAGACATTCTAAGGCGATAGACATGGCAAGCAAGAGTTCCAAAAGAGCTATCTGGGAAGGCAAGATCGTTTGGCGTGCCATCCTGGACTCCTTCGTCAAGCTGGATCCTCGTCACATGATGGGCAATCCGGTGATGTTCGTTGTCGAAGTCGGCAGCGTAATCACCACGGTGCTGCTTTTCGGCGATAAAACGAATTTTGGTTTCAATCTCCAGATCACATTGTGGCTGTGGTTCACCGTGCTGTTTGCCAACTTCGCGGAAGCCATGGCCGAGGGCCGTGGCAAGGCGCAAGCCGACACTCTGCGCAAGGCGCGCTCGGAAACCATTGCCAACCGGGTCCGCGAAAACGGCGAGCTCGAGAAGGTCCCCAGCTCGAACTTGCGAGCGGGGGACGTGGTCATTGTTTCGGCCAGCGAGTTCGTGCCCTCCGATGGCGAGATCATCGAAGGCGTCGCTTCGGTCGACGAGTCCGCGATTACGGGCGAGTCTGCACCGGTGATTCGCGAAGCGGGTGGCGATCGCTCCGCCGTGACCGGCGGCACGCGTGTGCTCTCCGATCAGATTCGCGTGAAGGTGACGTCGAATCCAGGCGAGACGTTTCTCGACCGCATGATCGCCTTGGTCGAGGGCGCAGAGCGCCAGAAGACGCCCAACGAGATCGCGCTCAACATCTTGCTTGCAGGTTTGACCATCATCTTCCTGCTGGCTGTGGTTACGTTGCAGCCGTTTGCGATTTACTCTGGCTCGCCGCAGACGGTGTTTGTGCTGGTGTCGTTGCTGGTATGCCTGATTCCAACCACCATCGGCGGCTTGCTCTCGGCTATCGGCATCGCGGGCATGGATCGCCTGATCCAGCACAACGTGCTGGCCATGTCAGGCCGCGCGGTCGAGGCCGCGGGCGACGTGGACACGCTGCTGCTCGACAAAACCGGAACCATCACGCTGGGCAATCGCCAGGCGTCGGAGTTCATTCCCGCTCCTGGCGTTAGCGAAGCCGAAATGGCGGACGCCGCGCAGCTCTCCTCACTGGCCGACGAGACGCCGGAAGGCCGCTCCATCGTCGTCCTGGCCAAGGAGCGATACGGGCTGCGGGGCCGGGAGCTGAGCTCGCACGAAATGGAATTCGTTCCCTTCACCGCGCAGACCCGCATGTCCGGTGTCAACATGAACGGCAACCAGATTCGCAAGGGCGCGGTTGATGCGATCACGAAGTACCTTGCTTTGAATGGTTCGACGATGCCGCCGGAGGTGCAAGCCAATGTTGAGCAGATTGCCCGCTCCGGGGGCACGCCGCTGGTCGTCGCCGAGATGGGACGCGCGCTGGGCGTGATTCACCTGAAGGACATTGTGAAGGGTGGCATGCGCGAGCGCTTCGATCAACTGCGGGCCATCGGGATCAAGACGGTGATGATCACCGGCGACAATCCACTTACCGCCGCCGCAATTGCGCGCGAGGCGGGGGTGGACGACTTTCTTGCGGAAGCAACTCCCAAGGACAAGATGGACCTCATCCGGCGCGAGCAGGCGCAGGGCAAGCTGGTTGCGATGACGGGCGACGGAACCAACGACGCTCCGGCGCTGGCGCAAGCCGACGTGGGCGTGGCTATGAACACCGGCACGCAGGCCGCCAAGGAAGCCGGCAACATGGTCGATCTGGATTCCAATCCCACCAAGCTGATCGAGGTGGTTGCTATCGGCAAGCAGTTGCTGATGACGCGCGGCTCGCTGACCACGTTTTCCATCGCCAATGATGTCGCCAAATACTTCGCGATCATTCCGGCGATGTTCGCCGGAACGTTCCCGGTGCTGAATGCGCTGAACGTCATGCACCTACAGACGCCGCAGTCGGCGATCCTGTCAGCCGTGATCTTCAACGCGCTGATCATCATCGCGCTGATTCCGCTGGCGCTGCGCGGCGTGAGGTACAGACCGATGGGCGCTGCGGCACTGCTGCGCCGCAATTTGTGGATTTACGGAGTGGGCGGCATTATTGTGCCCTTCATCGGCATTAAGTTGATCGACATGATCATCACACGGCTGCGGCTCGCGTGAAGATTTATTCACCACAGAGACACAGAGGCACAGAGGAAGAAGATCAAGAAGAAAAGGATCAAGAAGAAAAAGAGAAAAAACTCTGTGTCTCTGTGTCTCTGTGTCTCTGTGGTGAACAAGGTTTGTAAGAGGACGCCATGAAGCAAAATCTGAAAATCGCAATCCTGATGACCCTGGTGACGACGGTGCTGCTGGGAATCATTTACCCGCTGGTGGTTACCGGTCTGGCACAGGGCCTGTTCCATGACAACGCCAATGGTCAACTTATCTCCCGCCGGGGAGCAATTGTCGGGTCGAGGATCATCGGGCAGGCTTTCGTCGGGCCGGGATACTTGCACTCGCGGCCTTCGGCGGCGGGCAACGGCTATGATGCCGCGAATTCCGGTGGAAGCAACCTTGGTCCGACAAACCAGAAGTTGATCGACCGGGTGAATGGAGACGTGGCGAGCTTGCAGAAGGAGAATCCCGGACAGCCAATTCCCATCGATCTGGTGACCACGTCGGCTTCAGGGCTCGATCCGGACATCACCCCCGCCGCGGCGGAGTTTCAGGTGCCGAGCATCGCGCACCAACGCGGCCTGGGCGAAGAGCAGGTAAGGGAGATTATTCGCCGCCACACCCAGGGACGCCAGTGGGGATTTCTGGGAGAGCCACGGGTCAACGTGTTGGAGGTCAACCTCGCGCTGGACGACGTGAGCCCGCTGCCCACAAAGTAGCTGGGTTGCGGTTCGGGTAGTGCTGGCCTTCAGGCCAGCGTCCAGAGCAGTTTGAAAGACAGGGCTTTAGCCCTGAGATACTCCGTCGGAAGCGGCTAATCTAGTGCCTATCCTCGATTTCTGGCATGTACCTCAGGGCCTAAAGGCCGCTTCGTAATTGAGGCATTACGCGGCGCTCCACCCCAACACGCGCAAAAGCGGCGCGTGCCGGGGACCCCGGTCTGAAGCGCCGCACTACCCGAACCAACCTCTTCCGGGGACTTGTTCCAAGGGCCGAGAAGAGCGTGTCCACCCGCGGCACACGGTTCGATATTCACGGTCCTTTCACAACTCGCGCCGTCTTGCCGGTTGTCGGCAGCTGCAAGTCCACCTAGACTGAATTAACCTGACCAGAGGAGAAAACGTTGGCCGAGGCGATCATTCAAGCCCGTGCGGTTGAGAAATACTATCCGCAGCCCGACGGCAATCGCATTGAGGTGATTGCTCCCACCGACCTGGAAGTGTGTCCGGGGAAAATCGTTGGGCTGCTGGGGCCGTCGGGCTCGGGAAAATCCACGTTGCTGCGCATGTTGACTGGCTTGTCGAAGCCTTCGTCGGGTCACGTGCTGTGGCACGGCAAGATGATGGATGGGCAAATCCCGAACGTAGCCATCGTCTTCCAGAGCTTTGCGCTTTTTCCCTGGCTGACGGTGCTGGAAAACGTGGAAGCCCCGCTGGTCGCCCGCGGCGCCGGCGCAATTGAACGCCACAAGCGCGCCCTGAAGATGATCGACACCGTCGGCCTCGACGGCTTCGAAACGGCTTACCCGAAAGAGCTTTCCGGCGGCATGAAGCAGCGCGTGGGCTTCGCGCGCGCCCTGGTGGTCGAACCCGAAGTCCTCTTCATGGACGAGCCTTTTTCCGCGCTCGATGTGCTCACCGCCGAGAACCTGCGCTCTGAGCTGCTGGAGCTGTGGCTCAGCAAGAAGATGCCGACGAAGGCGATCTTCATGGTCACGCACAACATTGAGGAGGCGGTGCTGCTGGCCGATCGCGTAATCGTGCTGGGCCGCAATCCGGCGCGCATCCGCTCCGATTTCGAAATCGACATCCCGCAGTATCGCGATCGCAAGTCGCCGCGATTTCTCGCCTACGTCGATTACATCTACCAGACCCTCACCCGCCCGGAGGAAGAACCTCCTGCGCCGGGCAAAGCTGCTGTGGCTGCCGGGAGCAGCCAGGCACGCGAGCGCAGCAAGTTCCAGATGCTGCCTCATGCGCGGCCCGGAGGCATCGCCGGCTTCATGGAATTGCTGACGGACCGCGGCGGCCGCGATGACTTGTATAAGTTGGCCGACGAGCTGTCGATGGA
>JBEKQY010000199.1:0-7278 GCA_049519235.1 Candidatus Korobacteraceae bacterium | reverse complement strand
GACGGTGCGTGCGGGCAGCTCGTTGTGGTCGAGGAGACAAGAGTCGTCAATCGCGCCGAGAATGTAGCGCCAGGCCGGCAGTTGTCCGTAGCCGAGATACTGCAACTCGGGCGGCGTGGCCAGATAGCCGGTGAACAGGGTGCAGCCGTCACTGCGCGCGAGGACCACACGCGCGCCGTTGACAGGGACATGGAAGTTCAAGTCGGCGGAGACCAGGGCCGCGATCATGGTGGCCGGCGCGTTGAGCTTGCGCGTGATCTTGGGCAGGTGATCGGTGTCGATGCAGGAGGTGTAGTCCTGCTGGCCGAGGCCGTCGTTGTTGTCGATAAGAAGGTTCATGGGGAAGACTCCGATAGTGAGCCCTTGATGTCCCACATAGTGGGAGATTCTTGCATATCTCACCTTGTAGGACTAAACGCGAGGGGCTAAACAGTGCATTCCGGCGAGACCCGGAGGAAAAGCGGTCCTTCGCGGACTAAAGAGGCCGCTGAAAAAGTCGCAACAGCAGATCCCTCGACTGCGCGTCCGCCCAACCCGCAAACGAAGCGGGTTGGAAAAAGCGCGCGGACGCTCCGCTCGGGATGACAACAATAAATGGCTTGCAACGGCGCACTTTTCGGCAAGCTCAGGGCAGGCTCTAAAGGTGCGCCCCTTCAAAAGCGGCGCGAACCTTCGCTCAGGATGACAAACTAAAGTTCGCCGGGCCGATGCGTTACAGCGCGCTCTACACCGCGGCAGTGGGAGCTGGGAAGTAGCTGCGATAGCACAGCACGGTCTCGTTGTCGTTGGTGTCGGTGGTGGGCAGAGCGCGCAGGCCCACGTGCAGGCGATGACTGAAGAGCGGCGCGGCAAACTCCTGGCGCGTTTCCGATGCGCCGGCCGCGGGCTGGAGCCGGGGATAGTAGAAGCAGGCGCGGCCGCCGCTGTCGGGCCCGACGACGAACAGACCAGACCACTCCTGAAAAAAGCTGCTGCCTTCGCGATCGAGGAAGGCGACGACTTTTTGCACGCCCATGCCCATGACAGGCTGGGCGATGAGGGGTTCGGCCAGTTGCAAGGCCGACGACGTGATCGCACAGACACGGGAGACGTTGAAGGTAACGCGGCGAACGTAGTCCACATACGTCTGCCCGTTCAAGGGCGAAGCAAGATAGGCGCCGGGCGCGCCGGAGCCGAGATAGCCGGTCTGCCCGCTGTAATCGACATCGACGGCAACGATGTCGCCAACGTTGTAGTCGGCGAGCTGATCGCTGGTGAGCACGATCTGGGTGTAGGTGGAGCGGCTTTGCACCGGCGAGGCGGGAAGCGCCATGCCGCCGGAAGGCTGCGGCGGAAGTCCGGGCTGCTCGGCGAGCACATTCATCTGCTGGGTGCCGCCGGAAAGCGCCAACTGCAGCTTGCCCCAGGAAAGCAGATCGAATTCCACGCGAGCCTCGGGCGTCATGCGGTACTGGATGGTGATGTTGGCAGCGGGGCCAGTGCGCAGAGCGTCATACTTCGTGGCGGCAGTGCGCTGGAAGTTTTCTACCCAGCCAAGATCGATCCAGGGAGTGGGCGGCGAGTCGAGATCGAACTGGCCTTGCGAGGCAGGATCGAAAGCAGCAATGATTTCGCTGATGCGGTTGATAGGAGCGGCGTAGGCACGGACGGCGCGGGCTGCGGGCGCCATCTGCGAGCGCTTAGCGTAAGAGTTCGAGCTCATGACTGGATCACCTCAGGATAGAAGAACACGGTGACGGTAACGTCACGTCCCACATACGGGGGGGTGCTTTTGGCGGCGTTCAGGAGCGGCTTGGTCCAGAAGATGGTGGAGCCGAGCGAGACCGGCGAGCCGGTGCTGTAGTCGCACTTGGGGGTTTGCGGAGGGGCGCAGATGGCCAGCAGATCAGTGTCGAGGCTGGCCAGATCGCGGCCGCGATCCAGATTGGCGTTCTGCACCGAGCCCTTGGTGCAATAGGAGATGGCGCAATCCATCGCCATCAGCGTGCCCACGGAGAGCGAGGTGGGACGAGCGTTTCCCCAGCGCAGGTAAAAGGTGTCGCACAGAGGCGGCGCGCCGGTGGGCGGTTCATTTTCGATCACGGCGATGGCCGGACGCGTAGCGCCGTCGAGCGTTATGGTGCGGTTGGGATCGAAGACGACCAGACGGTTGCGCAGCGCGATGTAAAAACTGTCTTTGGTTGGTTGCATAATGTCTGTCCTACTCTGTGGCAGTAAGGTGATAGAGGCAGTCAGCGCCGAGGAAGCGATCGACAGTGACAGTATCGATGCGCATGAGGTTGCCGTAGTACAGGATGCCCTGGGCGACCAGCAGCCAGGCGGCGATGTCCTGGATGCCGTAATTCTTGGCAATGGCCTTGAGCGAGGTGGCGCTGATTACCGCCTCAATGCGCCGCTTGCCGTCTTCGGTGGGCTCTAGGGCTTTCACCAAAGCGGGCGAAATCTGCAAGTCCTCGGCTGTGGGAGGTTCGAGCCCGAGCTGGCTGCTGGTATCGCCAGTGGAAGGATCAGAAATGCGCACCGTGACCTGGGTGTGGCCACCGGAGCGCAGCAAAGCGTTGGCGAAGCGCCGGATGGCGCAGGCGGGGCCGGGAATGATGTCGGATTGGCCGTCGGACATATCAGGCCACCTTCTGCGCGATGTAGGGCGCGAGCATGGTTTGCACGGTGGAATCGAGCAGCGTGTCGGCGAAATAAGCGAAGTGCATGGCGTTCAAAGTGCCCTCGCGGACGTTGAGGGCGGGCGTTGCCTGGGCGTTGCGGACAAGCTGCACGCAGGCGAACTTCACGGGATCGGGAATGGTGGTGAAGCCGGCGTTGTAGACCAGTTCCATCTCGTCGAAGTACATGCCGAGCGGATTGGGCAGCCAGGAAACTTCGCCGGTGTCGGCAAAGTAGTCGAAGTTGCTGACGTCGAGATCGATCCAGGTGCCGGGAAGTCCAAAGGCCATGGCAAATTCGGTGGCCATCTCCCACATTGTGAGATCATCGCCACGGCGCGGCACGCCATAACGGGCGCGGCCCGAGGTCAGAGGTGAACTGGTGCCGGCGGGGATGGTCAACGGCAGATAGGTAAGCCGAAGAACATTGCGACCGGGAACCAGGCGGACGCGCTCGGTGAACTCAGACAGCCAAAGGGTCGGGCGGTTGCAATAAGAATTCACGATGGCACAGGCGGCGGAAACCCAGGATTCAGGCGTGTCCGGCTCCAGTCCATAAGTTTGATATTCGGAATCGGCTAAGTAGTTCATAGAAGTCCAGTCATGGCCGCAGTTGGCGGCGGGGAAAAAAGGGCAGTGGAAGGGCAGTGGAAGGGCAGCCAGCGATACGCGCCTATTGCGCGCCCAGACACACTGGCTGCAAAACCACTGCCCGAAGAAGGGACGAAATGTTTCGTTCCTTCGCATCGCACACCGGCGATGAAGAACGGCAGATTGACGCGGACTGCCCCACCCTGGCCAAACAAGGAGAAAAGCAGGTCCCTCGACTCGCTTCGCTCGCTCGGGATGACAGGAATGGGGCATCCAGCGCTGCGGCGGAACAGGGATCGGTGGCAACCTGGCCGCGGCAGAGCCGAACCACGCGACAGCGATTACCGGTCGACGATCACCTGATAGTGTGCGTAACTGGCGCCCTTGACCACGGGAGCGCCGAACTTCACCACCACCATCTGCGAGGTCAACGAGCTCGGGGTGCCGAGCTGGAAGACGCGTGGCGTGGGGCTGGTGAGCCAGTGATACTCGATGAGGTCTTCGGTGACGATGTAGACGGGCAATTGCGCACTGCCGCTGCCGGGCGTGCCGGTGTAGGGCAGCGACCAATCGGGAATGAGCGGGAGATTGCCGGCCTGGGTGGAGAGCGTCTTGACGGTGAGGCCGCCAGCGACCTCGGTGGTGGAGAGCACGACGTTGAACTCCGCCTTCATCTCGCGGTCGATCAGGTCGAGCAGCACCGGGTTGGAATAGATGGCGGTGGGCCGCACCTCGAAGCCGCTGTTGGCAACCATCTGGGCGATGATGCCCTTCAGGCCATCCACAATACTGGCAGTAGTGGCGATGGTGGCAGTGTTGCCGCCGGCGACGATTTGTCCGCACACGCCGAAATACTGCGGCGTAGTGGGATTGGTCAGCGAAGTGTCGGTACCATTCCATAAGGCAACGTCGTGGGTACGCAGCAGGCCTTCAACGGAATCCGCCAAGTCCTTGGCTTGCAGGTAAGCGAACTGGGCTTGCTGTGCGCCAACCTCCATATCGAAGACGTTGTAGTTGATCTGGGAGACCAGACACTTCAGGGGGACGCAACGTTCCACGCGGGTGGGCGTGACCAGGGTGGGCACGATGTTGCGGGGATCGACGAAGGCGTTGGCCGCGGTGGGCGAGGGGATGGCCGTCTCCTCGATAGTGGCTAGAAAATCTGGCTTTGGCAGTGGCTGGCGAACCGGTCAGGCCAGGATGCCGGCACGAGCGAGCTCGGCCTTGACGGCGATGCGCTGCTCGATGCTGAGACCGGCGAGAGCTTTCTCGACGATCGGAGTTTCGATCAGGGTGTCGCCGTCGACGCCTTGCTTGGCAAGCAAGGCCGTGATCATGGGGGAGAGCGTCTTGCGACGAGCGGTGGCGCTTTGCGCCTTGAGTTCGTGATTGGCTTTTTCCAGCTCGGCCAGTTTGTTGTGGAGATTGCAGTTGGCGTGAGCGTTGACCTGTAGGTCGCCGTCATCGACCGCGGCGATGATGCGGTCGATCTTGGCGTGCAGGGAGGCGAATTGGCTATCCAAGTTGGACAGCGCGTCCGCCAGGGATTGGGTGGCCTGGGCCAGTTGGCCGGCCAGAGTTGGGGTGTCGGAAGTAGTTGTTTCTGGGTCCATGTTGTTGTGTCCTCTCACAATGTGGGATGTGGAACGGGTAGCAACTAGCGACTAGCAATTAGCAACTAGCTAAAGCAGTGATGAACTGGCGGTAGTTGCTAGCCGCTAATTGCTAGCGGCTAGTGCGATCCAGGTCTGAGGGTAGGCGGCCTTGTCGCGGCGGAGAACGGCCGCGCCGGTGAAGGTGAAGTCGGTGATGGTCCAAATGAATGCTTCCTGGTTGGGTACGGTGGCATTGGCGATTTCATACGACATGCCAAGCTGGCTGGCGGCCTGGGCGCGAATTTCGCCGACCACGTCAGGGAAGTTGTGGGCGAAGAGATAGCCGCTGATGGCGATTTGGCCGAGCGGGTTTTGAAATCCCACTCTATCGCGAAAACCCGGCGATAAGGGTGGGGCACCCGCATGGTGCGATGTCTTACTCTGTGGCATAGGCACGATGTCGGCCTGGGTGATGATGCCGATTTTGCGGCGGGCATCGTGAGCTTCGAGCGACGGGGCGTAGTCCAGCGCCATGCCCAACAAAGATGGCAATGCCGCTTCGGTAGCGGCGCGGGTGAGCATCACGCGGTGTCCACGGGCGCCGCTGGGCGAGCGCTGCGAAGCAACCCCGACCAGGGTGAGAACGCCGCGAAAGGGCAGACGGTTGGGATGTCCCACAACGTGGGGCATGGCGACGGACATGGCTTCGAGTTGGAGGTTCATGGGGTTCCTCGTAAGAAGCAATTAGCAGTTAGCAATTAGCAATTAGCAACTAGCAACTAGCAACTAGCAACTAGCGACTAGCAATTAGCCAAAGCGTTTGAACACACGCAATGGATTTGCGAAAGAAAACTGTCGGGCTGCGGGCGAACAGCAGGTCCCTCGGCTGCGTGAGTCCTGTCGCTGCGCGACAGGACTCACTACGCTCGGGATGACAAGTCATAAGAGCGCGATATAGCGTTGCGGATAACAGGGGTCCTTCGGCTCCGGTTCGCTGCAAATGCGGCGCGAACCTCCGCTCAGGATGACAGATCATAGAGAGGAGCGCGGAACGCCGGCCTGAAGGCCGGCTCTTCCACCGATCTGTTCAAGACAGGCAAGACCTGAAGCCGTATCTTTCCGCCTACTGCAGGGGCGGAATGTCGGCGAGGCCGGCTTGTTTCTCGGGCAGCGGAGGCAGGCCGCGCATACGGCGGACTTCGTTGACGGTCAAGACGCCGGAGCTGAGCAGGATCTGCTGGATCTGCGCCTGCTCGAGCTCGTTAGGCGCGTCCACATCGGTGAAGACGAACTCCAGATCGTCCCAGCCGAGACGCTTGCTGATGGCGTCGCGGGTGAGGTGTTCGGAGATGAGGCGCGCGACCGGCACGACCGCGGTGCGGAAGGCGTCGTCATACTGTGTGGTAGCTGTGTTGCGATTGACGTCGCGCTCCAGACCGAGCAGCATGGGCGGCAGGTCGAAAGCGTCGGCGATCATGCGGATGAGGAACTCCTGCCATTGCAGGCGGAGGTCAGCGTCGGTGCCGCCGGCGAAGCGCAGCACCTCGGGCTTGTTTTCGACGGTGAGGATGGGCACTTTGCCGGTGCCTTCGATTTCATCCTGCCACCAGCGGATGAGGCGCTCGTGGTGCTGCGGGCTGAGGTTTTGCAGCCAGAGCGCGTATTGCACAACGCTGTTGCTGGCCAGGCGCGCGGCGAAACGGTGGGAGCAGAGAAACTCGTGAATGGTTTCGAAGGCGACCTCCAGCTTGCCGAGACCGAAGGGCGTGTAGGTGCGCGCGTTGAGCCGAATGTAGGAAAGCTCTTCGTCGGCCAGGGTGATGGTTTTTTCCGGATCGAAGGTGAGGAGCGTCTGTTGCACATAATGCGGCGAGGCGGGATTGCCATCCCAGTCGGTGCGGATGCGGATGCTGGCGCCGTCGACGGGCCACAGCGTGAGCGGATGCGCGGAATCGCCGGTGAGGTCGAGCTCGATGGCGCCGAAGCCGCCGACCAGCACGTCTTCCAAAACCTGCTCGATGAAGGAGCGAAAGGAATCTTCGGGATTGGGCTGCTCGAAGTTGAGGGTGAGGGCGGCAATGCGCTCGGCGGCGCTGGGCAGCATGGTCATGCCATCGGGGCCGAAATCGCCGCGCGATGGCGATTCTTCGGGCGAGCGGCCACGACGGGGCTGAATGCGCCAGGCCATGCCGGCGATGCGGTCCTTGATGGTGTTGATGGCCTTGCGCGCGATGGGGGTTTCGGCGAAGCGGCGCAAATTGGCCGGCGAAGGCTTGGGCATGACTCCGGCACGCGCCAGCGTGGGTGCCCCCGGAGTGAATATGGTGGGCAGCGGCACCGTTCTGCGGGCGGATTCGGCGCTGGTGGCTAGCAGCGCAGACGGGGGCCGGCGAAGCGGCCATTGCAGCTTGAGAAACGACGGTCCGGCGATG
>JBEKQY010000198.1:0-9182 GCA_049519235.1 Candidatus Korobacteraceae bacterium | reverse complement strand
CTGAATCGCGCTGGCTGCATTACGGCCTGACCTCCAATGATGTGGTCGACACAGCGCAGGCGTTGCTGGTGAAGCAGGCGTCGGCCATCATTCGTGAAGACCTGCAAAAGCTGCACGAAGTGCTGAAGCGGCGCGCGTGGGAGTTCAAGGACGCGCCGATGATCGGCCGCACCCACGGCATTCACGCCGAGCCGATTACCTTCGGATTAAAGCTGGCGAACTGGTACTCCGAGATGCAGCGCAACATCGAGCGCTTTGCGATGGCCGCCGAACAGATGCGCGTCGGCAAGCTGTCGGGCGCCGTGGGCAACGCGGCGCACCTGGAGCCGGAATACGAAGAAGCAATTTGCGCGCGGCTCGGTCTGAACGTCGCAGCGGTCTCGTCGCAAGTGATTCAGCGCGACCGGCACGCGTTCTACGCCGCCACGCTGGCCGTGATTGCCTCGACGCTGGACAAGTTCGCCACCGAAATTCGCCACCTGCAACGCACCGAGGTGCGCGAAGCGGAAGAATATTTCAGCGAGAAGCAGAAAGGCTCGTCGGCGATGCCGCACAAGCGCAACCCGGTGACCTGCGAGCAGATCAGCGGTCTGGCGCGCGTGGTGCGGGCCAATGCGCAGGCCGCGCTGGAGAACGTTGCCTTGTGGCACGAGCGCGACATCTCGCATTCATCGGTGGAGCGCATCATTTTGCCCGACTCGACCATTCTGGTCGACTACCTGCTCCACAAAACCGCCAATCTCATTGACACGCTGCTGGTCTATCCCCAGCGCATGATGAAGAACCTGGAATCGACCGGCGGGCTCGTGTTCAGCGGGCAATTGCTGCTCGATCTGGTCGAGGCCGGGATGTTGCGCGAGGACGCGTACCGGCTGGTGCAGTCCAACGCGATGCGCGCCTGGAAGGACGATCTGAATTTTCGCGAGCTGATCATGAGCGATCCCGAAATCGCGTCGAAGGTGAAGCGCGAAACGCTGGAGCACGCCTTCGATTTGCGGCGACCGCTGCGCAACGTGGACAAAATCTTCCGCAGAGTCTTCGGCGACGAAGGGCCGGCTAACATCTAGATCGTCCCTACCCTTCACGCAATCCCCTGCCCTTTCTCCTCCCTGATCTGTGCTCACACATCGAGACCCTCACAGACACCTCCGTCAAGAAAAAAATAAAAAAAATAAAGTCTTTTCCCACAGTTAACTTACAAAGGCGAAATTGCAAAGTATTCGGCTCAAAGGAGTTAGACTGCACTGCAACTCCCGTGTTTTGAATACTTTGCAAGCTGCTCCGTAAGGTATTCCGTCCATTGGACTTAGCTCGGTTAGCAAGGCTCCTGTTTTGAATACTTTGCGAATATTCGGTCCTGACAACTGACAACTGACAACCGACAACTGACAATTGGCTTCTGGCAACTGTTCCTCCGCAAACACAAAAGGGCAGGAGCGTAAGTCCCCTGCCCTACCCATCCAGTATCCATATGCACCACAATCAGGTCAAGCAAATACGGCACCAAAATGCATTTCCTTTCCCAGAACGGGAATGACTCAACCTCCGTCAAGGCGCTTTCGCACAAAGCATTGACTCCCTGGATTCTGAGCGCATTGATTGGTTTGCCGTAGGGCTTTACTGTTTTGGTATGAGCAAGCAACCAAGTCGGGAACTAAGAGCGAAGCTGGCCGCAATCGCCCAATCAGGGCTCTCGATTTACGACAGGCTCGACGAGCGCGCCGATCTGTTTCTAGATATAGACGAACTCCGCGAAATATTGAACACGAAGCTGATTGGATTGAAACTCGGATCGTACCCGATCAGGACGAGATCAAAGATCTTTAAGTCAGCAGTTTGCACAGCTCTTTCATATCCAGTGCCCCAAATACCTACGTACAGAAATCAAACAACCTACAGATATGGAACGAAGATGTATCCCCGACCCGCAGGTACGTGATAGCCAGGTGTGATGCCAAGGGGATCATCACGACAGTGAAGATCGTTACCGGTGAAACGATCGCGAAGCTCGATCGAACTGGAACCTTGACGAGGAAATACCAGGCCAGCCGAAAGAGGAGCGGGACCGGATCGAAGCTCGTTTCTGCCTACGACACGCCGAACTTTAGGGCAAAGCTGGCTCCAAGTGACTCACTTGCTCCATCGACCCTGAAGCAGATTTCACCAACCGATCGCCCCAACAAAGCGCAGGTTCTGACCGTCGCCGCGATTTACAATCGCCTCAAGACACTCGTTGGCAGGACAATTGAGAACCCCGGAACGGACCAAGAACGGAACAGGGGTGTTGGGCTTCAGAGAGCAGTTTGTGATGTGCTCGGGTTGAAGGAATACGCGGACAAAGGCCAGCACCCGGACATTCTGTCTCAAGCCTTGGAGGTGAAACTCCAAACTGCCAGGACGATTGACCTGGGCCTTGTATCACCTGACGGAACTGACCCAGCGCAAGAAGCTGGAATAAATCATTGCGACATTCGATACGCAGTAGTTTATGGAGAACTCGTTGGCACCGATGTAATAAAGCTCACAGAAGTCGTGGTTTCCACCGGCGAGCACTTCTTCCAGGAATTCGAGAAGTTCGCCGGCAAAGTGGTGAATGCGAAGCGACAACTCCCGCTACCGGCGAACTTCTTTGACTAGTCCAAAGGATTGCCAGACTAGATCATCTATTTGCTGCATCGAACGACTGGCGTCCGGCGAATCGGAGTCCAGATTGAGAAGGCTTCGAACCTCATCTACGATTTTCCTTGAGACCTTCGCCTCCGGATCGGGCACAGGAAAACGCTGCACGTATTGGGTGATGAACCTACGACGCCCCGCGTACAACTTGTTGCCACATACAGAATCGTAGAAGCGAAGAATAAACGATGAATTCGCCACCGCCAACAGCAGGTAAAGTGTTTTCTCCTTCCCCGTAAACCAATAGCAGTTTCCATCAACAATGGCTCTGGTGCGGTCCAGGTAGAACTTCGGGGTTGAGCTGATGTCGGCGAATACAACCTTAGGCTTTGCCCAATCGGCCGGATTCTGCGGAACCCAGATTTCGTACCACTTCCGTCCTGCCTCGATTACGTAACTCCGCCCCTCGAGCTGTTGCCGGTGATTCTCCAGGTATCGGGCAGCCTTCGGGTATTTGCACAAGTCGATTGGGACACGCTTTCCGTTCACTACGGTATGCGTATAGAGCACACGTAGGTCCGACGCCGGCCGAGTGGGCCACCACGGTGCCGCAATGTCGTTCGAGAGGAGGGGCCTTAGCAGCTCCGGCTCCGGTCGCATATCGGCGCTGAGCACGTCCCAGTCCGAGCGGATGAACACATTGTCTGCAGTTGTCTTAATCCCAACGTGGACCTTCGCCACATCAGCAAACGTAAGCGGAGCATTCTTCCAGACAGCCCCAAGCCAGCCCTCCTGGGTCGGAGAGCTCAGACGCCATGGCTCCGATGAACTTCCAGGAATCGCGAGATTGGCGCTCTCAATTTCAAACAGGCCTCCCGGAACCCGCACCGGCCCCGTCGCTTTGGCCTCAATCGCGGCAATTATGTTGTCGAAGCCGACGTGGTTTTCGCCGACAGGACTGTGTAGCTCATAGACCTTTGTGAAACTGCAATTATCTGCGCCGGACGGTTGTTGCTTTGTTCCAATCACAATTGCAGGAAGTACTGCTGCTGAGAACAACTTCGTATCGCCAAGATCAAACACATCGTGTAGCCGGAACGTGTTTAAAAGCATGTGGCGGAGCTTCGAACCGGATTGGATTGACAGGAAACGATTAGAACAGAGGAGCCCGAGAACCCCATCCTCTTTCAGAACATCAGCCATTGCCAGCGCGAATGCGTGATATAGGTCAATCCGACCCGTCAACCCATACTCTGCGGCCAACTCTCGAGCCTTATCCGCACCCATCACCTGAGTGCGAACATAAGGAGGGTTCGAAATCACCACATCGAATTTCTCCGGATAATTACCGCGTCCAAAGAGGCTCGACTGCCGGAAGTTGCTTGTCCAATCCAAGAAGTCAGCGTCAATCAGCTCAAATCCCGAGCAACCCGAAAGATGCTTGAGGCGCTCTTCGGCGTCGGACAGCGCATCGGGGTCGTTTTCCATTCCAACCAGGGTGCACAGTCGCCGTGTTTCCTCTGGCAGTTCAATCGCCAATGCCTCCAGCAACCCGCCATCGCCACAAGCTGGATCCAACACCCGCAGTGGATGTCCATCAACAACTCGAATTTGAGCGCAGATACTCTTGGCTAGAAACCGAGCCAAGTCTGGCGGAGTGTAATGTGCCCCGGCCTGTTTGATTTCAGAGGCCGTTAATCGGCTATTAGTTCCCATGGGGTTCCTGTTCTTAGATTATGGCCTATTTACCTGTGGCGCAATCGAGAATCTGGTGCCGTCCTAACTGCGCCCTCCAATTGAGGACAGTTTCTAAAACGGTACTGACGGCCTGATGCTGGGTGCCCCACCCTTGTCGCCCGACTCTGGCGACAGGGTGGGCGCATATTCACGACCGTGCAACGCCGCCGTTCTAGAATGAAGTTATGAGGATCTTGCTGTTCAGCGGAAAAGGCGGCGTGGGCAAGACCAGCCTGGCCGCCGCCACGGGCGTGAAACTGGCGCAACTGAACTATCGCACGCTGGTGATGAGCATCGATCCGGCACACAGCCTGGCCGACGCCTTCGACCTCGACACCGCCCTGTTCCATGTCACAACCTCGGACCCGCTGCCGATCAACGATCTGCTTTCGATTCAGGAGCTGAACATCCAAAGAGAGATCAAGCGCCATTGGCAGGAGATTTCTTCGTATGTTAGCTCGGTGCTGCGCACCACAGGGATCAGCGGCGTCGAGGCGGAAGAGCTCGCCATCCTGCCCGGCATGGAAGAGCTGAGCGCGATGATGTACATCAATCAGTACCGGCGCGAGCAGCGCTACGATGTCATCGTGCTCGATGCCGCGCCCACCGCGGAGTCGATGCGCTTCATCTCCATGCCGACCACGCTCGACTGGTACATGAAGCACATTTTCCCCTTCCAGCGGAATCTTCTGAAGGCGGTGCGGCCCATCGCCAACCGGGTTGCGCCGTTCGAGCTGCCGCCCGACACCTACTTCGGCAACATTCGCGACCTGTTCGAGAAGCTGGAAGGTGTGGACGACATCATGGAAGACCCGCAGATCACCAGCGTGCGGCTCGTCACCAACGCTGAGAAGATGGTGCTGCGCGAGACGCAGCGGGCGTTTGTGTACTTCTCTCTGCATGGGCTCACGGTGGACACCGTCATTATCAACCGTCTGCTTCCGGCCGAAGTTATGGACACTTGGTTCAATGAGTGGCACTCGTCACAAGACACGATCGTGCAGGAGATCGAGGACTATTTTGCGCCAGTACCGGTCAAGAAGGTGCCGCTGTTTGCGCATGAGGTCCTGGGTAAGCAGCGGCTGGAGGATCTGGCGCGAGTGCTGTATGCTGAGGACGAAGATCCGTCAGCCGTGACTCGCACCGAGAAGCCTTACAGCTTTGGCAAGCAGGACGGTCTGTATGAGATTCGGGTTCTGCTGCCTTTCGCAACCAAGGGTGAGATCGAGTTGTTCAAGAAAGGCGACGAACTGGTGGTGCAGATCGGCACCTTCCGCCGTCATATCGGGCTGCCGCGATCGATGGCAGCCCTGATGCCGTCGCGGGCGCGGCTGGAGAGCAAGGTCCTGACCGTCGAAATGAAGGAGACACCATGAACAAGCCAGAGGGAAGCCAGTCAACCACAAGCGAGCAAGTCGTTTATGAGCGCTGCCCGTGCCTCGAGATTGTAGACACCGTGCAGAAATGCCTGGGGATTTCGCCGGCTGTCCGAAAGCACTTGGCCAACTCGCGCGTCGAGTTCCTGAAGGCGATCCGCCAGGTGCTTGACGAGCGTATTGAGCACTTGTCAAACCAGGGCCAGAAGGGTACGAAGGTTGCGGTTGAGTGAGTCACCCGGCACGGCGGCAAGGATGTAATCGCAACCGGCCGGTAGGAGGGCGCAGCTTCAATGCCGCATCGCGCAGGCTCTGAGCTAAGGTGGGGATTGTCAGGAAATGTCTGGGAATAGTTGTTAATGCTAGTTGCTATAACGCTGTCAGCGTGAGGGCGTCAGCTCGGTGAACGTCAACCACCCACTGGCGGCAATTCATAAGGAGAAAGAACAATGCGGAAAATGATGATGATTGTCTTTGCGCCGATGGCCCTCTTGATGATGGCCATGCCGGCGTATGCGCAGGAGGCGAATGCCGCTGCTACAACGCACCTTAACTATGTGGCCATCGCAGCCGGCTTCGGCATCGCCATTGCGGCGGGCTTGGCCGGACTCGGACAGGGCCGCGTCGGGGCGGCGGCTTGCGAAGCCATGGCCCGCAATCCAGCCGCGCGTCCGGCGATTCAGCTCGCGCTGATTCTCGGCTTGGCCTTCATTGAGTCGCTGGTGCTGTTCACCCTGGTTATCATCTTTGCCAAGGTTGTCTAAAGCAGCTTCAGAATTGGTGTAGTCCGGCGAGTAAGGGTAGAGCGGCGCTTAAGAGGCTGTTACGAAACTCGATGTCAGCGTGAAGCGGCGGAACAAATGATCGCTAATAGCATCTAAACGAGTGTTGAACTGGGAAACAATGGCCGATATAGCAATCAATCCGAATGATAAGTGGAACGGATCGACATTCAGTCGGAGCGTTTCATGAGTTTCGTAGCAGCCGCTTAAGCGCCGCGTTCGCTGGCGGATAAACGAAATCGCTTGGGCCGCTGCGGTCATTTCCAATGACCGCAGCGGCCCAAGCCTTATTAAAGTGGGTTGCCTGGGACGCCAGCCTGAAGGCTGGCTCTACCCAGTCTTTGTCCGTCTCGCGTGCTATCTATTTCGCCGGCGCCAGTATTGCATCCAGCCGATCAGGCGTTCCCTCGACTCTCTCCAAATGCGGGTATCGCATCCCGCCGTGGTAATCCAGCATTACCGTGACGAACTCGTCTTCGCGCTTCAGCAGAAGCTTAATCGGCTGCTTGCTTTTCTCCGCCGCGAGGATGGCTTCGCGCAGCTTCTCAGCGCTGAACTTCTGGTCGTTGACGGCTTCCAGTTGCATGTCCGGCGTGATGCCTGCCTTGAAGGCCAGACTATTCCACCAAACGTTGTCCAATTTGCTTTCTTTGTCAATCGCGAACCCCAGTGAAGTAGCAAAGCTGGTTCCGCGAGAGCTGCCTTGGTGTTTCATCCACTCCGGCTGGCTGTCGTTGTAGACCAGCCGATAACCGCCTTGGGTAAACCCGTTCTCCGGAGTCTGCGGCGCCAGATCGTAAACCCGCGTCCGCAAGAATCCCGCCCAATCGTACGGCTGCACGGTATTCAATGCTGCAACCAAGTCGTCAAAGGTATAGGTCTTGGTGATGTAGCTCCCGTTATCGATCCCATAAAAGAGCTTGGCGAAATCGTCAAGCGACTTCTTCCCGCCGCTCAGCTCGCGAATTTTGGTGTCGGCATCGAGCCAGATGAGGTCCGCCTCCGGATAGTAGTCGTACGAACGCTGCCAGCTTGGCCAGCTCTCCGGCGTGCCGAAGCGAGACGAAATGATGGGCTGATTGGTGGTGTCCACCAGGGAGCGCCAAGTGCGTCCCGGGCTGCTCTCAAAGTTGGCAGCGATCTGCGCGAACACGTCGCGTGCCTGCTCGGGCGTTCGCATTCCGGAACGCGCCGTCAGAACGTTGCCGTAATAATCCGTCAAGCCCTCATAAACCCATAGCAGGTCGTTCTGCATCGGCACGTTGAAGTTGGGTGTCCACAAGTCGGCTGGCCGGCGAAACTTGCCGTTCCACGAATGGGTGTATTCGTGGGGCAGCAGTGCGCGACCGCCAACCCCCGCGGCCCAGTCCGTAAAGTAGTTGTTAGGCGAACCATCCTCGCTGGACTGATGGTGTTCCAGGCCTTTGCCGCCGACCGTGTCGCTGACTGAAAACAGAAAGTCGTAGTGATCGTAGTGATGGGAGTTGAAGAGCTTCTGCGCTTCGATCACCAGGTTCTTGTGGTATTGCAGCTCTTCCGGCGTGATCTCGAGATCGGCAGGCTCGTCGGCAAAAAGATCCAGGTACACTCGATTGTCCGGCCCGGTGGACAGGTCCACGCGCTTATAGTTAACACCGGCGTAGAGCGGCGAATCGACCAGCGTGTTCAGCGTAGTCTCTTTAAACTGAACCAGGTTGTCGTCCTGCGATTTCGCCTCCAGCGCGCTAGCGAATTTCCAGCCCTCCGGCAAACGAACCGCAGGAGCAAATTCAATGTCCCGCGAAAAGTGTCCCGCCGGATAAAGAAGCACGCTGTCCCAGGTAACGTTGGCGAACTTGGACGAGATACGGCCTCGTTTTGGATCCAGCGGAGCGAGATACTGAAAATTGATATCGAGGGTGGTTACCCCCTGCGGCACGTCGATGTGGAAGGCGTACATATTCACCCGATCGCGCACCCAGGCGACGCGTTTGCCATTCGCCGTGACTATAAGCGCGGCCATGTTCGTTACCGGGATCGCCGGCGAGTGCGCCCCGGGAAGCCACTCGGGGTAAAGCAGCGTAATTTCGCCGGCTTTGACGGGAATCGTCTCCCGTACATTCAGCACACGATCGTTGATGTTGGTAGCATCGACGGCCAGCGAGATCGTGCCGGGATAAGGCGTGTCAGCCGGCGCGGCGATGGGCGGAGGCAGCGGCGCAGGCTGCGGGCCAGCTGAGTCCTGGGCATACACCGCAGTGGTCAGAGCAGTGCAAAGGACTGCGAAAAGCGCCGTAGCGCCTCGACGACAGACGAATGAATGTGTCACAAGCATCTCCAAAACTCAGACAACACTTTATACCTTTTGTCGAACCGACCCAGTATGGCATCCCGCAAGGTCGTCGACAAAATCGACCCTGTTTTGAAAGGGCACGGCTTCCACAGGCTGCGGAAAAATTCGTTTTGCGAATGGTTTTGTGTCAGGGCACGACTTTACAGGCCGCTGAAAAAGTCGGCTTTGGAATGCTTTGTATCAGGGCACGACTTCAGTGTTTGCGTGAGAACCGTGTCGCCGCTCCGCGGCTCGGCTCAATTTCCCACTCCACCCGGCGCTTACGCGCCGGGCTAACTTCATGCCGCCGCTGCGCGGCTTGTTTGGCGCCGATCTCAGTAGTCTTCTCCCACCCTAAAC
>JBEKQY010000197.1:0-7396 GCA_049519235.1 Candidatus Korobacteraceae bacterium | reverse complement strand
GCTTCAGCGCTGGGAACGATATTCTTCATGATCCAAGTGCCGTAGGCACGGTACACGTTTTGTGCCGTCCCTACGGGACTCGGCTCACGTATTCAGCCGACCCAGCGCTGAAGCGCTGGGCTATCTTATTCCGTCCTGCTTCGCAGGACTCGGTCTCTGCTACCCCACTCCTTGCGCCTGACCGGTGGGGCATTGCTGCCAATCAACACATAACTCTGATTAGGATCAGCGCTCGAGTTTAATGCCCTGCACCCCGTATAAACTGACAACCGACAACCGCTTCACCGCCAATCATCGTTCACCGGCGGGCTCTCCGCCATCAGCGCATCGAAGTTGGTGTGCTTCTTCAGCACAATCTCGCCGAACAGGTTGTCCTGCCGCGCCAGCACTGCCTGCAAGCGTATCAGTTCCAGGATGGCCAGGAACGCGCACACCAGCGCTGAGCGCGACCGCAAGCTGCGCAACAGTTGCTTCAGCCTGACCGGACGGTCTTCCAGCGCCAGCCGCCGCCGGACAAAGTCGATCATCTGCGAAACGGTGACAGCTTCCTCGTCCACATCGAACGAAGGCCGCTTGCGCGCGCGGTCCAGAATCTGCTGAAACGTCTTCACCAGATCGACCACATCGGCGACCATCTCCGGCTCAGTGCCTTCGGCATCGCGGAATTCCTGGAGCGCCGGATTCGACCACACCGCCTCTTCGATCTGCTGCTTCTGCAACAGCATCTGCGCCGCCGTCTTAAAGCGCTCATGCTCCAGCAGGCGATTGACCAACTCCAATCGTGGATCGTCCTCCGCGGCAGGCCCGGCAGGATCGCGCGGCAGCAGCATCTTCGACTTTATATGGATCAGCAGCGATGCGGTGTAAATGAACTCAGCCGCAACGTCCACGTCGAACTGCTTTATCGTCTCGACATATTTCAGGTACTGCTCGGTGATCTTCGCGATCGGAATGTCGTAGATGTCGATGTCCTGCTTGCGAATCAGGTCGAGCAGCAGGTCGAGCGGTCCTTCGTATACTTGACCGACGATGACGGAGAACGGCGACTCGTTCGCGTCCTTGCGTTGCATGACGTGCGGCGCAGCGCCGTTTTCGGCAGGAGCGGATTGTCGGTCGTCAGTCATATTCATGCGACAAATTCGCCGCGTCGCGAGCTTCCACCATCGTTGCCTCCGCAACCCCGCGCGCCTTCGCCGATCCCGCTTCCAAAATGTCCCATGCCAGCCTGGGATTCGCCTCGTACTTCTGGCGCCGTTCCTGCATCGGCCCAAGCACGCGCCACAAACTGTCTGCGGCCCATCCTTTGCACTCGATGCAGCCGATGCCCGCACTCCGGCAGCCTTCGTACACTTTCGCCATGGTCTCGGAGCTGCTGAAGATTTTATGCAGATCGCCCACGGGACATTTGTCGGGATCGCCGGGGTCGCTGCGCCGGATGCGCGCTGGATCAGTGACCATGGTTTTCAACTTCTGCCGCAGCGACGGCTCAGGCTCGCTCATCAGCAGCGTGTTGCCGTACGACTTCGACATCTTGCGGCCATCGGTGCCGGGCAGCTTCGGCGTCGGGGTCAACAGCGGTTTCGCCTCGGGGAAAACATATATGTGGCGCTTCGCCTCTTCAGGTGTGAACCCGGAGCCCGCCCAGCGTCGAAGCGGGTAGAAGGCGTTGAAGCGGCGCGCGACTTCGCGCGTCAGCTCCACGTGCGGCACCTGGTCTTCGCCCACGGGCACGAAGTCGGCCTTGTAAATCAGTATGTCCGCAGCCTGCAATAGCGGATAGCCAAGGAAGCCATAGGTCCCCAGATCCTTGTCTTTGAGGTTCTCGCGCTGCTCCTTATAGCTGGGCACGCGCTCCAGCCAGCCCAGCGGAGTAATCATGCTGAACAGCAGGTGCAGCTCGGCGTGCTGTGGCACATGCGACTGGATGAACAGGGTGCTGCGTTCGGGGTCGAGTCCCGCCGCGAGATAGTCGAGGATGACCTCCAGCGAGTTCTGCTTGATGCTGCGCGTATCGGCGTAGTCGGTCGTCAGCGCGTGCCAGTCCGCGATGAAGAAAAAACATTCGTAGTCGTCTTGCAAACCAACCCAGTTGCGCAGCGCCCCAACGTAATTGCCCAGGTGCAGCTTGCCGGTTGGCCGCATGCCGCTCAGGATGCGGCCCTTCGAAATGGGTTTGCTATCCGTCATCGTAGACCCAGAAATAGCGCAAGCAGTATCTCGTAGAACGCCATGAAAGGCGCGATGATTGCCCCGATAATCGAGATTCCCAGCATCGGCAGAATGAACATAATCACGATCAGGCCGGCGTAGCCCATCCGGTCATATACGCGCAACGCGTTATAAGAAAGGTAGTGGCGGATCACATGGCTGCCATCCAGCGGCGGCAGAGGGATCAGGTTGAAGACCGCCAGAATCACGTTGATATACATCGCATCGTAAAACAGCTTGGCCAGCGGCGTAGCAATGTCGGCACTGCGAGTCTGGCTGCCGATGGCAGCGCCCGAGCCATGCCAGATTATGGCCAGCGCAATGACTGCCAGAAACGCCGTGATGAAGTTGCTGACCGGCCCCGCGACCGAAGTCATAATGTCATCCTTCACCAGGTGCTTGAAGTTGCGCGTGTCCACCGGCGTTGGCTTGGCCCAGCCGAAGGGCGGAAATCCCAGCACGATAAGGATCAGCGGCATGATGATGGTGCCAAAGGGATCGATGTGCACCAGCGGATTCAGCGAAACCCGCCCCAGCATCTTGGCCGTGGGATCGCCCAGCCGGTTGGCCATCCAGGCGTGCGCCGACTCATGCACGCAAATGGCGAACAGCAGCACGATGATCTGAAAAAAAATATCAACCGGGTTAGCGTGGCCGAACATTCTGTTTTGCCTTCGATACTAACACGGCCAAAACCGAAGCACGCGCTGCGGAACGCGGCCGGGATGGCTCGGTGCTCACCTCGGACCCGGCGGCGTATACGTTCGCTTCGGCGGCAAGATAGGGCAATTGACGCGCGATACAAATATGTATTACTTTCTTACATAAGTAATGGAGGTACCATGGAATCTGCAATCACTAGCAAAGGCCAAGCTACGATTCCAAAGGCCGTCCGCGATCATCTCCATTTGAAGTGCGGCGACCGAGTCAAGTTCTTTGTGCATCCCGACGGCACCGTAGTTCTCTTGCCCAAAGTTCCGGTTTCCGCGTTGCGCGGCATGCTGAAGTCTCTGCGGGCGCCAGTTACCCCAGTCACCATTGAGGAGATGCGCGAAGCCGCCGCTGCCGGTGCCGTCGGATCCCGCCGGCGCGCGCGGCGAAGATGATCGGGCTCGACACCAACATCCTGGTCCGCTACCTTGCCCAAGATGACCCCGTGCAATCGCCGAAGGCGACCGCACTCATCGAAAGGCGCCTGACGCAACGAAACCCCGGTTTCATCAGCGTCGTAGCCATGGTTGAGACTGCATGGGTGCTGGAGCGCGCCTACCGCCTCACCGACCATGAAATCGCCGCCGCCATCGAGCGGGTGCTTCAGGCCGACGTCCTCGTCGTGGAAAGCGAAGAGGAGGTCTTCTACGCCATGATCGCCCTCAAAGAGAAATGGGGCTCATTCGCGGATGCGCTCATTGCCTCCCTCGGCGCCAAAGCGGACTGTTCGCATACCTTCACCTTCGACCAGAAGGCGCTGCGGCTTCCGCAGTTTACACTTCTGTGACTCAACCGTCCCCGGATGTGATGCCACCAAGGCGGTCGCAGTATTGCTCCACGGGGCGCAGCACCAGCAAAACGCCTAGGGATTAAGTTGCACCAGCTCGGTTGTGTGCTTGAGTTGGCCGCAGGCGGCATAGATATCACGCCCTCGCGGTCGGCGAATGAACGCTGGAATGCCCGCCCGTGTAAGCACACTCTGAAACGCCAGCACTCGCTCATCCGACGGCATTGCGAACGGGATCTCGGGCCCTGGGTTCAGCGCGATCAGATTTACTTTAGCGCGCAGACCGCGAATCAAGTCCACCACTTCGCGAGCGTGCTGCACATCATCGTTGATTCCGCCCAGCAGAACGTACTCGAAGGTCAGGCGCTCGCGATTGCGAAGAGGGAACTCGCGCAACGCGGCCATCAGCTTCTCGATCGTCCACTTTTTCGTGATCGGCATGATCCGAGTGCGCAGTTCTTCACTGGGGGCGTTGAGCGATACGGCCAGCTTCGGGCGCACCGCCTCGGCGCCGAAGTCGGCAATGCGCGGCACGATCCCCGATGTCGACACCGTCATGCGCGACTCGGAAATTCCCACGCCCTCCACCAGTAGTCGCACCGCCCGCATAAAGTTGCCGTAGTTCAGGAACGGCTCGCCCTGTCCCATGAAAACCAGGTTCAAGCGGTAGCGCTCCAGGTCGACCTGCTGATCGCTGAGCACCGCCAGGACCTGGCCGACAATTTCACCGGCGGTCAGATTGCGGCGCAGCCCCAGCAGGGCGGTCATACAGAAAGCGCAATCCACGGCGCAGCCCACCTGGCTGGAGATACAGATGGTGGCGCGTTGCCGTCCCTTCTTATCCTCCAGTTCTTCATCTCCGCTTTGCGAACCATCGCCGGCCTCGCCGCCATCGCCTTCCGGCATCCACACCGTCTCCACGCTCTGCCCATCGGCAAAGCCCAGCAGATAACGCACGGTGCCATCGCTCGAAACAAACTTTTTCTCAATATGTGGCGGACCAATCGCGAAGCCGGACTCGTTCAACTTCCGGCGAAGGCCCATCGGCAACGTCGTGAAGTCTTCCCAGCCTGACCACCTTTGCCGGTACAGGCCGTCAAATAGCTGGCGGGCGCGGTAGGGCGCCTCTCCAAGCCTGTCAACAACGTCCGTAAGCTCTTGAAGACAAAGGCCTAAAAGTTCGGTATTTTGTGGCTCGCTCATGCATCCAATATGCTAGTTAGATTCCCGGTTGCCCGACGTCGCTTCGGGTGGTTAGTCATTACGTTTCAGCGTACGCATTTTATCCTGCGGTCCCCAGGCTGTAGATGCGCCAAGGCCGTGTCAGGACGTACCATCTTCACCAGGGTCCGCGACGATCAGGTAGCTTGGAGCAGTAATTATGGTTGAAGAATTGCGCAACATTCAACGCGAGGTGCTCCCCAACGGGCTCACCATCCTCACCGAGCAGATGGACCACATTCGCTCGGTCTCGATGGGCATCTGGGTGAAGTCCGGCTCGCGTCACGAAGATCCCAACGTCAACGGCATCTCCCATTTTGTCGAGCACATGGTGTTCAAGGGCACCAGCAGCCGTTCGGCGGAGGACATTGCCCGCCAGGTGGATTCCATCGGCGGCAATATGGACGCTTTCACGGGCAAGGAAACCATCTGCTTCAATGTTAAGGTTTTAGATGAACATTTGCCGGTAGCTGTCGATATTCTCAGCGACATGGTGCTGCACCCAATCTTCGACGTGAAGGAGATCGCCCGTGAGCGCGGGGTGATTCTGGAAGAGATCAAGATGGACGAGGACAGTCCCGATTACCTGGTCCACGAGATTTTTACCCAGAACTTCTTCAAAGGACATCCATTAGGCAAGCCGATCCTGGGCACGAAAGAAACTGTCCGCCGCTTCGATCAGGATGCCATATGGAGTTATTACGGCGGAAAGTTTTCTCCCGGCAACCTGATCATCTCGGCTGCTGGAAACCTCAATCACCATGAGTTTGTTGACTTGCTGCGGCAGCGCTTCCAGCAGTTGCCGGCCGGCTCCAACGGCTGGCACGACACGCCACCGAAGATCAACTCCCGCATCATTCTGCGCAACAAGAAGGCGCTGGAGCAGGTGCAGATTTGCGTCGGCGTCCCGTCTTATCCCATCAGCCACGATCGTCGCTACGTGACCTACATTCTCAACACGCTGCTAGGTGGCGGCATGAGCTCGCGGCTCTTCCAGAATGTGCGCGAAAAGCAGGGGCTGGTCTATTCCATCTTCTCCGAGCTGAATCCGTTCCGCGATACGGGAATGCTCTCGGTGTACGCTGGCACCTCGCGCGAGTCCGCGCCTAAAGTCGTGCAGTCGATTGTGAATGAGTTCCGCGAGCTGAAAAAGCAGCCCGTCTCCGAGGAAGAGCTGAAGCGCGCCAAGGACCAGTTAAAGGGCGGTCTGATGCTGAGTCTGGAATCGAGCACGGCGCGCATGTCGAATTTGGCGCGGCAGGAGATGTATTATGACCACTTTTTCAGCATGGACGAGATCATCGACCGCATTCAGGCAGTTACCGCCGAAGACCTCTTGCAGTCCGCCAATGAGCTGTTTCAGCCCGAACTGATCGCCGTCACCGTGCTGGGCAACCTCAATGGCCTGAAGATCACCCGCGACTCGCTGGCCTGCTGAGAAGCTGTCAGCTATCAGCCATCAGCTGTCAGTTGCCCGCGGATGGCGCGGGAGCTGATATGGTTTTGGCTGATAGCTGACAGCTGAAAGCTTTCAGCCCCACCTTTTCTCGTCACACCCGTCCAACTGCTACCGGCGCCTTTGACATCGCCGTGCGACTGACGAATAATCAGCTTGTCAGCTCCGGTTTTGCCGCAGTTCTGTTGTCCATGCATTCCTGCCACGATCACGTATCCTGCGGACAGCCCGGGAAGTTCCAGCCCGCATGAGCTGACGAAGAAGAGGTCCCATATGCAAAGACGTAACCGGCAGCGGGGATTCACCCTCATCGAACTGTTGATCGTCGTCACCATCATTCTGATTATTGCCGCGTTCACCATCCCAAAGCTCACCAAGTCGACCATCCCGGCGCACGAGGCCTCGGCCATCGCCAGTATCAAGGCCATCAATGAAGCTGAGATGATCTATGCCAGCAGTCATCCCGACCTCGGGTTCACGCCCGACCTGGCCATGCTGGGCGGCACCGCCCAGAGCGGCGGCGAGCAGACCATCGATAACCCGCTGGCCAGCGGCCGCAAGAGCGGCTACACCTTTACCTACACGCCGGGTGAAAAAGTCAACGGGGCGATTCGCTCCTACACCATCACCGCCGTACCGGATCAGGTGGGCACGACTGGCCAGCGCCGGTTCTTCTCCGATGAGTCGGGAGACACTCACTACAATGCCGACGGAACCGCCGATGTCAGCAGTCCGGTGATCAGTAACTAGAACTCATCTGATAAATCGTCTGGGTTTGTGTCAGGGCACGACTTCAGTCGTGCCGACAAGAGGCAGCAAGAGGATCGGGGCTTTAGCCCCTGCACAATAAGCCTCAGGGGCTAAAGCCCAGCTTCTTTTGGGCGAACCGAGCGGCACGACTGAAGTGAGTGCGTGAGAACTCACTTGCGCTGGAAGGATAAATGATGCACAAAGGGGTATGTCACGATTTCTGGTGTACAACCCCGAGCAAGCGTATTTACTGCCGCCCAGCG
>JBEKQY010000196.1:0-7412 GCA_049519235.1 Candidatus Korobacteraceae bacterium | reverse complement strand
GACGTGATACTTCTGCCGGTCGGCTTCGGTGTCATAGCCGATGACCGTGCCTTCAGGAATGTGGACGTCGCGGTCGATGATGGCCTTGCGGACGCGGCAATGGCGGCCGACATTCACATGCGAACACAGGATACTGGTGTCGACCTGGGCGAAGGAGTTGACCCGGACGTCGGGCGAGAGGACGCTGTTCTTGACCGCTGCGCCGGAAATGATACAGCCCATGGAAACGATGGAATCGTGCGCCTCGCCGGTACGTCCAGGGTCGTTGAAGACGAACTTGGCTGGAGGATACTGCCGCATGTGGGTGCGAATCGGCCAAGAGGTGTCATAGAGATTGAACACCGGAGCGACGGAGACCAGATCCATGTTGGCTTCGTAGTAGGCTTCCAAAGTTCCCACGTCCCGCCAATACAGCGCTTCCTTCTTGTTTTCGTCGATAAAGTTGAAGGAGTAAACCTTGTAGTCGCCGACCATGCGGGGCAGCACATTGTGGCCGAAGTCGTGAAGTGATGTGGCGTCTTCGGCGTCCTTGAGCAACGCCGGGATGAGCACGTCGGTGTTGAACAGGTAAATGCCCATGGAAGCTGAAACCATTCGCGGATTGTAGGGCGAACGCAGATCGGTCACTTCCGGCTTCTCCTGGAAACCCACCACGCGACCGGTGCGATCGATTTCCACCACGCCGAAAAGCTTGGTCTCGGCCGGATCGACCAGGATGGTCGCCAGAGTGACATCGGCGCCGGAGTCCTTATGCTGACGCAGCATCCGCTCATAGTTCATTTTGTAGATGTGATCGCCCGCCAGGATGAGAACATAACGGGGCTGCTCGGAGCCGATGGAATAAATGTTCTGGTACACCGCGTCGGCGGTCCCCATGTACCAGTTTTCACTAACGCGCTTCATCGGCGGCAGGATCTCGATGAACTCTCCCAACTCGCGGCCAACAATGTTGCCCCAGCCTTCGCGAATGTGCCGATTGAGAGACAGAGCTTTGTATTGGGTGAGAATGTAAATGCGGCGCAGGTCGGAATTGATGCAGTTGGAAAGCGTGATGTCGATGATGCGGTAGATGCCGCCAAAGGTGACGGCGGGCTTGGCGCGGTCCCGGGTCAGCGGGTAGAGACGCTCGCCCGCTCCGCCTGCCAGCAAGACTCCCAGGGTTTCTCTCATCTGCCGGTGCCCCTAACGCAAATGTGCCGGGAATGGATTCAACGGCCAGTTTTCTTGCAGGACGTGACCCAGCGCACAACCGAAGCCGCATGGTAGCACACAACGTCACCGCCGCCGGTGAGCGGCAACCGTTCCGGCTGTGACCTCAGCCGTTCTCCTCCACACTGATGCGGAGCGACTTCAGAAACTTCAAATCCTGCGACGTAACCTTGAAATCGGCGGCGGAACGGCGAGGCGCAGGCAAGCTTTCCTTGTCCGCGCTCTCGTCGTGGTTGAAGCCGATGGTGGCCTCCAGCACGACGAATACGTCGTATCCGCGGGCTTTGATGCGCGAGATCACTTCGGCGATCTGTTCGGAATCGGAAAGCGAATTGTTGATGGCGTCCCCCAGCTCGTTAATCATGCTCTTGAGTTGCTTGTCCATGATGTCCCCCGAGCCTTTCGCGGGCCCGTCGCTACCACAATGTTCGCACACCTGGAGCGAAGGTGGAAAGCTTGTTGCCAATGGCGAACCCGCATCTGTACTAATTAAGATGCCAGACGTGGGGGAGAGTTTTGCCGATCTATTGGCGTGCGCGTGGAGAGTTTATCGGCACGACCCAAGAGGCCGCTGAAAAAGTCTTGGGAGAAGCCAGTTCGGGTAGTGCGGCGCTTCAGCGCCGCGTCAAGGGAGCGACCGATGACTCGGCCTTTAGGCCCTGAGGTACATACCGAGAGGTGGTGAAAAGCCGCGCCCATCGCTACTTCCGACGAGGTACCCCAGTGGCTAAAGCCAGGCTTATCTCCGCCGGCGGTAACGCGGGCCTGAAGGCCCGCACTACCCGCGCAGATCATAGGATCGACTTTTTCAGCGGCCTGTAAAGTCATGCTCTGACAAACCATTCGCAAAACGAATTTTCCCGCAGCCTGTGAAGCCGTACCCTTGCAAAACAGCGTCGAATTTACCCACGAACTTGCGGGACGCCATACTAGAATAGCGATGTCAGTGAGCGACGGCGCTACGCAAGAGGTCAACTTTGCCATCCCGCGATCTTGGCACGCAAGGACGCGCCCTGCTACGGATGGCGGGGCGCAAGACGGGCGAAAATCGCCTGGTCAGGGCCCTGTACCAGGCGGGCAGCGTCACGCTCCGCAACGTCGGCCGGGTGCTGCATGTGCTGTGGCTGGAAGTGACAGGGCTGTTCTTTCTGGCACTGGCGTTTGTGGGCGCAGCCGCAGCAGTCCGCGAATATCATCGTCATACCAACGGGACCGGGTCTGTCGGAAAGATGCTGCTGGCGGGGATCTTCGCGATGCTGTTTGGCTATTTTGGGGTGAGTTCGTTCTGGCGATCGCGCAAGAGATAGCTACTCGGGACCACCGGCAAGCTACCACAAGGGATTATCATTTCGAATCGGAGAATCGGTAAGAGCAGTCACTAGTAAAGTCGCCGGGGCCTAAAGCCGCGGCTTATGACGCTTCTCGGACCGGCCACGGATCACGGCAGTGTGCGAGCTGTGACCGATAATCCAGTCCCGAAGGGACGAGACAATGTGTAGCCCGGCACGGCAGTGCCGGGAAATGATGAATAAGAATGATCGAGTCCCTTTAGGGACGGCACAATGCCCAGTTCCTACGTCAGTAACCATGTCCATGTCGTATTCAGCACGAAGAACCGTCTGAAGCTGATCCCTGAGGAACTCCAACCCAAATTGTGGGCGTACATGGCGGGCATCGCACAGAACCACGGCATGCACGCGGTCGCCATCGGTGGAATCGAGGACCACGTCCACGTCCTAATCAATCTCGGGGCGACCCTCGGGATGGCGAAAGCGGTGCAGGTGCTCAAGGCAAATTCCTCGCGGTGGATGAACGAACATCCAGGCGTGCGGTTTGAATGGCAGGAAGGGTATTTCGCAAGCAGCGTCAGCCGGTCGCAGGTGCCAGCCGTGATGCGGTACATTGCGGGCCAGAAGGAGCACTATGACAAGATGGACTCTGCGCGGGAATTCGACTTGTTGTTGGAGAGACATGGGCTCGCGCCGCGGGGTTTGATGTGCCGTCCCTAAAGGGACTCGGTATTTTTCTCTATCCTTTCCGGCACTGCCGTGCCGGACTACAGGCTGTTGCGTCCCTGCGGGACTGGGCTCGAATCCAAATGTGAGGTTCGCATCAAGGGCCTGCGATCAAACCGCTTTTGTGACGTGCATCATAGCTGTTTTTCGCCGTATCCTTGACAATGAGGATTAATCCTTTACACCGAGGCCCACTCTTATGTCCGAAACAAAACAGAGGAGTGCCGTAGCCGCCAAACCCGCCGCAACCCAGGAAACGTCATCGCACATTAGCGTTCAGCCGCTTTACACGGCGAGCGATTTGGAAGGCTCTGACTACGACCGCGATGTCGGCTATCCCGGACAATTCCCTTACACGCGCGGCGTGCAGGCCACGATGTATCGCGGCCGACTGTGGACGATGCGGCAATACGCCGGTATGGGCGACGCCGAAGAGTCCAACCGGCGCTACAAATATCTGCTGAGCCAGGGCACGACCGGGCTGAGCGTGGCTTTCGATTTGCCGACCCAGATCGGGCTGGACTCCGACAACGTGCTCGCCGTGGGCGAGGTCGGCAAAGTGGGCGTGGCCATCGACTCCATCGATGACATGATGCGCCTGTTCGACGGCATCAACCTGGAGAGAATCTCCACGTCGATGACCATCAATGCCACGGCGGCGATTCTGCTGGCGCTGTATATCGTGACCGCGCGGCGGACGGGCCGCGACGTGCGCAAACTTTCCGGCACTATACAGAACGATGTGCTGAAAGAATACATCGCGCGCGGAACGTATATTTATCCGCCGGCGCAGGCGATGCGCATCATCACCGACATTTTTTCGTATGCCAACGAGCACGTGCCGGAGTGGAACACGATTTCCATCTCGGGTTACCACATGCGCGAAGCCGGATCCACGGCGGTGCAGGAAGTGGCATTCACGCTGGCCAACGGCATGACCTATGTGCAGGCCGCCATCGACGCCGGGTTGGACGTGGACAATTTCGCGCCGCGGCTGTCGTTCTTCTTTAACGCGCACAGTAATTTCCTGGAAGAGGTGGCGAAGTACCGCGCGGCCCGGCGGATGTGGGCGCGAATTATGCGCGATCATTTTGGTGCGAAGAACGCGAAGTCGCATATGTTGCGCTTTCACACCCAGACGGCAGGTTCGACGTTGACGGCGCAGCAGCCGGAGAACAACATCGTGCGCACGGCGCTACAGGCGATGTCGGCAGTGCTGGGCGGAACGCAGTCGCTGCACACCAATTCGTTTGACGAGGCGCTGGCGTTGCCCACCGAGCAGTCGGCGCGCATCGCGCTGCGCACCCAGCAGATCGTCGCCTACGAATCGGGGGCGGCACAGACCATCGATCCGCTGGCCGGCTCCTATTATGTGGAGGCGCTGACCAACCAGATCGAGACGAACGCGCTCGCATATCTGGAAAAGATCGACGCCATGGGCGGTATGTTGAAGGCCATCGAGCGCGGTTATGTGCAGCAGGAAATTCAGAATGCAGCCTATGAATATCAGCGAGCGGTCGACCATAAAGAGGCGATTGTGGTCGGGGTGAACTCGTTCACATTGGATCAGGAAAAGCCGATTCCTTTGCTACACATTGATGAGTCGCTGGAGCGCAAGCAGGTGGAGCGTTTGCGGGCGTTGCGGGCCAAGCGCGACCCGGCAAAATGGCAGGCCGCGATCAAGCAGGTGGAAGAGACCGCGCGCGGCAGCGGTAACCTGATGCCAGTGATCGTTGAAGCCGTCGAGGCCAACGCCACCGTCGGCGAGATCTCCGACGCCATGCGACATGTGTATGGCGAATATCGGGAGACGGTCGTGATCTAGGTCGCTTTTCGCTTTTCGCTCTTCGCAGGAAACGTACCCCGTCGGCTACAACGAAGAAACATTCGGAAGACGCCGGCCAGAAGCCATTACCTCAAGCGCCAAGGCGCACTCCCATCGTCGCGTCGTGATTCTGCACGCCTGAAACAGTCTGCGGAAAAAGTGCGAAAAGCAGATCCCTCGCGGGCTGAACTTTACGCCAACAAGCCCGCCTACGGCGGGGCGCTTGTCGGGGACCCCGGTTAGCCCGCTCGGAATGACAAAATCAAGGGGTTACAAGGCGCGGCTGAGGCCGCGCCCCTTCAAAGAGCCATTCTTGAAACAAGCTCTAGTGTTGGTGATGAAACGCTGGTAACAAGTTCGCATCATTCAAATCGCGGCTGTCCCCGCAGCGCGACGGGCCGCCCAGCGGGTTGTAGTCGAACAGATTGTGCGGCACCATTTCGAAGCCCAGCCAGTGGACCAGGGTGATGCCGGTGCGATCCCCACTGCCCATCTGGTTATCGGCATCGGTGGGCTCGTGGTGGGTCGATCCGAAATACCACAGCACGATACCGTCGCCGGTTCCGCCCAGTGGCTCGCCATTCAGGTACTGCAGCAGATAAGAGTTTGGGTTGTACCAGTTGTAAAGCCAGCTGTTGTAGCCAGTGCCGGTGCCGTCTTCGCCAGGATTATCGTTGGTGAGGTCCTGGTCGTGCTGGGTGAAGGTTTCCTCGAAATGGCCCTGGCCCCAACGATTGAAGGGATAGAACTGGTAGCCCACGTAGTGCCCGTAATCGTTGGTTTGTGTCAGGCTCTGGACGGTGACGCTGCTGAATTGCGCCTCATTCCAATCCGTGGTCTCTTCGGTCGGAATGGGGTTGTAGGAATCGGTCGCAATATAGCCGTTCGCGTCCTCCTGGTGAACGAACTGCAGCATTTGATTGTCATCGCGTCCCAAGAGCTTGGTACTCACCCGCCAAAGTCCATTGTGAACGTGGGGCTCGGAGGTATTGCCGGGAAGGTTGTAGCCGGTAGCGCCACTGCGGAAGGTAATGCGACCGTCCTCATGGAAGGTGTACTCGATGATGTAGTCGTAGTTAAAGGCGTCGAAAACCGACCAAACCACCACCTCCTGGATACGCCTGCGCGTGGGGCTGTCCCCCTTGCACAAATATCCGATTCCTTCGTCGCGGCATTCGACCCCGAGTTTGGGCACGCTATCACGCTCGTACAAGAGCGTGCCTGGTACTTGTGTACGGAAATAAACCAGGGCGGCGTTGGTGGCCGGGAGATCGGCCTGATCGATCTGGTCCATGCGGTTGTCGCCGAACGACATGTCGTAGTAGGTCTCGCTGCGATCGTCGTAGGGAACGAACATCTCCGCCATGCCCGCGCGCTTGATGATGTACTGCGGCGAATTGTACTGCGCCCCCTGGAGGGTGACATCGAGCGCCTGGGTGCCCTTCAACCCCATGTTGCGCAGCCCGAAGCGCCAATGAGTGTTGGGATAGTCGATACGCAGATAAAGGTCATGGTGCAGTAAAGGGCCAAGGGCGTCCTCTTCCGTCACCTGGCACCCGCTGCCGTTGATGATGACCACGTCGGTGGCCGCGGCCGGAGTGATGGCGAGCACAACCGGAACCAGGGCTGCGCCGGTTGCGGCCAGAATTCGCAGGGATGTCATGCGCCGAAACCGCTGTAACGTCGCGGCCGGCACCAGCATGATCAGAGTTGCTAACAGGGTGAACACCAGCCAAGCTGTGATGGAAATCGTCATAGCCATGTGACCTCTCGGATTCAAGATTTGCGGGAAGGAAGAGCGGTCCCCACTATCACCGCCAAGGAGATAAAACTCCCGGTGAGGGGCATAGTAGTACGTTTTTTGATTTTGGCAAGCGAATTCGTAACGAAGAGGTCCCTCAGCGGGGAAAGCCGCATTGATTTGGCGACGTTTTGGCGACGAGCTGAAGGCTGTCCCTTGGACAAGCCGAACTTAGTCAGAGCCTGCTTAGTGCTGAAACAGATCTACCCGGGCATCCGTCTTGGGCTGCAAGACGAGCCACCTAGTGGGCGAGATCATGTACACAACGCCTGGAGTTTGATCGCCCACCTGCCCGGTACCCCGGCCATTGGCAGCAATGTTGTAATTCATTATGTTGCCAGACCACTGATCCAACCCACCCGACGAGCTGGAATTTCCATCGAGAGTAAGCGTACCGGTACCATCTGCCGGTCCCAGCTCCAGCTCATTGCCGGCATTGGCGTAGTCGAGCGGAGCCAGTGAGCCTCCCGCATAGCTTCCGGCCAGGGATGCATTGGAGAACGGACCACCGGTTTGGGGCTCCATGATTCCGAAGATGGAATCTGCGCCCGTGCCCAGGAAG
>JBEKQY010000195.1:0-7424 GCA_049519235.1 Candidatus Korobacteraceae bacterium | reverse complement strand
TCGGCCATCAGGCTCCCGCTCCGAATAGTACATGACGAGACTGCTCCTGCTCAGAACGAGAACAACATCTGTAGATCGATCCTGCGATTGGCCGAGCCGGACGAAAACGGCGCGCCCGCCAGCGCGTTCGAGGTGCCGAACAGCGGCGAGTCGAGGTTGCCGATAGGCGGCGCGTAATTCACATTGTTCAGCAGATTGCGCGCGCTGACGCTGAAGGTCAGGTTGTATTTGCGGTTGGTTTCGCTGCCGAAGGTGAATGGACTGCCACCGCCGCCAGCTAGTCCGCGCCCTCCGAGACCACCGCCGCCACGACCACCGCCGCCAGGGCCACCGGGGCCAACGCGAGAACCACCGCCCAAGGACCCGCCTTCCAGCTTCGGGCCCAGCCCGAACGTCTTACTCAGCCGAAAATTGATGGTGTACACAGGCGGCCCGGCGCCATAGTTAATGGGCGTGATGGGTTGGCCGGGCACCGGCACCGTGTTGAATGTGCCATAGGGTGTCACGATAATTTTGCCGCCTGGCCCCGGCGTGGAAGCCAGCGCCGGACGGTCGTTGAAGATCGAGTCCCCGTTCAGGTCCTGTCCCACGATGATGTTAAAGGGCGTGCCCGAATTCGCAATGATGAACGGGCTCAAGCGAAACGCGTAAGGCAAAGAAATTGTCCCGCCGATAAAGGCCCGATTGCGAACATCGAAGGCCGCGCGGCCCCAGTCCTGCATGGGATCGTAGGAGTTTTCCACAAACTGCGGAGTGCCCACACCATTTCCGCCAAAGAAGCCGCCAAAGCCTCCTCCGCCAGCGACCGAGATCGGGCCGCCCGAGCCCAGATCGCTATTGGCAAAGCCCAGCGCGTAAAAACCAAACAGCGAAAGCTTATTCCCCAGACTATAACGCGCGTTGGTAATGAGCTGGTTTTGCTCGAAGATTCCGCCGGAGTTGTACTGGTAGATGTTGTCGTTATTGCCGAACGGCCTGATGCCGCTGCTCGGATCGGCGGGATTATACGTTCCCGGCAAAGGCGCATTGGCATTGCGCAGGAAGAGCTGATGTACGCCGCGTGAGTTCAGATAGGTGACCGAAACCGTGGCGTTCTTCGTGACTTGCCGCTCCACGCTGAACGCTGCTTCCATGGCGTAAGGCACGTGCAAATTACTCTGCACTTCATAGGTTGTCGGCGAATTGGTGGCTAGCTTCGCCAATTCGGCCGGCGTGGGAATCAGCGGATAGAAGTTTGGGTTGGCGACCACGTACTGCTGCTGCGTGATGCCGTTGTAGCGCTCCGCCTGCAAAAGATAATCGTAGGAGAAGCGGTTGTAGAAGATCCCATAGCCGCCGCGCAGCACCGTCTTGGGCGCGGTCTTGCTGTGTCCCAGTCCCCACGCCACGCTCACCCGCGGCGCCCAGTTGCCTTCATAGGGAATGCCGGTCTGGGTCTCATAGCGCAAGCCGTAGCTCAGGGTGATGTTGGGACGAATCTTCCACTCGTCCTGCGCGTACAGCCCCACGTCAATCATCGACACGTCGGAAAGCGGTTGTCCCGCAACCAGCGTGAACTGACTGGCGCCGCCGCCCAGCGCGCGAATCTCTGCCGGGGTCAAGCCTTGCTGCAATCCGTTGACGGTGATCTGGTAGGCGGTCAGCGACGAAAAGTTGTAAGCACCGTTGAATCCCGAGTCCTGGTTGCTGGAAAAAACGGTCCCCCGCAGCCTGCCGCCAAACTTGATGAAGTGCTTGCCATGCGAGATGGAAGTGAAATTTTGTAATTCGTAATGGTCCTGATTGCTCGCCGTCGTGCCCTGCGTGCTTCCGCCGCCGGTGAAAGCTCCTTGCACCACCAGCGTGGGGACCGTACTCAAAGGAGTCTGATTGTCGCTGTCGCGGATGTACTGGAAGCGTGTCTCGTTGACCATGGTTGGGCTGATGATTTGGGTGTCGGTGATCTGCACCGTATTTTCCGTACTGTGGGAGTTGTAACCCGTCGAAGCCAGCGAGAACTGCCCAATGCCTTCGTTGCTTTGCGTGTTTAGCGAGTATTGATAGCGGATGGTCAGCGTGTTGCTCGGAGTCAGTTGGAAATCGACCCGTGGGCTGATGTTGAGCCGCTTCGACGGGCTGGGCACCGCGGCATTGTAAGGAGTAACGATATTACCGGGCCCCAGCACCTGCGCCACGATGACGCTGACATTGTCGATATCGCGCTGCTGCGCAGTGAAGAAGAAAGACGCGTTCTTGTCGATGGGACCGCTGACGTTGCCGTTGAAGATTTCCGAGTAATACCCCGGAGTTGACGTGATGAACGGATTCAGCGAGTTGAATGCCGAGTCATTGCCGTTTACCAGGAATTGGCCGTGAAACTTGTCGGTTCCCGGCTTGGTGAGGATTTCGATTCTTCCATAGCCGAGCTGGTCGAATTCGGCGGAGAAAGGATTCTGGTTGATGCGGATTTCGCGGATCGCCGACTTCGGCGGAAGCTGTCCGGCGGTAAAGCCGTCAACGTAAATCTGGCCGCCGTTTGGGCCTGCCGAAGGCCCAGCCAGCGCCTGCAACTCCGACTGCAACTCGTCGGGATCATCCGACAGCGCATCGAGGTCCTTGCCTTTGATTACCAGCGTTCCCGCGCTGCTCTCCGGGCTCACGCCCACTGTCGGCGCTTCTTCCTGCACCTCGACCTGTTGCTGCTCGACCGCAATTTGCATGCCAATGTCGAGCTCCTGCACCTGACCGTCCGCAACCTTTACATCGGCTTCGTTATCGGTCGCGAAGCCCTTGGCGACGACAGTTACGCTATAGGGGCCTGGCGGCAATGCTCTGAACTCGTAAACGCCTTCATGATCACTTTGAACGGCGACAGCTTTGCCGTCGGCGCCAGTGGCCGTAACCGTAGCTTGCGGAATCACAGCGCGCGAAGGATCGGTGATGTGGCCGCGCAGCGTTCCCGAAGAAGTCTGCGCGACGGAGGTCGCGGTGATCGCGAACAATAGAGGTACGATGGCACACGAACGCATTTGGCTTATTAGACCTTTGCAAATGTCAAACGTAATGTCGAGAGTTGGCGTCACCAGCTTTGAAAGGGCGCGGCTTCACAGGTTGCGGAAAAACTCCGCGTTCAAATGCTTTGTATCAGGGCACGACTTCACAGGCCGCTGAAAAACTCGGCTTTGGGATGCCTCGTATCAGGGCACGACTTCAGTCGTGCCGATAAGCCCCCTATCTTAGTCATCCCGAGCGGCCTTCAGGCCGCGAGGGATCTGCTGTTTTCGACTTTTTCAGCGTCCCCTAAAGGCGTGCCCCTTCAAAGCACAGCTACGCCGATTGTGCAATCGCTCTACTGTATTCCCTTACGGTGTGTCGCCCGTTCCAGCATTTGCGCCGGTCGATAAATTCCACGGCGACAAAATCGTACTGGCCTGACTCGGCGAGGCGGCAGTGAGAATCGGTTCGACGCCACTGAGTAGAATGATCACTTGCGACGGCGAATCGGCCGTGCCTTCGGTGGCCACGATCATCAACGCGTCGCCCTTCTGCAACTGGCTCAGACTCACGGCGGGCATGCGATTCAGCATCTGCTGAAAGTCCGGTGGCCCGCCTGGCCGCGCACCTCCGGAAGCAGAATCGCCGTTAGCTCGCGCTTCCCCGCCCTGGGCTCGCGTCGATGGCGCGCCGCCACCCGCTCCTCCCGGGCCGCCAGGCGCACCTCCCTTCAGCCGCATGGCAATGCGCTGTGCGAACATCGCCGGCAACTGATGCATCTGCGAGTCGGGCGCGATTTTCAGCGTCACTGGCCGCTTGTTCGCTAGATCGGTCACTGTAATTGTGTTGTTCGCAGCATCGGCGGAAATTACCGCTGCGGCAATACTGCGGAAGCTTCCGGAGACAATCTCCGCCGCAGCCATTTCCTTGCCGTCTTCGCTCTTCGTCCCGCGCGCGCGAAGCTGATCGCCCGGCTTGATCTGCTCCAGCGTACCGGGCCTGGCATCGTCGAACTTCACCGAGTCGGGGGCGTAGCGGCGAATGATCGTATCTTTTACAACGTGCACCGCCAGCGTGCTCGGCGCTCCCAGTGTGCCGGTGGAAAGAGTGATGATTCCGGTGCTGGGATCGACCGCTTTCACCACCCCACCGACACCGTGTTTTTGCCACTCCTCGCGATCACGCTCCTGCTTTTCGGCGACATCGGCCTTCTTCATGATTACCGCTGACGTTGCCGTGACCGACTTGCCGTCGTCGGAAGCCGTTCCGCCGGCCAACATGCGGTCGCCCACCTGCACATCCGTCAACTGAATGGCCGTTGCAGTCTTCAGATCGGTTTGTCCCGGCGCCAAGCGCGCAAGCCGAGTTGTCGGCTGAATGATAACGTTCACTTCGGCGCCGGCGTCGGTCGTCAGCGTGATGGTGTTTCCATTCACCGACTTGATTGCGCCCACAACTCGCGTTCTCTTGGGCGCGCCGGCTTGTTGGGAAGCATCGGCTTGCCGCGCGCGACACGTGGGCGGAACAAGAATGACTAGAACTAGAGCAGCAACGATTGCAGCCACGTTTTGTGATCGGACCATGTTGCGCATTTCCACCTGCTTACTACCTAAACACATGCCTATATCTGATTGTGTTAAGAAAACATAAGTTTTGTAAATAGGGAGTCTCAATCCTCCGCTCGCGGACCGAAAGCAACGACCGCTGGAAAAGCGCTTGTGTCACCACACGCACGGAATCAACCGATACCGGGTCCGCTGGCAGTACTCGTCATAGCCCGGCAGGTTTTTCATGAGAAGGGTAGTTCCTCGGGGTAACATAAGCCGGTGGAGAAGACTGTCTATCTCTCCCTGGGCTCCAACCTCGGCGACCGCGAGAGCAATCTCCGCGCTGCCATTGCAAAGCTCGGCGAGTTCGGCGATGTGATCGCGGTGTCATCGCTCTACGAAACCGAGCCGATGGAATTCACTGCTCAGCCGTGGTTCCTGAACTGCGCCGTCGCGCTGCGCACCAAGCTGATGCCCAAACTCTTTCTCTCCAGGATGCTCGCCATCGAGCAACAGATGGGACGGCGCCGCAATCGCCCCAAAGGTCCTCGCACCATTGACATCGACATTCTGCTGTTCGGCAATTCCGTCATCAGCACGCCGCAGCTCGACGTGCCTCATCCCGCAATGCATCAGCGGCGATTCGTTCTGGAGCCGCTCGCCGAAATCGCTCCCGACGTGCGACACCCAATCTTCAAGCGCACGGTGCGCGAGCTCTTGCACGCGCTGCCGCACAATGGCGGTCAAGTGAAGAAGCTGGCGCAGCCGCGATAACAAGCAGCCGCGATAACAATGTCGCCTCTGACAGCAAGAGTCGCCAACTAACAGTCGCCGGCAAACAGTCGCCGCACCTTTCCTTCCTGCGCGATTTCGTATCGCCTCCACCTGGGATTATTGGCCACTCCAGCGGAGGTTCCACGTGGAACAATCTATCGAACGTTCGTTTGGTCCTCGCGCGGGCGCCCCGCTCATTCGCGGTCCTCGAATGAGTGGAATTCCGCCGGGTGGCCCGGGTCTCGCGGTGTTCGAGACCCGGGAGGATGACACGGGAAGTGCGTGGACGTTGTGGTCTTCAATCATAGCCGGGCGCCCACTCATTCGCGGGTTTCGAATGAGTGGGATTCGCAGATCAGGGGCTCCGTGTGTTTCATCACCGGCCGCACATCTGACCGATAACTAAGCTCAGAGTGTGACGAAAGGTCTGGAACGCTGGTACGGCGGGCACGATCTCCACTTCATAACCTGTAGCTGCCACCAGCGGCGGCCCGAGCTGGCAACCGCGCGCGCCGCCATCTCTTCCTCCGCGTTTTGGAGCGTGCACGGCAGAAATATCGATTTGTGGTGATCGGCTACGGCGTCATGCACGAGCACTTTCATCCCTTGATCACCGAACCCGATCTGGGCGATCCTTCCCGCGTAATGAAAGTCGTCAAGGAGCGATTCACCAGACCAGTTTTGGATTTCGTGTATCCGGTTCGATTAGGTAGAGCAGGCCTTTAGGCCTGCGTCCAGCGGCGGCGATTAAATCTGTTTCGGCGCTGAGGTCGAAGGCCTCAGCGCCGAAACCCGTGAGAGCCTGTGTGAGAACTAAGTTCGCTCTTAGGCAGCGGATTATCGCACGGGAAAATCGAACCCCGAAGCCGGGGTCCCCGGTTCGCGCCGTCTTTGTCGGGGTCCCCGGCAGACGCCGCTTTTGCGTCTGCTGGGGTGACTTGGCGCGAACTGGGGTGGAGGAGGGGTGGAATTGCAGTTAGCCCAGGACGCAGCGCAGCGGAGTCCTGGGTAAGGTGGGAAATGAACCCGAGTCCCGTAGGGACGGCACAGCTTTGCGGTGTTAGTGATAAGTGCCGACCAAATTTCAGGAGTGGCCGCTGACGATCAGTCATTCCCTTCCGCGGGCCCACTCATTCGAAACCCGCGAATGAGTGGGGCACCCGCTGGGGTTTTCTGCGGGTGGCGAAGATTTCCTCGCAACCGCGACGATAAGAGCCCGCAGGGCGACACAAACTTAGCCCAGGGCGTGAGCCCTGGGTTGGTGCGCAATAAAACAATCGAGTCCCGTAGGGACGACACAGTCTTGCGGTGTCGCTGATGCCGCCGACCAAATTTCAGGAGTGGCCGCTGACAGCCGCTGACGATCAGTTATTCCCCTTCGCGGGCCCACTCATTCGAAACCCGCGAATGAGTGGGGCACCCCGACAACATCAGGTCGTGCTAGGATGGCGCTCAAACATTTTCGTGAAAAAGAAAAAGAAAAATACGGGTCGTCCCTATGAGTCGCTTGCGCGAGCCATCTGGCAAGCAATCAATGATCAGGAAGAAGTTACTAATGTGAGGGTCCAATGCAACGTCACCTTGCCGGGAAACCTTACATCTCACGAGATTGATGTCTACTGGGAGTTTGAGAGGAGCGGAGTTACTTACAGGACCGTGGTTCAAGCTAAAGACTGGATCAATCCCGTAAAACAGGAGCAGTTGATTGCTTTTAACAAGGTCCTTGAGGACCTGCCAGGCCAGCCAAGAGGCATATTCGTTACCCGCACCGGTTATCAACGTGGAGCGTTACAGGTCGCAAAGGCGACTGGCATTGAATTGTATGAGCTGCGTCAGGTTGAAGGCGAGAAACCTCCCGCGAATTGGAAAATGATGGTTGGCGACTGGACGGTTCTAAGGCCCGAAATGCGGAGTTTTACCGTTCCAGACGAAAAAGGTGGTACACGACAAGAACTGGTCCTCGGAACCCACATGACGATTTTCCACCCTGTGCGCTCTAACGTGACCGTCGAGATGGATGCCAAATGGTTTAACGAAGACCCGCTGGGCCAACGCATCGACAAGTCCAAGGTGTCCTTCGCTCCACGTGTGCTTTCCGAGTTTGTCCTTTGCGACCCTGCAGGCGAGCAA
>JBEKQY010000194.1:0-13129 GCA_049519235.1 Candidatus Korobacteraceae bacterium | reverse complement strand
GCCTAAGCATTCTTGTCCGCTTCCGGACAGGCCCCGATGAATCCGGACGCTAGGCCGCGCTGCAAGTCCCTGCGCTGATACTTATCCCTGCTGTTTCCGCGTAGTTGTGCAAACCGGCTGGTGGCCCCTGACGTGTAACTTCTGTTTCGAGACGCCGCTGGTAGGAGGATTACGATGGCAAAGCTGGAACGTATTCGTCAGGAAGCGCCCGCATCATTCGGGCCGGAGGACATCGCGCGGCAGGCCGAGCAGGGATGGAAGCTGGTCGCGGTGGAATGGGAGCGCGAACTTCCCGAAACCGAAGCCGCCGTTCCGGCGCCCGAAGAAGTGCCCTTCGGATTGCAAGTCGCCAAAGACGCGCCACGCCTAGAAGAGAACCCCAGCGAGCAGGAGATCCTGTTCCTGATGATGGAGCTGACCGTCCAGGACGGTCCCTACACGGCCATCGCGGAAGAACTCAATCGCCGCGGTTATCGCACCCGTCAGGGAATGAAGTGGACACCCGTCTCGGTTTTCCAGATGCTGCCGCGGCTGATTGAAGTTGGACCGCGCATCTTCGCCACCCAGCAATGGCAGGAACGCAGGGCGCGGCTGGCCAGGCTGGGCACTTAGGACTCTGTCGCGACCTTTCCACCTATTTAATTTCGCGCGCGGAGCCCCTCCTCGTCTATTATCGACGGAATGTTGGGAATCAAATCACGACGCAGCAGCCGCATCATTCTCCCAACGGGTGCCGACATCGAACGTTATGCAGGCACAGACGCATTACCCAAGCGACACCGTCAGCTCTATTCAGTCTTTCGAGACTACATAAAGCACGAAGATGACCTCATAAACTATAGGCTGAATTGGAATTTCACCATTCAAGGGTTCTTGTTCGCGGCCTATTCCTTCACCCTCCAAAAAGTAGCCGACCTCCACATCGCTGTAGCAACCAAGACGCTAGCAGAGTGCGGCCGATTAGATCTCCAGCGAGCCATGCACAATCTCAAGTGTGCCATTTACGTCATGGCCGGCCTGGGCATTTTCGTAAGCTTCTTCATTTTTATTGGCGCCTTCGCAGCATTCTTAGCGAGTAAGGAGATCGAAAAAAAATAGTGCGACGACCACGAGGGATATAGGAAATCGGGAGACCGAACCCATAGCCGTCACCTACCTGGAATCGCCGGTGGTGGCCGTTATATAGCCCCCAAACTCGGATTCTTCGCTCCGCTAACCATACCCTGGTTTTTTGTCGTCGCTTGGATATTTCTTCTGATTCTTACTCGCCAGATGGAACTCTAGAGCCGGGATTACGAGCGATGCCGTAAACCGCCGGTACCACACCTCGAGAATGCTTACTGCGGCTGCTGCCCTGTCCTCTTCGCGTTCGCATTGCAGTTGACGTGGTTGTGCACGCGGGTGGAAACCCGGCCACCATCATCCGTCACCTCAACGATAGGCAAATTCAGGTTTTCCAGCTGTATCGAGGACTCGCGCAACTTGTCGGAGGCAATCTGCAGCTTCGCGCCGTTGGCTGCAAGCCGGGCAGTCAGGATGGCCATCTGCGTCTGGATGCGCTGGTCAAGGTCGGAAGGCAGATTTATTTCCAAGGCCATCGGAGCCGCGCCGGCCTGTTCCACAGCGCGCGTCATTTTTTCCTGCATACGCATGGCGTCGCGGCGAGCGCGTTCGGCGTCCCACATCGCCTGGGCTCCGGCACATTGGGCAATAGCGCTGTTCCGCTGCGCCATTTGCTCCGCCATCGTTGTTTCCATGTTTGCGAAGGGGACGTTCATCTCCGCCAGCAACTGAGCGTCTTCCGGATAGCGCGGGCGCAGGCGAGTGCAAATCCTCGCCAGGGCGCGCAGAGCCGCACTGGGATCACACCTGGAGTGGGCCATTGCTCCAGAATGTCGCGCGTGGGCCAGCGAGATCTTTTGCAATGCACGAAAGCCGTGGGACGTCGCCGCGAAGGTCGCACTCATCACCACAACCGCAACCAGATATCTGCGCTCCATACTGCCTCCTACCCCATCAGACGTGAGAGCAACCAGACCGTTAGGAGATTTGTGGTTAACTGCACGCGCTCCGGGGTCTACCTATGAATTACACGTCGAAGGCCATCGCGCATTGGCTATAAGTAATTGCAGCGTAAGAGCATAGCGGCGGTTCGGGTATTGTCGGGCGGGCACAATTGTCCGGGTTCAGAAGCGATTGTCCGCCGCTGGACAGAGGGTATCCACGCCGTCAAACATATTATGAGATGACTTTTGGCGAAGAGCGAAAGGCGAAAAGCGAACAGCGCGAAAACTACTCCGCCGTGCGCAACGCGGCGGTCTTCAGCTTGACCGCAATGTCGATGAAGGCCAGTGCGGCGCGGCTCAGAGCCTTGTCCTTGCGGAAGACCAGCCCGAGATCGCGCTGGATGCTGGCGTCGGCGAGCGTCACCGCGGCCAGCGCCTTGGCCTGCAAATCCTCCACCACATTGGAGCGCGAGATGAAACCCACGCCCACGCCGACGGCGACAAAACGCTTCATCAGCTCGCTGGAATCCAGCTCCATGGAAATGATTGGCTTCAGTCGCCGCTCGTAGAAAAGCGTTTCCAGTGAGTCGCGGGTGCGACCGACTTTGGGCAGCAGCAGTGGATACTCCACCACCTCGGCAACCGTGGCTCTTTCACGCCCGGCCAGGGGATGATCGGGCGGCGTAATCACCACCAGCTCATCCCGGTGAATCGGGACAACGGTGAGCCGCTTGTCGTTCACCGGCATGGAGACCACGCCAAAATCGCACGAGTTCTCGATGATGGCCTCGAGGATTTTGTTGTGCTCCAGCCGTTTCACGCCAACTCCCACATTGGGGTACTGGCGTTTGAATTCAGCGAAGACCTCGGGGAGGATGTGCAGGCAGGTGCCTTCGTTGGCCGCAACCACGATTTCGCCGCGCGGGACGCGGTGCATCTCGGCCAGCGCAATCAGCACCACCCGGCGCTGCTCCAGCGTGTCCTCGGCGTATTTCTGGAAAACTTTGCCGGCAGCGGTGATGGCGACCTTGCCGCCGCTGCGGTCCAACAGCTTGGCGCCAACCTCTTCTTCCAGCGCGCGGATTTGCGCCGAGATCGCCGGCTGGGTCCGGAAACGCCGCTCGGCTGCGCGCGAGAAGCTGCTCAGCCGCGCCACCTCCAGAAACGTTTCCAGTTGATCGAAGTCCATAAGGCAGCAATCAGCAATTAGCAATCAGCAGTCAGCAACCCTGCGATTATCGACTTGCGACTTAGCTTCAGCTTCGCCCTTACTACAGCATGTTTCCAACCGATTGTCATCCCGCGGAGGCTAGAATTCAGGACTGCGACCTTGGCCACCGTTTGCACAAAGGCGTGCTGCAAGCGGGAGCCGACGCCGACGTCGTGGTTTTCTCTCCCACGGGCGAAGTGAGGCAAACCATCGCCGGCGGCATCGTCGCGTAGCCAAGGATCAATTAACCACAGAGGCACAGAGAAGATCGATGCTCTCAGTTGCTCGTGGAAGACTCACCCATCACGTCTGCACGTGACTGCCATCACTGCCCCTTTGGGCATACTGCGCGAAGGTCATAAGGGAGAGGTAAATGTTCCTCTCAACTTTCCTGAAAATCCGCAGTGGGACGCCGTGCCGGCAAGCGCAACGTGCGCTGCCTTTGCGCGTCCTGCTCTTCCTCGGCATTTCCGCATTCCTCATCTGCGCTGACTGTAGCGCAGCCGACTCCGCGCCTCGCCCCAATAACGAAGGATTTTGGGGTGGCGTCGCTCTGGGGCTGGTGCTGGCGATCGTGATCGCGGTGTTTTCGCGGACGCGGATGAAGTCGGCGGAGAGCGAATTGGTCCGGCTCAAGGAGTTGGCCAATCATCGCGAGTACGAGCGCAATGTGGCGCAGCAGGAGCTGGTGCGGCGGCTGGAAGAAGAGCGCGAGCTGGCGAAGGAAAAGATGCAGTTCGAATCGCAACTGTCGGACTATGAAAAGTACGCTTCGCTGGCGCAGCTTGCCTTGGGCGCCGCGCACGAAATCAACAACCCGTTGCTGGGGATTCTGTCGCACCTTGAGCTGGAATGGCGCGAGGCCGGCGAGGAGCGCCGCGAAGAGATCGAGCAGTGCATTGCAGGCGCCAAGCGCATCTCCTCGGCGGTGCGCGGTTTGCTGGACTATGCCCGTCCCGGGCCGCTCACCCTAAGCAAGGTGCACCTGTGGCGGCTGGTCGAGGAAACCATGAAGTTCGTCGGCCATCAGCCCATGTTCCGGCAAATCGAATTGCAGAATTGCATTCCCTCCGATCTGCCCAGCATCACTGCCGATGCCAACCAGTTGTCGCAAATTCTGATGAACCTGCTGCTGAACGCTGCGCAGGCTACGGCGCCGGGCGGCAGAATCACGATTCTGGCCGACAAGGTGAAATTCTCCGACCTGATCGAGCTGCGGGTGCGCGATACCGGCAGCGGCATTCCCGCCGATATTTTGCCGCACGTCTTCGAGCCGTTCTTCACCACCAAGCGTGGCCGGGGCACGGGATTGGGATTGAGCATCACGCAAAGTTACGTGCGCAGCCACGGCGGCGATATCCAGGTGGAGAGCATTGCCGGCTACGGCACCACGGTGCGGGTCACGCTGCCCATCCGTCAGGCGGGCAAAACGGTGCAACACAGCGAGGAGGTCATCGTCTAGCTATGGCGCATTCCATCCTGATTGTCGATGACGAGGCGCTGACGCTGCGCACCATGGGGCGAGCGCTCACCAGCGAGGGCTATGAGGTGCTGTCCGCCACCAGCGGCGAAGAAGCGCTCAAGATCGTTGCCGATGAGAAGCCCGACCTCGCCTTGCTGGACGTGGTCTTGCCGGGAATCAACGGGATCGAAGTCCTGCGGCAGGCGAAGAAACTGTCGCCCGCGATGATTGTGGTGATGATGAGCGCCTATCACATGGTGGACCGCGCGGTGGAAGCCATGAAGCTGGGCGCCTACGATTACCTGATCAAGCCCTTCCACATCGCCGACATGGTCAATACCATTCAGCGCGCGGAAGAGATGCTGGCGCTGCGGGTGCGGGTCCACGACACGGTGGAAACGGCCAAGGGGCGTTACGATTTCGGACGCCTAGTGACGCAGAGTCCGGCGATGCGCGAGGTGCTGGAGATGGCCCGCCGCGCGGCCGAGAGCGAGCACACCACCATCCTGATCCAGGGCGAGAGCGGCACGGGTAAGGAAGTCCTCGCCAAGGCGATCCACTACAACAGCCCGCGCGCGCAGGCGCCCATGATCGGCCTGAACTGTGCGGCGCTGCCCGATACCTTGCTGGAGAGCGAACTATTTGGCTATGAGCCCGGCGCCTTCACCGACGCGCGCCGCCGCAAAGAAGGACTGATCGAGAAAGCTTCCACCGGCACGCTCTTCCTCGACGAGATCGGCAATACTTCGGCCAGCCTGCAAGCCAAACTGCTGCGCGTGCTGGAAGAGCGCAATTTTCTTCGTTTGGGCGGCACCAAGCCGATCCAGGTCGACGTGCGGATTATTGTTGCAACCAACAAAGTCCTGAAGGAAGCGGTGGCGCAGGGCGAGTTTCGCGAGGATTTATATTACCGCTTGAATGTCCTGCCGCTGTTTATCCCGCCGCTGCGCGAACGGTGCGAGGTCTTCAACAAGGAGCTGAAAAAGAGCTTCGTCGGCTTCACGCCGGCAGCCGCCGAGTTGCTGCAGAAATATCCCTGGCCGGGAAACATCCGCGAGCTGCGCAACGTCATCGAGCGCGCCATGATCCTGTCGAAGGAAAACGAGATCGACGAAGCGGGCTTGCCCGAGGAAGTTCGCGACTATGACGAAGAGCCCGAACACGAGGAGATGCCGAGTTCGCTCGACCTCTCGCCGACCGGCGATCAGTTTGTCAGCCTGCGAGAGCTCGAAGAGCGTTACATTCGAGACGTGTTGAACGCCACCGGGCAGAACAAGACGCACGCCGCCAGAATCCTCGGCATCCATCCCACCTCGCTGCTGCGGCGGCTGAAGAAGACGCAGGAGGCGGTCTGAATGTCACGCAGCGGCGTCTTACTGCAGATCTTTGGCGGTCACGTGAAGCTGCGGAAAGCGAACCGAGGCGAACAGCTTGTCCAACTCCGCGGAATTGCGCTGAAAATCATCGAGCGGAGCCTCCGCTATCAGCCGGTAGTGCAGATCGCCGGCCGTAAAGGTCTCGATAACGGCGTGCCATTCGACTTTTTGGTCCTCGTAATTGATAACGCTTCGAACCCCAGTCAGTCCGTCACGCACAACGCTTGCGGTTGATAGCTCACGCATGTCGTCGAGGCGGTCCTTCAACTCAGATTCGATCAACTTGTTGAAGGTGTCTTCTGTTGCCTGCACACGATAACGCACAATTGTGAACGAACAGAGCGAGTTGTTTTTCGAGAAAAACACCTTCGCCAAAGTGCTGCTGTCGGCAACCGACTCGCCGGACTTGGACCAACCTTCGGGCAACTGCAATGCAATTCCTAGCGACTCCGACGAGTAGGCACCGGGAGTGGTCATCGCCGGCACGGCCGAAGCTTTCAGTTGACTTTGCCTCTGATCAACTATAGCTTGCCTGGACGTTGCGATCGTGAGGCTGCAGGGCGCAGCGGCGTCAGGGCAGTTCAAGCTTCCCCAACGCGGCACGTCCAGGTCTTGATCGCCGGGCAAGGAAACTCTCGGAGCTTGGGCTGTCACCGTGTCAGCAAACGTTGCAAGGGTTTGATCGCCGGCCATCAAGCGAGCCTGCGACTTGGACGCCTCTGGCGCCTGCAAAATGGCGAATTCTGCCTTGCCCGCCTGCTTTGACGGATTCGCGATGCCAATCGAATCCGCACTGTGCAGGGACTTCCTGGCGTCCTCTATGGATTTCTTCGCCTGCCCGGGAGACATCTGTTTGGCAATCCGTTCACGCGCGTTGGCGGCAGCGTCCAAATCGTCAGTCTGCGGAAACGGCATCTCCCGCAAGGCTGCAATGGAAAGCACAGAATACTTCAGCGCTTCATCTTTGCGCCCCAGTTTCTCGTAGAGCTGTGCCAGGTGATCGCCAATAGTAGCGTCCGGCGACAAGGACCATGAAGCCAGGAGGTATTTCTCGGCCGAGCTCGTGTCTCCCCGGAGGAACAGTATCCAGCCTAGCGTGTCCCATGTCGCGCCGATAGAGTTAATCTGGCTATACACGTGAGGGGTAAGTGGGTCGAGCGAGATTGCCGTAAGGCTGGCAGAATCGACCGCAATGTCCAGCTTCGCATATTTCTCGGCACGCTCGAGCTGGACGTTGTGGCGAGCCAGTGTCCAGGCGAGGCCGTTCCATCCGGTCGACGTCAGAGATGCTGCTTTATCGAGGGTCTTCGCTGCCTCGTCTTGCATGCCCAACGCCAAATAACAATCCAGGAGACGAGTGTAAAGACTGGCATTATTGGGCGCTGCTTTGATTGCGTCCGAAGCAGCGGCAATAGCCTCCTTATACTTCTTTTCCTCTTGCAAAGACATGACAATGTTGACCAGAGGCCAGTCGTAGCCAGGATTGAATTCGAGTTGTTTGCGAAATTCGACGATCGCGGCATCGTATTCCCGCCGTCGCGAGTAGACGATCCCAAGATTGTTATAGGCATACTTATGGCGAGGCGAAACTTCGATTTGTCGTTTGAAGGCGCTCTCGGCTTTAGCCAGGTCATCCAAATCCATATAGCACCAGCCGAGTAGGTTCCACGCGTTCCAGTGTTGTGGAAATAGCTGAATGACACGCGTGGCTAGCTGGATGGCAGTTCCACAATCGCCGGCAGATTGAGCATTGAGCGCCTCCGAGTAGAGTTTGTCGGCGTCTTCAAATGCAACCGTTCCCGGAAATGCGGGACCATTCGTGTTACCGAATCTCACGTAAACATCGGTTTTCACAGGAACCGGCTTGCCCTGCACTGTGCCAGGCTCGAAGTGCCAAAGCTCAACGGCAGCCGAGGCCTGCTCGTCCAAGCCGTGGCACAATCCCTGAATAACCTTCATGTCGTGCGGCGCTCCGTCGGGCGTTACGACCAGTTCGATGATGACCGTGCCTTCGATGCGGTTCTTGGCTTGGTCATTGGAAATTGAGGGTGGGGTTGGGTTGACCGCTCGCGGCGAAGTAGCGCAGGTGCCGCCGGCATCCGATTCGTCGCTCTTGCACACACGATAAGGGGCAATGGTCTGAGCCGCCGCAACCGCCGCGATCAAAACGAACAACAATATGTGAAGCCGGGCTGTGAGCACGCCGCAAGGGTAACGCAAACCCGAGTGGAGGTGAAGTAGATATTCCGAACGTCAGCCGGCTGGTACCGATACGGGAATTTTCGAATCCATGTGTGCTGAGCGCTTACAGGTCTAGTTGCTGCAACTCGTACTACTGCAAAGTGCGACGGTAACTCTGCAAAATGCAGTGGTTAAGACATCCCCTATCGGCACCGATTCGCTATCTCCTTTAGAAGCAAAGCCCTTTTTCGGGAAGCATCATTGCCCTCCACGTGCACAAGCAAACGTGGAGCGCGATGCCGTGAAACAGTGGCTAGTGGAGAGCGCCGAACTGGCTCGCGACTTCCATCCACTAGCCACTAAGCAAGGAGAGCTTATGTCGATCTTATTTGTCCTGCTGACGTTTCTACTGATTCTTACCGTGATGTACTTTCGCCGTCCGGAACCTGCGGGGAACACTCTGCCAATCGCGGCCGCCAAGCAAATCGCCCCGCCGCTGATGATGAAGCAGGGAGGGTTTGAAGTTCCGCAGGAATATTGCTTCCATCCCGGCCACACCTGGGTGGTGGACGAGGGCCGGCAGAACGCTCGCGTCGGCATCGATGCCTTTGCCGGCAACCTGCTGGGCAAGATCGACTCCATCGAAGTCGCCGACCTGAACCGCTGGGTGCGCCAGGGGCAGCCGCTGTGCACCGTCACGCGGGGAGACCGCAGCATCGATCTGCTGTGCCCCGTCGAAGGCGTGCTGGTTTCGGTGAACCACGAAGTTCTGAAGAACCCGAACCTCGCTATCGATGACCCGTACCGGAACGGCTGGCTGTGCGTGGTCAAAGCTCCGGAGATTGCGACCAACGTTAAGAATCTTCTGCAAGGCCAGATTGTGGTGCCGTGGATGCAGAACTGCCTGTCGCGCGTGGCTGGGATGGTGCAGCAACTCACCCCCGCCTTGGCGCAGGACGGTGGTCTGCCGGTCAAGGGCCTGCTCTTCCAGGTTGACGCCGGTGTGCAGCAAAAACTGGTGACTGAATTCTTCCTGACCTAGAGCAGCCCGGCAAAGGAGACCGGAGGACGTTATGGCACAAGAAAAAGCATTGCTCATCGACATCAAGCGCTGCATCGGCTGCCTGAGCTGCGAGACTGCCTGCAAGCAGCTCCACGGATTCGGCACTGACCCCGAACCAACGCTTTCCGACACCGCTTTCACGGTAGTGGAGGCGCGCGGCGACAAGTTCGTTCGCAAGCTTTGTATGCATTGCGAAGATCCCGCCTGCGCCTCGGCGTGTCCGGTGGAAGCCATCAGCAAGACCCGGCTCGGCCCCGTGGTCTACAACGCCGACAAGTGCATCGGCTGCCGCTATTGCATGTTGGCTTGCCCGTACCAGGTGCCGCGCTATCAATGGACCAAGCTGGCGCCATTCGTGAAGAAGTGCGATCTGTGCAGCGACCGCATCAAAGCCGGCAAAGCGACAGCGTGCGCTGAAGCTTGCCCAGTGCAGGCCACGGTCTTCGGCAATCGCGACCAACTGATCAACGAAGCCTGGGGCCGCATCCGCAGCGATGCGTCGTATGTCCCGCACATTTACGGCGTGGAGGAGCTCGGCGGCGGCAGCGTACTGTTTGTCTCCGACGTGCCCTTCGAGAAGCTGGGATTCAAACCCGCTCCCACGGGCAACCAGCCCATGCCGACTCTTACCAGCAGCGCGTTGGGCGATTCGCCCAAAGTGGTCATCATGGGCGGCACCATTCTCTCCGCGCTGTACTGGGTCACGCAACGGCGGCGCGAAGTTGCGCTGGCTGAAGCCGAAGAGAAAGCGGCCATCAACAAGATCAAAGGAGAAAGGAGCTAGCCATGCTCGCGCGAATCAAATCAGAAATCACGTTGTGGCGCGTCATCGTAGCCATCATTTTTGTTACCGGTCTTTATGCGACTTACATCCGGTTCTTCCAGGGATTTCGCGCCAGCACTAACCTTAGCGACCAGATGCCGTGGGGCCTGTGGGTCGGACTGGGCACGCTTTGCGGTATTGGGTTGTCGGCCGCCGGCTTCGGCATCAGCGCCGCGGTTTATCTGCTGGGCATGGAGCGCTACCGGCCCATCCTGCGCTCGGCGATCCTGATCTCGTTTCTCGGATACATGACGGTCTGCGTGGGATATCTGTACGAGATTGGCTTGCCCTGGCGCTTCTGGCATCCCATCGTGATGTGGAACCACCGCTCGGTGCTGTTCGATGTGTGCGTCTGCATCATGACCTATACCACCGTGCTTACATTTGAATTTGCGCCAGCGGTCATCGAGAAGCTGCCGTGGAAGCGCTTCCGCGAGACCGTGCTGCACTATCACCACAAGATCCTCGTTGCCGTGGTGCTGGCCGGAGTGTTGTTGTCCTCGATGCATCAATCGTTTCTCGGTGGGTTGTACCTGATCGCCCGCGGCAAGTTGCATCCGCTGTGGTATTCACCCTACCTGCACGCTATGTTCTACCTGTCGGCAATTCCAGCCGGCCTGGCACTGACGGTGATGGCCATCTATCTCTGCATGCGTTCGCTGAAGGTGCGCGTCGACTTCAGCATCCTCAACGACTGCGGCCGCATGATCCAGATGCTGCTGATTGTCTACGCCTTCTTCAAAGTGCTCGATCTGATTGCCAACCAGGCGTTCGGCTATGCCTTTCAGTTCACCCATGAGGCAGGATACTTCTGGCTGGAGGTGCTGTTGTTCCTGGCGATACCGATTGCCATGCTGAGCTTCGAAAGCGTGCGTGGGAACCCGGAGCGGCTGTATTGGGCGAGCGCATTCGTGGTGGCGGGCTTCATGGTCGACCGGCTGAATGTGTCGATCAACGCACTGCAAACCGCGATGGGCACGCACTACGTGCCCAAGTGGAGCGAGCTGGCGTCGAGCGTGCTGGTGATCGCGGCTGGAGTGATCACGTTTCGTTATGCGGTGATCTATCTCGACATACTTCCGAAAGCAGCGCCCAAGCCGGCGACCCGCTGGATCGGGAATGCCGGTCTGGCGGCGCAGGCCTGAAGCTGCAGAATGGGCAAGGCCGAAGTTGTGCGATGCGGCCTTGCCCATTCGCAATTGTTGGCTACGGCGTGATCGCAAACACAACCGACAGAATCCGCAGGACCGCGGTGTCACGCTGTTGCCGCTAGAGCCGGCCGATATGCCCGTCCGGTTCGCCGGAAACTGACGGCTTCGCCGCGCCGCCGGCCGCGCCGTATTCGCGGTCCTTCCATCGCACCGAACCTCGCTTATGCGAGATATCGGAGTTCAGCAAAAGTATGGCAAACAGCGGCAGGCCAAAGACTGCCAGGGTATTCGACAGCCAATCGAAGTGCGCCCGCCGAATCCGGCCTTCAAAGAATATAAGAAACACAATCAGCGGCACGGTCGCTATGAATGCCGAGACAATCCTCTTACCTTCCCAATTCGCAGCAGCGAATGCGGCACAAAACAAAAAGACGACAAATTCCAGCAAGCGGATGACTGCAAGCCGTCGAGGATGCGGAAACAACAGCGCCAGGTTTTTCGTCCAGCCTTCCCACATCTGCGCCAAGCCGCGATACATCCGCGCGCTGACCACATCGGCCATGCGAAAGCGCAATCTGTAGCCGGCTTGTTTCACGCGCCTGGCCAGCTCGACATCTTCAAGGATGGCTCCCGCGACCGCAGCATGTCCGCCGACCGCGTCGTAAACTTCACGCCGGATGAGCAGGTACTGGCCATTGGCCGCGGCCACCGGCGAATTCGGATTGCATACGTCTTGCGGGCGATAGGTTGCCGCCAGCTCGGCAAAGATCACCGGCATCAGCGCGCGCTGTACAAAGCCGTGGACCTCCTGCTTGGGCGAATACGACAGCAGTCCGGCGTCGAACTCGCGCGCCTCCTGCAATCCCTGTGCGACCGAGTCCGGCGCATGTTTGGTGTCGGCGTCGGTGAATAGGAGCCACTTCCCTTTCGCGATTCGCGCGCCACTCCACGCAGCATTGCACTTGCCGCACCAGCCGCGGGGCAATGGGTCGGCCGTGATCACTCGCACCGGAAATTTCTCAGCGATGGCGCGAGTGCCATCCGTGGAGTGGTCATCCACCACGATGATCTCGCAGCTCACATCATGCTGCTCAACCAGCGTCCGCAAGCAGCCGGCAAGGCAGTCCTCCTCGTTCCGCGCGGGGACGATCACCGAAACCTCGGGAATTGTGACCGGGTTATTCGTCAGGGACATAGCTGTGTTTCTACCCGGAAAGGGTGACTCGGATCCGCTCCAATCAAGTATTCGATGGATTATTATAAGAGGGTGAAGCGTCTCGTTCTATTCGGTGCCGTGGTTGGTTTGTTTCTGCCGATGGGCTGCAACAGCGCGCATCCGCCGCGCATCGGCAATGCCGCTCCCGATTTCACCCTCACCGACTCGCAGCACACGGTCGCGCTCAGCCAGTTGCGCGGCAAGCCCGTGGTGCTTAATTTCTGGGCGACATATTGTCCCCCGTGCGTGGAGGAGATGCCTTCGTTGATTGAGCTGCAAAAAGAGCTGGGGAACAAGGTGACGATTCTCGCGGTCAGTGAAGACCCGGATGACAATGCCTACAAGCAGTTCGTTCGCGACCACAACGTTGAGCTGCTGACGGTGCGCGACGTCCACATGAACACCAACGAAGTTTATGGCACCTTCAAGTTTCCCGAGACCTACGTGATCGACCGCGATGGCAAGATCGTGCGCAAGTTCATCGGCCCCATCAACTGGACTTCGCCAGACATCGTCGATTACCTGAACAAGCTGTAGGTTCCTTCGTCTGTGGCAGGTTGGGATTGCTTATCGGCTTCGCGGCCAGCCTGAACATCTTCTCCAGCAAGGCGTAGAGGCAAGAAGTAAAAGGAGAGGCTCGT
>JBEKQY010000193.1:0-7518 GCA_049519235.1 Candidatus Korobacteraceae bacterium | reverse complement strand
GATGGCGCAAGAGGCGAAGATCGACGCTGCCGCCCGGCTGAAGATCGAAAGCCAGCGCCGCACCATCCTGGAAGGCTCGCAGGAGTGGGACATCCTCTACCGCAAGTACTACAACGAAGAAGTCAAGAAGCTGGGAATATAGAAGCAGCAATTAGCAACTAGCAATTAGCAGTTAGCACTCAGTTACCAGAGCTCATCTCATAAACTGTTCTCGGTTTGTGTCAGGCGACGAGAGGGCGGACGTCGCGTTCAATGGCGCTCTGTAGGGCATCCTGTGCCAGTTCAAGGTCATAGCTGGACTGAGCATTCAGCCAGAAGCGCGCGCTCGTGTTGAAGTAACGTCCAAGTCTCAGCGCGGTGTCGGGGGTGATTCCTCGCCGCTCATGCACAATTTCCGCAATGCGTGTTACCGGAACATGGAGATCGAGCGCGAGCCGGTTCATGCTGATGCCCAGCGCCTTCATAAAATCTTCGCGCAGGATTTCTCCGGGATGAATGGGTGCAAGTTTAGCGGACTTCTTCACGTGCCCTCCTAGTGATAATCCACGATTTCTACTTCGTATGCATCGCCGTTACGCCAAACAAAACAGATGCGCCACTGCTGGTTGATACGAATACTGTGCTGGCCTCTTCGGTCCCCTTTGAGCGATTCCAGGTTATTACCGGGCGGAGATCTCAGATCGCGCAGCTCAGTGGCGATGTCTAGTTGGCGCAACTTTCGCTGCGCAACGCGCTCAAAAGCGCGAAAGCGTTCGACCCGTTCCCGGCGGTGGAGTTGCTCGGTTTCGTGTGATCGAAAGGATTTGATCAACGCTTAGGATATAACGGATAGCGTTAAATGTACAGCGTGAAAGAACGCCGCGGGTCTCCTGCGAAACCTGGCCCCGACGGTCGTCAATTCCAGTGGTGGGAATGCCACCAGATCTTCTGGATGTCGAACTTCACGCCACGGCATAAGTAAATCGGACTATTCTCCTCACCCATGGCGAAACGATTGTAACGATCGAACTCCTGGTACGACGTGCAGTTGTCCTTAACATCGTCACGATCCCATTCAATGACGATGAGGTTCTTGTAAACCTGCGGCGGAGGTCCCCAGTACCAGTGGTTCTGATGGCGGGAGTAGGCCGTCGGCAATCCGTACTGCGGGCCAAACTGGTTGATGGCGCCGGCTTCTCCATAGTTCCCGGCCCAGATGCCGGTTTCGGCGCGCTCGTCCGGCGGTAGCGAGTTGTAGATTGACGCAACTTGCCGTACCATCTCCGGCCAGCCGAACTGGTCCGCGATGGGCTGCATCAGCAACGATTCCATGTGGACCTCCTGCTTCGCGGGCTTGAAGCCGATGGCATTCTGATAAGCGAGCAGCCGTTCCGGCGGCAGCACCCAGGTAGCCATCGGGATGAGGGGAGCAGTCGCAAGAACCATGACCCCTATGACAACCGCTCGCGTCCAGGCAGTACGATTCGCCAGCCAATGCTCGATCGCCACAGCGCCGGCGGCAAACAACATGGGATAGATCGGGAAAACGTAATAGTCCTTGCCGTGAGAGAGCTCCATCGCGACAAAGAACACGACAAAGGTGAGGCCGAAGACGCGCCATTTGCGGTCGCGCAGCAGCCAGATCAGTCCTGGGAACCACACCAGGAGCAGGACCGGATCCATGGCAATAACTTGCTGCTTGACGAACCCCAGCGGTCCGAGCACAACGTTCTTTCCCTCGCGGCGCACATTTTCCAGGTCCTCGATCGTCGGGAAATGACGGTGCACCTGCCAGATGAGGTTGGGCAGGAAAAGTGCCAGTGCGATCGCGCCCGCAATCCAGATCCAGGGCTTGGCAAACTCGCGGCGATTGGGAGTGAGTAGCAGAGCAACTGTCACCGCGAAGCCGAAGAAGAGCGTGGAGTGCTTGTTTTCGAGACCTAGACCGGCGAGTACTCCGAACCACAGCCACAGGCGCGAATTCCCTGTGCGCAAGATTCGGGCAATCACCAGAATGCATCCCATCCAGTACAGCGGCTCGAATGCATTCATCGTCAGGAGACTGTCGGTGACCAGCACGGACGGGCATAACAGGATGCAGAGTCCGGCAAGCAACTGCGCATAGCGATTGCCGCCCAGTTCGCGGGCGAGCATTACTGTGAGAACAATGAGGGCAGCGCCTGCCAGCGCGGGGATGATTCGCAGCGCCGACAGCGAACCGCCCATCAAGAGCGCGACTTTCGCGTAGACGGCGATTAACGGCGCGGAATCGACATAGCCCCAGTCGAGATGCCGGGCCATGTCGAGATAATAGAGTTCGTCGCGAAAGTATCCGTAGTGGCGGACGCTGGTGAACAGGTGCAGAAGGAGCTTGCAGGTGCAAAGCGCGATAAGAATTCCAACGGCAAGCTGCGGCAGGCGATCAGGGAGCGATCTTTCGCTGTAAGGCTCTTCCGGTGCGAGTGTCGGCGACATTCAACCTCGGTTGCAATGCTATACCAAACTACATCTTGGCTTGTTACGTTGAGTGGGGCGGCTTAGTTCGTATAATCAGCGCGAGCCCCATCTGTGTCTGCCATTCCCCATCTGAAGCATGAGATCAAGCGCCTCGCCCTGGAAGTCGGCTTCGATCTCGCCGGGGTTGCCGGCGTCGCCGACACGCCCGAGCACCGCTTTTTCCCTGACTGGCTGGCCGACGGCCGCGGCGGCGAGATGAAATATCTGGAAGCGCGTAACCAAGCCGGCGAACTGAAGCGCGCCTCGCTGGCCAACGCCGCTCCCTGGGCGCGCTCGGTTGTGGTCTGCGCGCTGAACTACAACACCGATCACACTTACTCTACCCACGCCGGCACTGCTTCGCAGGGATGGATCTCGCGTTACGCCTGGTCGCAGCGCAACTACCACAACGTAGTACTCGATAAGCTCCGCTTGCTAGAAGCCAGGCTGATCGACATATGTAAGCAAAGCGAAATCCAATTGCCGCGCACCTGGTGCTACGTCGATACCGGCCCGGTGATCGAGCGGATTTTCGCCAAGTATGCCGGCATCGGCTGGATCGGCAAGAACACCTGCGTGCTCAATGAGCGGCTTGGCTCGTGGCTCTTTCTCGGCGTGCTGCTCACCTCGCTGGAGCTGGCGCCCGATCTGCCGCCTCCGGACCGCTGCGGCTCGTGCACCCGATGTCTCGATGCCTGCCCGACCAATGCTTTCCCGGCTCCTTATCAACTCGACGCCACCAAGTGCATTTCGTATCTCACCATCGAGTTGCGCGGCACGATTCCGGAACAGCTCCGCCCCAGCATCGGCCGGCAAGTCTTCGGCTGCGACATCTGCCAGGATGTTTGTCCGTGGAACCGGCACGCTCCCATTACCAGCGCTCCAGAGCTGCACGCCCGCGAGAAGCTGGTCAATCCCGATCTGGATTGGCTGGCGCAGCTCAGCGTGGAAGAGTTCCGCGAGATCTTCCGCGGCTCGCCCGTGAAGCGCGCTCGATTCAACGGCCTTCGCCGAAACGTAGCCATCGCCATGGCCAACAGCGGCGACAAGCGGTTTCTCACGATTCTGGAGAAGCTCAGCAATGACGAAGACACGGTGGTTGCGGAACATGCGCGCTGGGGTGTTGGGCGCTTGGGCATCTCTCGTGCCGAGCAGTCGGATAAGTAACAATCAGCCGGGCGCGGCGTAGGCGGTCCGGCGAGTGACAGGCGCGAGGATTCTAGCTATAAAAGAAGGCATGACCGAGATTCTCAGCCGCCGCCTCAAGCAGGCCCAGTTCGCCAGCCCTGCGCAGGAAGCGCTGCTCAGTGTGGTGGTAGCCGCCAATACGCTGAATGAAATTATGGACCGAGTGTGCGAGGAGCACAGGATCACGCGGGCGCAGTACAACGTGCTGCGCATTCTGCGCGGCGTCCATCCGGATGGCCACGCGCGCTGCGAAATTGCCCGTCGTATGCTGGACCGCGCTCCCGACATCACGCGGCTGGTGGACCGGCTCGAGACCCGGCGGCTGGTGAAACGCTTTCGCGGCAGCCCGGACCAGCGTCAGGTGGTGACCTGCATCACCGCCAAAGGCATCAAACTGCTGGAGGCCATGCGGCCCGGCGTCGACGCTACCACCAAGAGCATCCTGAGCCGGCTGAGCGATGACGATTGCCGCGAGCTGAGCCGGCTCTGCGCCCTGATTTTCGAAATGGAATCCGGGCAGGCAGAACCTGCGACGGGGACAGTCCTGGAATAAGTATCTGGTCCTTTTTCCGGGCCCACGGTCCGACAATCTCCTTGTAGGCTCCCGTCTTTGCTGCGGCTAGAGCGTTTTCCGAATTGCTGTATCCGCGAAGCTCGGGTAGAGCGGCGCTTCAGCGCCGCGCAAAGCCGTTCTCTTTTGCGAGGTTTTCCGCCCACTGCGCCGCAGTGGGCGGAAAACCTGAACTTTGGGGCGCAGCCCAGACGCGGACCTGAAGGTCCGCTCTACTTGGCTACACCTACGCTGAAACCGCTCCAGAGCCCGATGCGATGCTTCGCAGGCAAAGTTCTGTTGGAACGAGAGAACCCTCCCCGCAGGGAGGGTTCAGTGGTCTTGGCCGGTAACTCGGAAGCAGAAATCCCAAGTCGCGCTGAGGGATTCAGGCTTCCCCGTGTGGCGGAGGCGTCTTAAGCGCGCACAACGTTTGTGGCCTGGAAGCCTTTCGGTCCCTTGGTAAGGTCGAACTCCACCGTCTCGCCCTCATTCAGGCTCCGGTATCCATTCTCCTGGATAGCCGAGAAATGAACGAAGACGTCCTCGCCCGTGGACCGCTGGATAAAGCCATACCCCTTGGCCCCGTTAAACCACTTGACTGTACCTTTCTCTCTCACAACCCGCTCCTTTCAACGTAGACGTAAATGACCCCTGCTTCGCGGACGTTCTGGGACAAGATCCTCGGCAAGGGCAGCGCCGCGTTGGCACGCGCTGCTATGCTTTGGGAACCCGCCTGGGAGACGTCGCAACGTCGCCGGGAAACAAGGGTTGCGGCTCAGTTCGCAGCTTTTCTGCAATGAAAAAAGGCCCGTGAATTTGCGCTGGCGGAGCACTACTGCCGCGCCAGCACAGGTTCTTGGGACCCTGCGCAATGCGTGAATGGAACTGCTGACAGAAACATCAACCCAAATCCGCACTTCGGCAAAACCGAAAGCTCCACCTCCGCCCAACAAAGGGGGAGCAAGAAATAATTACAGGAACTTTCGTTTTTGGCAAGTGTTTATTGCACAGTAACTTCCGGCAGTTCCCATAACGAAACCGCGGTAACTCCAGTCAGGAGCTGACGCTGGCATGGCGCAAGGTCTTTACTCTGCTACGATTGAGTGGGATGACAAGCGGTAGCTCCGATGTCTCGGGAAGTGGTTCGCTCAGGCAAGCCGACCCCACGCGGGGCGGCCCGTCCACAATGGCTGCGCCAGAGCTTAAGTCCCATGGAACAAAAGATTTAGACGCTGCTGCCCTGAGCCCTGGCACAGCCGCCAGGCGCCTTCAGGCGGAAGACGACAAGCAGGAACTGTTTCAGCACCTGCCCGAGACCTACAGTCTTTGGCATCGGTTGCGGCACCATGGCTGGTCGACGCTGCGTTACCTGATGCAGACCGAGGTCCACACCTACGCCTTCTCGGTGGCAGCCTATTCGATTCTCGCCTTTTTTCCCTTTATCGTCTTGCTGCTGACCGTGGTCAAGCGCGTTTTCCACTCGCCGGCGATGTACAACGTTGTCCTGCAACTGCTGCGCGATTACCTGCCCAGCAACAAGGACTTCGTGATTCGCAATCTGCAGTTCCTGGCCAGCGTAAAAGGACGAGGCCAGATTCTGTCGTTCGTGATGTTGCTCATTACCTCGAGTGGGATCTTTCTGCCACTTGAGGTTGCGCTCAACAGCGTCTGGGGCTTCAAGAAAAACCGCTCCTACTTGATGAATCTCGTTGTCTCATTGGGGCTGGCATCAGCCTGCGGATGCCTGGCCATGCTCTCGATTGCCCTGACGGCCCAGGACCTGCGTATGCTGGGGCGGGTGATCGGCGATCAGAACCTCGTCTTCCAAGGTCTAGGATTTGTTCTGATGAAGGCTTCGGCTATTGTTGCGACCATCTGTATTTATTTTCTGATTTACTGGATGCTGCCGAATGGGAAGGTTCCGGCGCGCGCCGTGTTGCCGGCAGCCGTCATCACCGGCCTGGTGTCGGAGGCGGCCAAATACATCTACATTCTGGTATTGCCGTGGCTGAATTTTCAGCAAGTGTATGGGCCGTTCTCGGTTTCGGTGACCCTGATCTTCTGGTCATTCTGGAATGGAATGCTGCTGCTGGGCGGCGCGTATCTCTCCGCCGCTGAACATAGCAGCCGGGTGCAGGCAAGACGGGACACGGCGGCCGCGGCGAAATAGCTACTCGCCACCCTCAAATCCAAAGATCGAAAGTCCTTTACGGACTCATCTCGAAGCTAACCGCATCCGCCGCTTGCACTTCGATCAAGTCTGGCTGGACGGAAACCCAGTCGAACGGCGTAACCAACAAACGAAGACCGGTAATCGGTGGTCGTGCGCCGAGGCGCCAGTGGTTTTCCTCAGCATCGAAATATTGCGCCAACTCATCCTCCTCCCCGGGATAAAACCAAACCTCCGAAGACACATTCGGCTGCACAAGAAATGCCTTCCAATAAATTGCATCGGGGCGCTCGATCTGGAGCATAAGAAGTGCCGGCTTGCGCAGCTTCCACCAAGGGCTGTAGCGCACGGTGAGGCACAGGCGCAGAAAATCGGCCCCATGGCCGGGCCACGCCGGATTGCCAAGATCCACCTGTGAGCTGCGGGCCCGAATCGGATAACTGTGCGACGCAATGTTGAGCGGCCGTAGCTGCATGGTAATGCGGGCTGCCCGCGAATCATCTCTCTTCAGGCCGACAATTCGGCCGGAAACTTCTCGTTCACTTCGGTAGTGCCGGAACATCCACAGCCACACCTCGGGACTGCGGGTGAAACTCGACACATTATCGATCGCGCCAGCGTACTTGCCGTCGAGTACATAGAGGCCGGCAGGCGCTGCGGCTCGCTCCAGTCCGACAATATCGGCTCGCGACAGGTATTCGCCGCTGGCCAGGTAGGACTCCATCATTCCTCCTGCCGCAGTCCTGCGCGAAGCAATCCCAAAGATGGTCTGGTAGGGGAAAACGGCCATGTAATCGCCCGGACGGCTGCGCTCCTGAAGGTAGCTGGCGGCTCTCTTTAGAATTCTGGTCCACCCCTCCGGATAGCAGGCGCGATCGAATTCCTGAAAGACGGGTGGACACTCGGTCAACGGGGTGCGCAATTGAACGTAGTTGTGCCTTATCCGTACAATCCACTGCACCAGTGGGCCGGGGCCCGGGCCAGAGAACAGGAAACTCGCCGCCGCAAACAGCACGATGAGAGCAGAAGCGATTCGGGAAGCGAACGAAAACAGGACAACGCCGGTCAGGAAAATGGCAGCGTACGTGGCGACGATAATGTGCTCCCAATCCGGCCGGACGAGCCCGCTTTG
>JBEKQY010000192.1:0-7538 GCA_049519235.1 Candidatus Korobacteraceae bacterium | reverse complement strand
CCAGCCTGCGCCGAAGACATATCGGCGCTGGCGGAGCGAATCTGGCTGGACGAACCTACGCTGGATACCGGCACTCCGTAGCGTGCGGCCTCGGCTTGCGCCTGCGAGTCCTGATAGTCGGCCCGGGCGCGCTCCAGCGCAACCGTATAGTCCGTGGGATCGATCGCCACCAGCACATCGCCCTTGTGCACCACTTGACCATCGTCAAAGTTCACCTTGATGACCTGCCCGCTGACCCGCGCGCTGATGGCATAGATGTGACCGTCGATCTGTGCGTCATCGGTGTCTTCCCATTGCCGGCTCTCCCACCAGAACCAGCCCACCAGCAACACAGCGACAATTGCCACCAGAAACAAAATCAGTTTTGCGGTCGGGTGCTTCTGAAACAGACCGCGGCGGTCTTCGGCCCGATGGCGAAGTTCCGCATCGTGGCTCTCCTCATGGTTTTCGCCCTGCGGCTCGGAGCGTTCTATCTCGTTGGGCTCGGTTGTGGTCGGACTCATGCGTTCTCCAACTGTTTTGCAATGCTTGATGCAGACTACAGCAGACGAAACACTGCCGCTTCCATGGCTATCGAGCGGTTTTGGGTGCCCCGTTCTAGCCATCTTTTGGCTAGGGCGGGGCAGCGAGTTTATCTTGCTCGCCCTTCGGCGTTCCTATCGAAGCCGCGGCTGCTGGCTGTGCAATTTGCACAGCGTTAACTTGTCCCACGACTCCGGAAGCAGTTGGCGAAGCGTTGGGAACTGTTCCTGGCGCTGGCGCCGGAGCGCTCGGGGTAGTTGGCTGCGTTCCGGGGTTAGCGGGCAGCACGCTTCCCGGTTCCGACAGATACTGCTTCACCGCCTGCTCGGCATTGCCGATCGCCCGCGCCAACAGCACCTTGGCGATATTGTGCGCATACAAGCTGGCGATGTACTGTTCATTGGCCGACGCCAGTTGCTGTTGCGCCTGTATCACTTCCACGTTGTTGGTCACGCCCGCGGCGAAGCGGTCTTGCGACTGCTCCAGCGTCTGCTGCGCATAATCCAGCCCTGTCTTCGCCACTTCCACTTGCTGTGCGGCCGCCTTGATGTCCAGCAGGGCGTCCTCGATGTCCTGCTCAATGCTGGCTCGCAGATTGTCCACTTGTGCCTGGCGCTGCTTCAGGACCGCATCAGCCTGTTGGATGTCCGCTTCTACTTTGCCGCCTTGAAATATCGGGATGTTAAGCGTGGCAGCGGCCGTCCAGTTGGGCGCCAACGAATCCGGATGGTAGCCCAGGACGCCGTAATCGACCGCGAAGCCAATGTTTGGTAGCCGCTGCTGCCACGCCGCATCACGGCTGTACTGCGCGGCGCGCAAAGAGGCCAAAGCGGACTGGTAATCGGGGCGTGTTTGCAATGCCCGCTCATAGGCGTCTTGGACTTCCATCTCCGGCATCGGGTGATATGGAACGCGGTTGACCAGCCGGAACTTCTGCTGCACCGGTAGTCCAATAACCCGTGCCAGCGCAATGCGCTGCTTCTCCAGATCGTTTTGTGCCTGGATGAGGAGCGATTGTTGCGTCTGCAACTGCACTCGCGCACGCAAGGTGTCGATCTGCGGTGCAAGCCCCGCATTCTCCTGATCCACAGCCAATTGATAAAGTGCCTGCGCCGCCTTGAGTTCCGCTTCGGTCGCGGCTACACGAGACTCATTGGCGATGGTCAACAGATAGTTCGCGCCGACCGCGAGCACAACGGTGTCGCGCGCATCACGATAGCTGAATTGTGCCGCCTTCACGTTTTGCGAGGCCGCGCGCAGATTGGCGATGGAATGCAGATCTAGCGGATTCCAGTTGCCGCTGGCTTGTAGTTCGGTCAAACCAAAGTTAATCGCGCTTGGAACCCCTGGCAAACTAAGCCCAAACGCTTTCAGGTTGAGGCGCTCCGCCTGCTCCGTGAAGCCTCCGTTCACCACCGGTATCAGGTCGCTCAGAGAGCGCAGCCGGGCGGCGCGGCTCTGCTCCGTGGCGCGTTCGCTCAGGTACAGTCCAAGGTTGTACTTCAGCCCCCGGTCCAGCGCATCTTCCACCGTAAGATCGATGATCTCGGACGTTGCCTTGCCTTGCGGTATGGATCCGCTGAAAGAATCCTGAGGTCGCTGGATCACCTGCTCGGCCGAAGGTAGCGAAGTCAGCCCAGGGCTCTCCGTCTGTGCGAGAGCAACGCAGCAACCAAGAAGGACGGCTACGCCGGTGCCTAGGACTATATGGCCAACCCGATTCGCATGACGCCGCAAGCTGCTTTTTGTTCGTTCCATGTCGTATCTAGGACATGCATGTATGAACTGCTACTACTGTTCGAAACGTTTAGATGTGGAAAACGAGCACAAAGGCTGTTCCGAGTTTCTCAGTAAACTGTCTAACCACCGACCAGCCCCACCTCGCTGGTCGACGGGCGTCCCATTAAGTCGCGGATCGCCTCCTCTACGCTCTTACCCCGCTGAAGAATGGCGTGCATCTGCTCGGTGATTGGCATCTCGACACCGGCTTTGCGTGCCAGCCCTACCGCGGCGTTGGTGGTGAGCACGCCCTCGGCAACCATGCCGTGCATGTCCTCGATAATGTCGCCCAACTTGCGTCCTCGCCCCAGTTCAACGCCGACACTGCGGTTACGCGAGAGCCCTCCGGTGCACGTCAGCACCAAGTCGCCCAGCCCAGCCAGACCGGCCATGGTGGCAGCTCTTCCGCCGCAGGCGACCACCAGTCGTGTCATCTCCGCCAGGCCGCGCGTGATCAGCGCAGCTACGGTGTTGTGTCCCAGGTCAAGCCCGAACAAAATTCCCGCCGCAATGGCAATGATGTTCTTCAGCGAGCCTCCCAATTCCACCCCGACAACATCGTCGTTGGTGTAAACGCGGAAACGCGGGTCGCTGAATTCCCTTTGCACTGTCACGGCAAGATCTCTGTCGGTTGAGGCAATGGTAATCGCTGTCGGATCGCCTTTGGCGACCTCCTTGGCAAAGCTCGGCCCGCTGAGCGCGCCAATGCGAGGATGGAATCCGTCGGCTCCGCTGTCCAGAAGTTCGGCAATGACCTCGGTCATGCGCAGCAGAGAGTCGTTCTCGATGCCCTTGGTCGCGCTGACGAACAGCATCTCTGGCCGAAGATATGGCCGCATCGCTTGAAAGACCCGGCGCGTGTGGTGCGACGGCATGACGCTGACCACGATCTCCGCGCTGTGCAGCGCTTCCTCGAAACTATTGGTGCAGCGAACGGCTTCCGGGATCGGGTGTCCCGGCAGAAACATCTGGTTCACGCGAGCTGCGGCGATGCTCGCGCGGACTTCGGCCTCGTGTGCCCAGAGCCGCACGTTGTGCGTCTTTTTGCGGCCCAGCACAATGGAAATTGCCGTGCCCCAGGCCCCCGCGCCGATGACTGCGATCTCGCTCACAAGCCGGTTTTTCCTAACGTCTGTTCCGCAGACGACTTCTTTGAAGGGGCGCGCCTTTAGGCGCGCCGCCTAGAGCCTCTCAATTTTTGTCATTCCGAGCGGGCTTCAGCCCGCGAGGAATCTGCTTTTCGACTACGTGCGACAGCCTGGCGTAGTCACAGACGCAACAAGCTGCTTATGGTCTTGCTAAACATGCTCTATCGCAAACGGTTCTCCGTGCCCGCCAGCAGCCGCCGGATGTTGTCTTTGTGCCGCAGGATAATCAGCAGTGACGAAGCGGCGATCAGCAACAGGATCGGGACGGTAGTCCGTTCCGCCGGGCCCAGCCACCACACGCACAACGGAAATGCCGCAGCCGCGACGATGCTGCCAAGCGAAACGTAGCGCGTCAGCGCGACCACGAGGACAAACAGCACCAGCGCGACCAGCATGGCTCGCGGCGACAGGGCTACAAAGGATCCCGCGGCGGTAGCCACTCCTTTGCCGCCCTTGAAGCGCAGCCAAATAGTGAACATGTGCCCCAGAATTGCGACGAACGCCGCTAGCGCCGCCAATAGGAAGACGGTATGGCTGCTCATGCTTCCTGTCGTGCGATCGTAAACGCTGGTGGGAATCGGGCCTTCCAGTCGCTGCCTGCTGGCCAGCCAGAACGCGAACGCTACTGCTGCGTAGCCTTTCAGGGCGTCGAGAAGAAGCGTTGCAATCGCCAGTCCCTTCGCTCCGCTGCGCGCGACGTTCGTCGCCCCGATATTGCCGCTGCCGCTCTTGCGCACGTCCTGTCCGCGAAACACCCGCACCAGCACATAGCCGAACGGAATCGATCCCAGCAGATACGAGACGGCGACGATGATGAGGACGAGTTTAGTCAAGGCGCGGTTAATACTTGCAGGTGAATTCTTTCACCTTGTCGCTGCCCATTTCACGGGCAGCAATCTTGAGTTGGAAAGGCTTATGCACGCGCGCAGGGTAAGTATTTTTTCCCGCACGGCTAAAGACGCCAGTATCGCATTGGAAGCTGATGTTCTCCGGGGGTTTGGATGGGTCGTCCTTCAACGTCAGCACGCCGGTCCCGGTTGTGGTGGTTACGCCCTTATGGGTGTGGCGGGCTGCACTTGTAACCGTCAAGATAAGCGGATATTTGTTCGCCTGGGATTCAACTTGCACCGTCGGGCTATCGTCATAAGCTTTCATTGGAATGGTCCGCGTGCTCGCCGCCAACGTCAGCACCAGGCCGCCGGAGACAATCGCGGCCAAGCTGGTCACAGAGCGTCCACCGAATGCCATCGGTTGCCTCCTGCATTCCACCCAGAAGCGCGGGTTCATTCCAGCGGATATTCTGCTATCTTCGTATACTGCGCGCCCGCCGGTGACAGTTTGCTCTCGTAAAGATAGAACTCGTGCGCCGTCATTGTACCGAACTCGACCGGCCCAAGGCCCTCGAGCTTAACCCGCACTGCGAGCAGCCCCGGTGCAGAGTTTTCTCCGCGAATCGGCTTGGGCCGGCCGCTGCCCGCACGGGCCAGCGTCAGGTGGGGCTTGTAGGGGCCAGCGTCGCGCTCGAATCCCACCGGCTTCAGCGCCGCGCCAACCGAGTTCGCCAGTTCCTGCAAATGCTCATCCGATTCGATCCCAACCCAAAACACGCGCGGCGATTTCGGGTTTGGGAAAAAACCGGTACTGCGAAACGTCAACGGGACCGCGGCAGCTTTCACCTGCTGTAACGCGCTGCGAATCTCATCCAGCTTTTGCGTCTCACCCAAAAACTGAAGTGTTACGTGAAACGTTTCCGGCCCCACCCAGCGCACATCGGGAGCGAGTGTCCGCATCTGGTCGCGAAATTCGCCAATCCGCCTGCGGATTTCCGAATCGACATCAAGTGCTACAAAGAGACGCATCTCAGATGTTTCGTGCCCGGCCCGAGCATCGCATGAGCCGGCGCGGTTGCTAACTGCTAACTGCTAATTGCTTCTTCTCACATCAACATCCGGCGCACCAGGTCGAGCGCCAATTGGCTGGTCCATCGCCGCACCCGCTCGCGGTCGCCGAAAAAGCGGCGCTGCACCACTTCGTGTTTGTGACCATTGCTGACCGCGACGTAAACCAGGCCCACCGGCTTCTCTTCTGTGCCGCCGCCGGGACCTGCAATTCCAGTTACACCCACACCAATATCGGCGTTGCACAGTTCGCGGATGTTTTCCGCCAGCGCCAGCGCGACTTCCTTGCTCACTGCGCCGTGCGCTTCGATCATCAGCGGCGGAACGTCCGCGAAGAGCGTCTTCAGCTCATTGGAGTAAACCACCGCCCCGCCCAAAAACGAGCGCGAGCTGCCGGGAACCGACGTGATGCGCTCGGCGATCATTCCTCCCGTGCACGACTCGGCCACGGCCAGCTTCACGTTTCGCATCTGCAGGTAGTAGTTGACAATTTCTTCCAGCGACTCACCCTGCGCGGAAAACACCGCATCGTCGAGTTCGTCTTCCAACTCGCCTGCCAGCCGGTCCACTTCAGCTTGCGCCTCGTCTTTCGTCGCAGCAGTCGCGCGCAGGTGAAACTCAACCTGGCCCTGTCCTGCCAGCACCGTAGTCTCGACATGCGGATGCTTCTTGTAGATGGGAGCGGCGCGTAGATCGACCGCCGACTCACCCATCATCGCAACCTTCAGCACCCGGCTGGCGATTGCCGCAGGAGGAACTTTGTCGCGCAAACGCGGTGCGCATTCGCTGTCCCACATAGCCTGCAACTCATGCGGAGGCCCGGGCACCAGCGCGATCATTCGAGGCTTGCCCTCGGCCTCGGTCTCCAGCCACTGCCCCGGTGCGGTGCCCTTGCAATTCGGCAGTACCACCGCGCCCCGCAGAATGTCTGCCTGTTGTGCGTTGTTCTCCGGCATCTGGAGGCGGCGCTCGGCGAAGCGCTTGTACATCTCCGTGACCAGAGCGTGATCGCGCTTCAGTTCGATGCCGAGCGCGGCGGCCACGGCCTCGCGCGTCAGGTCGTCCTGCGTGGGCCCCAGTCCGCCCATGAAGATGGCGATGTCCGCGCGGTGTATCGCAGTCCGTGCGGCTGAGATGAGGTGATCGAGGTTGTCGCCGACCACAGTCTTGAATGCGACACTGATTCCCAGCTCATTGAGGCGTTCGGTAAGAAAGAGGGAATTGGTGTCCTGGCGATACGGAGTCAGCATCTCCGAGCCGATGGCGATGATTTCCGCAATCACGAATTCAGTCTAGCACCGGTGAAAACTAAGTCTCAGGCAGCAGCGATCGCCCTTCAATGTCCCATGAGAGATGATGCACTCCGCTGGTGGTGGCCAACACTGCGGAGCGTCCCGGAGCGAACGCCAGTCCCACCAGATTATGTCCGGAGACAACCAGCGACGCCTTGCGGTCAGGAGTGATCTTTACGATGCCGCGCCGGCCGCCGTGCGAAGCTGCGACATAAAGATTGTCGTCAACATCCACCGCCAGTCCCTGCGGACGTCCCAGCCCGCGATAGAACTCGCTGACTTCGCCATGCGGATCGACTTGATGAACCGCGTCGAAGCTCGATGTGGTAGGGCCGGTAACGTACAGGTTGCCATCGTTGCCGAAGGCGAGGTGATAAGCCGCAACGCTGGGCTCGATGGTCGCGAAGACGAAAATCTGGCGGTCGCGGCTGATTTTGAAGATGGTCCCGCTGCGGTCGCCCACGTACAGATTGCCTAGGCGATCGAAAGCGATGCCGGTCGCAACTCCCATGCCCTCGGCGTAAGAAGTCATGGCGCCGTTTTGCGCGACCCGGTACACCGTGCCGTCATAGCGCGACGAGACGTACAGACTGCCCGAGCGATCGAACGCCAGGCCCGTGGCGTTCATCATTTCGTGCACAAACGGCTTGACGGTGTAATTGGCGTCGATTCGGTAAATTGCGATGGGAACTTTTTGTCCGCGCGAGCCGGAGAACGTCACATAGATATTGCCCTGCGCATCAATCGCCGGATTAGCGACGGGATGCAGGCTCTCCGCGATCGGCACTGCGACGCGGACTTCTCGGGGATTGCTCTTGAAGCCGTTGCTCGAGACCACGACCTCGCCCGACGCAGCCCCATCAGGAACGCGTGCCACAATGAACTGCTCGGAGCTGATG
>JBEKQY010000191.1:0-7579 GCA_049519235.1 Candidatus Korobacteraceae bacterium | reverse complement strand
GAGGAAGCTGAGGCTGAAAACCATGGTTACAAAGATCGTGCGCAAAGTTTGCTTCATGACGACTATTGGATTCGCCAGCTTGCAATTTGTTTCGTAAACCTGCCGGTAACTTTAGGCTTGCTGAAGTATCCAAAATTTTGGATAGGTGTAAAATCCTAGTCCCAGACAGCAGGTTCTCCAGATTGCCGTGACTGCGGAAACCCATAGCGGTGGTTCGATGTCCGGCGGCCCGCCCGCAACTCGCGATGCCCTGTTGATCGCGCGCATCCTGGCTGGCGAGCGCGAGCTCTTCCACGAGCTGGTACGGCCGTATGAAAAAAGCCTGTACCTGACGGCGTTTTCCATTCTGCAAAGCCAGCAGGACGCCGAGGACGCCGCCCAGGAGACCGTGCTGAAGGCGCTGAAAAATCTGCGCGCCTTCCGCGCGGAGTCGAAGTTCAGCACCTGGCTCATCTCCATCGCCATCAACGAGGCGCGCGGACGGCTGCGGCATGCCCGCGTGCTCAAGTTCGAGTCCGTCGACCAGGTCCCGGAAGACGAGGACAGCGCCTTCACCCCGGCCTTGGTTCCCGACTGGCGCGAGGTCCCATCGCAGGCGCTGGAGCGGAAGGAATTGCGTGCTTTGCTCCAGAACGCCATCGCCAGCCTGCCGGAAATCTATCGCGAGGTGCTGCTGTTGCGCGATGTTGAAGAGATGAGCATTGCCGACACGGCAGCCGCCCTGGACGTCAGCCAGGGCGTAGTAAAGACGCGGCTGCTACGCGCCCGGCTCATGATGCAGAAGATTCTGGCGCCGCAACTGGCGTCGAAACGGGGCGGCGGCGGATTGTTTGGCTTCTTTCGTCGCAAGGCAGGTGGATCATGGTTTTAGACTGCAAGCACGTGTGGGATCAAATTTCGAACTACATCGAGGGCGACGTTTCGCCCGAGCTGCGCCAAGCCATCGAAGAACACCTGGCCCATTGCCGCAACTGCGCTGCCGTGCTCGATTCCACGCGCAACATTTTGTATCTCATTGCCGACGATCGCACCTTCGAACTGCCGGTGGGCTACAGCCACCGATTGCACGCGCGGCTACAGGAGGAAATTGCCGCCGGCGAATAGGCGGACGTCGAGTTTGTTGAGAAGGCTGGAGCCGCGGGTTTTCGCTTGCTTCGGCTTAAGAGCGCGGTTTTGAGCGGTTCCACAGTTAGCGTAGTCCGGCACGCACGGGTAGAGCGGCGCTTCAGAGGCTGTTACGAAACTCAGTTTACTTTTCGGCAGTGGAGCATCGAGCAACAAGAAACGAGCGCCATAGGCGCGAAACAGTTTAGCCCAGCACGAACCGAAGCGGAGTGCTGGGTGTCCAGTGGAAAAAGAATGCGAGTCCCGTAGGGACGGCATATTTTCGTAACAAACTCTTTAGCGCCGCGTCTCGCCGCGGACAAGAGAACCGCCCAAGCCTTATGAAAGCAAAATGGACGCCAGCCTGAAGGCTGGCTCTACCCGGTCTGCACTAACTCCGAAACTGGTTTAGCCGTCCAAGGCGTCTGTCAACAGCTATAATCAGTTCTTCCCATGAAAGCCTACGTTTACGTTTCACTCAAGAAAAGTGTGCTCGACCCGCAGGGCAAAACCATTCACGGCGCGCTCAAGAAGATGGGCTATCGCGGCATCGACGATCTGCGCCAGGGCAAGTACTTCGAGATCGCGCTCGACAGCAGCATCAGCCGCGAAGACGCGCAGGCCGAGATCGAACGCATCGCCCGCGAAGTCCTCACCAATCCCGTTATCGAGGAGTACAGCTTCAAGCTTGAAGGGTAGCCTACGAGCCCACTTCGCCCATTGTTCAAACAGCGGGTGCCCCACACATTCGCGATTTTCGAATGTGTGGGAGAGAGGTCGATACGCCAGACAACGGTCGCGTGCCACCGTTCGATACTCCCACTCATTCCAAAACCAGGAATGAGTGGGGCACCCGGCGTTTTGTCTAAGCTCACGATTCGGGTAATCGGCGTTTGGGTGTCTGCAGGGCTGGCATCGTCGGGCAATGGGCCGGCGATCTGGGCCAGTCTCATCATTGTGACTGCTCGCCGATATCGGACGAGCTGGTTTGGGAAGTTTTCAGCAGGCCCATCACACCTTCAGATTTCTCGCTTCCTTCCAGCAGCTCCTTGAAGAACGCGTAAACCATATTGCTGAATGCCCTATCGACTACTACCGGCCCATTAACTCCGTGTTGCGCGCACTGGCTCTCTGCGTCCTGGGGAAACTGTTCTGCCAAGTAAAGCATGAATCCGAGACCATTGACATAAAACCAATAGAAGTCGCCGTAGCCACTCTCTCCACGTTGAACAGGCAAAGCGGCATTTGCGGCAGGCTTTAGGTTGTGAATGAGAACGATGATATGCACATTTTGTGGAAACGGACCTCCCAACAGGAACTTGCGAATAGGTTCGTAGTGCTCGCCTAAATCTACCGAAGGTGCAACCGCTCCCTTTGAACTCTTCCACTCCCGACACGCACCCCGCCAAAAGACACTCATTCCAAAATAGATCAACTGATCCATGACGAAGGCGGCAAGCTTCCGCCCCTCGTAAATGTTGATGTTGTCGCCAAAGATTGCTGGTTCGGCCGGGATCAGAGCATCCTGAAGTGGGAAGGGTTCCTTGTAATCCTTCGGCATATGAGCCAACACCCACTGTTCGCCATTTTTGCTGAGCCGATTCTCGCATTCAGCACAGAATGTGTGCCCCCGCAATTGATCGGAAATCTGCTTAGCTTGTCCATGCGCCAGCGTTACGGGATTGGGGTTTTTCAGCGTTTTGGCCATGTTCATTGAGTACACTCGTTTGGGCAGATAGTGGCTATCGAGGAGCTCGGCTTCCTTCAGGCACAACTTGCATACGCCATGCTCCATAATGCTCCTCCTTCCGCTGTCAACGGACGAAACGACAATTAGATTTGCCACATTATAACGATTCGTTGAGGCTGATCTTCTGTGCCCCAGTGACGGCGGCTGACGGCTTTCAAATGCAGAAACTGGCGGCGCTCTGCGCTCCTGTGATATGCAGCTCCCCAGAATGTCACTTGATGAAAACCGGCCTTATCGGACGCGATACCGCCGCAGAGCTCAGTGGCCTAAGTTGGGAACAGCCATCTTCCGCATCGGCAACTCCCGCTGTAACATCCAATCACTAACAATTACAATTCAGGTGTCTCTAGTCCGTTCGGGTCGTTAGGAGCCGAGTCAAGGGGATTGCTATGTGCGGCATTGTTGGTTATGTAGGACCGAAGCGGGTCGTGCCGGTCATCATCGACGGTCTGCGGCGGCTTGAATATCGCGGCTACGACTCGGCCGGCATCGCCGTCGCCGGTAACGGCGATGGTTTGCAGATACGCCGCGCCGAGGGCAAGCTGCGCAATCTGGAAGAAGCCATCCGCCTCAAGCCGCTCGACGGCACCTACGGCATCGGCCACACCCGCTGGGCCACGCACGGCCGTCCCACGGAGGAGAACGCCCATCCTCATCGCGATTGCACCGGCAAGGTCGTGGTGGTGCACAACGGCATCGTCGAGAACTATGTCAGCCTGAAGAAGAAGCTGATCGACGAAGGCCACAAGTTCGTCACCGAGACTGACACGGAAGTCATCGCCCACCTGGTCGAGAAGAACCTGAAGGCCGAGGGCAATGGCCATCGCGTTTCGCTGGAAGAAGCGGTTCGCAAGACCGTGCAAGTGCTCGCCGGCGTGTTCGCCATTGCGGTCATCTCCTCCGACGAGCGCAACAAGATTGTCGCCGCGCGCAACGGCCCGCCTGCGGTCATCGGCCTGGGCAAGAACGAATATTTTGTCGCCAGCGACGTGCCGGCGATTCTCTACCACACCCGCGACCTGTTCTTCCTCGCCGACGGTGACCTCGCCGTCATCACGCCGACGGGCGTACAGCTCACCGACTTCGAAGGCCGGCCCATCACCCGCCAGGTGCAGCACATCACCTGGGACCCCATCATGGCGGAAAAGGGCGGCTTCAAGCATTTCATGCTGAAGGAAATCTACGAGCAGCCGCGCGCCGTCCGCGACACCACCCTGGGCCGCGTCTCGCTCGACTCTGGCAAGGTCTTCCTCGAAGAGATGGACATCAGCGAAGACGACTTTCGCAATCTCAGCAAGGTTTACATTGCCGCCTGTGGCACCAGTTGGCACGCGGCGCTGGCCGGCAAGTTCATGATCGAGCGACTGGCCAAGCTGCCGGTGGAAGTCGATTACGCCAGCGAATTTCGCTATCGCGATCCGCTCATCGTCCCCGGCGATCTGACCATCCTCATCACGCAGTCGGGAGAAACCGCTGACACCATCGCCGCCCTCCGCGAGTCGCGCGCCAAGGGCGCCAAGACGCTGGGCATCTGCAACGTCGTTGGTTCCATGATCGCGCGCGAATCCAACGGCACCATCTACACCCATGCGGGTCCGGAGATCGGCGTCGCTTCCACCAAGGCCTTCACCGCGCAATTGACCGCGCTGTTCCTGTTCGCCGTCTATCTCGGCCAGCTTCGCGGCACCATTGATGTCGACCACTCCAAGAAGTTGCTGGAGGACCTGACCCTCATGCCGGGCAAGCTGGAAGCGCTACTGGCGCACGATGAGGAGACTGAAGACCTCGCCAAGCAATATCATCGCGCCCATGATTTCCTCTTCCTGGGGCGCGGCATTCACTATCCCATCGCGCTCGAAGGCGCTCTGAAACTGAAGGAGATCTCCTACATCCACGCCGAAGGCTATCCTGCTGGCGAGATGAAGCACGGTCCGAACGCGCTGATCGATGAAGACCTTCCCGTCGTGATTCTTGCCACGCGCGACCAAACCGATCCCGGCTCGGTGCTGCGCTATGAGAAGACGCTGTCGAATTTGAAGGAAGTGAAGGCCCGCTCCGGTACGGTGATAGCGATTGCGACCGAGGGCGACGAGGAGATTCGCGAGGCCGCCGACCACGTGCTGTATGTGCCCGACGCCCCGGAGTTGCTGGCGCCCATCCTCGAGGTGGTGCCGTGCCAGTTGCTGGCCTATCACATCGCCGTCCGTCGCGGCTGCGATGTCGACCAACCGCGCAATCTGGCCAAGTCGGTGACGGTGGAGTAGCGGCAGCTATGTGTATGGCGCACGGCACACCTACGGCGCACCTCGCCGGAAACTCCTCTCTGTCGACGAGTGAGAATCGGGATAGTCGAGCACCTCGAGGACGCGTCTTGTTACCGCATCAAGTTGGTCCCTCCTTTTGGCGCGGCGATAGACACACACTCGAACCGTCGCCTGGCGGTCGATGGAGAGACGTGAAGGCTGTGCGATCTCGATAAGGACAATCCCAATATCGTCATCCAGATCATCGCGGCCAGGGAATTCGACCAATTGACGTAACGTGGTGGTTCTCGTATCGCCGCGTTGCGGCGTTGAGTGCGAGCGGAGTCCGCGCATTGGGATATTTTCTCCGTCCTGCGCTGACGCTCCCGCCTCAGTGACGACAGCCAAGTACGTTTGAAAGAACGCGAACGGCCCGTTGTAGAGCTTGTTCGCTTGACGCACGCCTCCGGCCACATCCTGGAGCTTATTGATTCTGTCTTGCCCAGCATTCACGATCTCCACTTTGACTCGCTTGCATTCGAGAGCAATCGCGTGATGTGGGGACAGGCGAGGGCATAGGATGAGGTCAATGTCTCCCTCGCCTGGAGAATAGAAAGGGCGAACTATTGCCGAACTGTAATAGGCATCAGTCGGTAGGAAGAGTTCTTCCAGAATAATGTCGCGGCATGGCGGGCACAACATCAACCAACGGACGACCGATTTCTCATCGAATTCCGTGATGCGGGTCGAGCCGTCAAAGGAGGGGTACGTCGCGTCAAAGAACGTTACCGGCGAGACCAGCGAATGAATGTTGGCCGTATCGAAGCTGATCTGACGGTAGGTGAGGACTTCGGACATCATACCTATGATAACAGTGTCGGGTGCCCCATCCTTTCGCCTCTTTTGCGAAAGGGTGGGAACGGCCATGTTCAACCTTGCTTGATCTCCATCCTCTTCGCCAAAACCGCGCGCAAAAAATGTACACTCGGCAGATCGTTCAGCGTTTTTGCCTGGCGCTCCGCTGGACCCAGGCACTCCACTCGGCTTCTTCTATTTCGCCTGCTGCGGCGCGGAGGACCATTGCGGTTTCTTCAGCCTCGCCGCATGTCAACTCCCACCCGTTGAGATCCAGGAACACGACCATCGACGCGAGTGCGATGCGCTTGTTGCCGTCGGTGAAGGGATGATTGCGGAGTAGACCCCAGGCGTAGGCCGCCGCCAACTCGGGTACAGTAACGTTGCGTTTGTACGTTGCCAGATGCTTTGGGCGAGCCAGCGCGGACTCCAACGATGAGGGCGCTCGCAGACCTGGCATCCCTCCGTACCCTGCGATGAGTTCCTGCTGCATGCTGATAACCGCCGCCGGTGTCAGCCAACGCAGTCGCTTCACTTAGCGAGCTCTCGGTATGCCTTGCGATGCTGGGGTTCGGTGCGACGAAAGGCTTCCACTTGCGCCGAGAAATCGGCATCGAAAGGAGACAATTGGATTCCCGCACTGCTCTCCGATATGGTCAGCACACTCCCTTCGGCAACCCGTAAGCGCTGGATCACTTCTTTTGGCAACAGCACGCCGTACCCGTTGCCAATCCTACGGAGCTTCGTTTTCATGTTGGTATTATAACGGAAGTTATAATCGGCGGATTCGGGCAGTGTCCTAATTAGAAGGCTGCTGCGATTGCAGGATTTTGCCTGCCCGCGAGTTCCGCCGCCGATAACTCTCCACCACTTCCTGCGCCTGGCGAACTAACTCCGGCAAGCGCTTCCGCGCGCCGCCAGAGAGTTTGTTGCTCACTGCGAACGACCAGCCCTGGAGAGTAATGCAGATCGCTTCCGGCGTGTCGCCATAAAGCTGCTGCGCCGCCGACAGCAGCGAGGATGGAGTCAGGTTATGAGTGAAGCCTCCCGGACCGTTTCCCGGCAAGACGCGGGTTTGGCGAATGGTCCCCGGCTCTTCGTCCGGCGAGGCGTCGAGAAACAGCACCAGGCCGCAGCGTGCAACGTCATCCGCCATTTCCGGCGTGAGTTGCTGGCAGGCGATTACTTCCACCTCTCCATCGTCGCGGTAATGTTGCTCCAGTTCGTGGGCCGCGTGACATCCCACGGCATCGTCACCGCGCAACAAATTTCCATAGCCGATGATCAGGGTCCCGGTCACGGTGGGGTCTCCAGAGTTGGGCGAAGAATCGCGCTTTCTTCCATCCATATTCCGTTCTCGCCAATCTGGATGTGCGATGCCTCACGTGGCTACGTGACGGCGCAGCCGCTAGCAAATCCTGGGCAATTGCTCGCCGCTCAACATGTCGATGACCCGCTCGGTGCCCAATTGGGTCTTCATCGTAACCAGGCCGGCCGGCCCGTCCAGCACCCGGCCAATGCGAACTGCCTCGCCGCTTACCGGAAACCTTCGCAGGATCTGGATTGCCCGCTCCGCTTCGCGCTCCGGAACAAACGCCACGAAGCGTCCTTCGTTGGCCAGATAGAG
>JBEKQY010000190.1:0-7610 GCA_049519235.1 Candidatus Korobacteraceae bacterium | reverse complement strand
CGGCAAATCGGGTGCCAGGAACTGCTGCACGTGAATGCCGTCGAGTCTGCCGTCGAACATCAGCAGCGCGTCATTGACAATGGCGTTGATGTCGGAGGGTTGCGGTTTGGCGGCGGGAAACCGCGCCAGGGTGGAGAACTCGTCGACCAGCTTGCGCACCGTCTCCACCGAGGAACTGATGGTGACGGCGCACTGGCGGATGATGCCCAGCGAGGTGCCATCGGGAGGAGTGGGCCGCTCGAGGTGACGGCGGATTCGCTCCGCCGCCAGCGCCAGCGGGGTGAGCGGGTTCTTGATTTCGTGTGCGATGCGCTGTGCCACCTCACGCCACGCGGCTTGCTTCTGGGCGCGCAGAAGATCGGTGAGGTCCTCGAGTACCACCACATACCCGGTGCGCTGTCTGCCATTGGGCGCTGCCTGCGAGGGCGGATCGAGCGAAGCGACGGTGACCGCTACATTCAGATTGACGCGGGCAGTTACGGTCTCGATCTGGCTGGTCGTGCTCCCCATGCGATCGGCCTTGCGCAGCATGTGCTCGAGGTCGGCGACGGTGTCTTGCGGGAAAAGGTCGGACAGGGTCTGAGGTGGGGCCGGTTCCTGGTCGAGGCGCAGGAGCCGGCGCAGCGCGGCGTTGGAATGAACGATGCGCCGCGAAGAATCGAGCGAGAGCACGCCCGAGGGAACGCTCTCCAGAATGGTCTCGATGTGACGGCGGCGTTGCTCCAGTTGGGCGTTCATCTCCGCCAGCTCGCGCCGCGAGGCTTCAATGCTGCTGCGGCCGGCTTCCAGATCGGCGGCCATGCGATTGAACGACTCCACCAGTTGACCGATTTCACTACCTGCCTGGACATCGACCCGATAATCCAGACGGCCACGGGAGATCTCGTGGGTCGCCTCTGCCAAAGCCACCAGAGGACGGGTCACCGTCTTCGACAGAAACAGCGCCAGCCAGGTGGAGGCAAACAGCACGCCCACGGTCAGCAGCAGCAGAAATCCCAGATAAGTGCGGCGCAGTCTTCGCCGCTGCACTCGCAACTCGCGATATTGGTCCTGGCTGTGCTCGATATCCCGCAGCGTGCTGAAGTAGCTTTGCGGCAGTGGCATGGCCACCAGAATCTGACCGTGGTCGCCGACGTGGGCCCGGCCCATGACATACATCTGTCCCAGCAAATCGAATGGTGTCGCCTGGCCCTGGGCGGCCGCTGCCTGCGGCAGATGACGGCGAATCAAGGGCCAGGCTTCCGGGGCATGAAAGCTGGCCTCGGCCTGATTATCCACCAGGGCGAAGGCGAATCCTCCCTGAAGCGTGACTTCGCTGCGGCGGAACTCGTCCAGGATGGAAGTGAAATTGCCGGTGTGGAAGGACTTCTGCGCATCGGGAGTCGCCGCGATCCGCAGCGCTTCGTCGCGCGCGTTGGTCTGGGCATACTCGGTCAGCAGCGAGGCGATCACGTTCGTGCGGTACTCAACATCCTCCGCCGGGCGGGAAAACCACTTCTCGATGGAGCGATTGATCAAGCCGTAAGAGAAAAGGAACAGGAAGATCACCGGGCCCAGCGACAACAGTAATGCGCCCAGCACCATCTGGCTGCGGAAACGGGAACCCAGCACGCCCGTCTTGCGCTCGGCATAGAGGCGCAGCAGAGTGCGAATCAGGACGAACGTCAGGGCGACGAAGAGCAGGAAAATCAGCGCCGAAACCGCGGCGAAAATGATGGTCTCTTCGCTGGTGTCAGGTTGCAAAAACGTCAGCTTGAAGGTGGCTTGCGCCAGAATGACGGTGAACAGAAAAAAGATGCAGATCGACAGCGCGATGATCGCGGGGGTGCGGCTGCGTTTCTTTGGCTGGCGAATTGGAGGTGTGGCTGGCAACGTCGCTGGCTGCAATTTCTGAAATGTATTCGGCCCACTGGCGCCGATAGTTCCAATTCAGGGGTGGGAGCGTGGTTTTATTATATCCGGGTTTTCCGATGGACATTTAAGAAGGAAGATATAGAAGGCCCGAATTGACTGCCGCGCGGTCCGCCCGCAGCGCATCTGACACGACCGTAACTTGGAGGTGGCCAAAAGCGATCAGCCCCCTCCCAGGTTGTTCACTGTTGCGGTGGACGCATGCCCTGCATCATGCCTCCCATGTCCATCTTCTGATAACCGGCAGGAATCTCGAAGAGGCTGGCGGCAGGCTCGCCTTCCTTGATGTTGCTCAACTCCCAGGACGAGTCCTCGGAAACCGTCTTGATGGGAAAATGGACCTTCTGGTCGATCCAGATATTGCTGACCTTGCCGTTCTTATCGGTGATCTGCCAGTGATCGCAACTGCGGCCGTTCACCTGATCGGTGCCGAGATTCTTGCAGCTCGACCCCTCCATATTGGCGCAGGGATTATGGGGATCGGCGAGCGGTTTGATGCTCGGCCCCATGCCGGGCCGCCGTCCCTGCATCTGATCAGCCTTGAATTCCATGTACATGTGCTGCTCCGGCATCAGGGTGTCGCTCGTCTTGGTGGCAAAGTTGGTGATCATGATCACCCCGCCGCCTGGGCCGCCCTGCATGCCCGTCATGTCCATGCGCATGTGTTCATGGGCCATGTAAATCTTGCCGTTCGCCTCACGCGTCGCACCACCCTTACCGTGGGTCGAGGTGAACTGCATGTCGGCGGTAAACGGCGTCATTTGCGGGGGCATTTGTGCCGTCGCCCACGGCAACAGCAGCAGAAAAGCGACAACGATTGCGGGGATAACGCTGATTCGCAGTTTCACGAGTCTCTCCTGGTACTGGTTTCTGTTGAATCACGGAATGCAGCCGCGAATAGTGTACGCCGAAAGCCGGCATTCCTGCGCGGAAACCGATGCCAACCAAGACGCTCATCCTAAGGCAGAGAAGAGCAGTGGATGCGCCCGTCTGGTTGGATTATAGTTTCAACAACAACATCCGTGGACGACTTGCCGCGTTTGGAAAGACTGAAGCATGTTTCAATAACGTGGTTTTGCGACTCCGGGGCTAAGGCCCTTTTTTCGGGAGGGACGGTTTTCGCGGGCCTGAAGGCCCGCGCTTCCACCCAGAGCACTGCAATACATTTTTGGAACAAGCTCTAGAGACTAAGGAGACAGCTTCATGGGCGCTACAGGCATGTGGTTGCGCAAACCCGATACCCATCCGACCGGCGACCCTCTGGTGCTGGTGGTGGTGGAAGGTACGGACCGGCGCACCATCGTGCTGGACCACTTTCCCTTCACCATTGGCCGCCGCACCGACCGCGATATGGTGATGGCCGATCCCCGGGTCTCGCGTGAGCACGCGCAGTTCGTCCACGAGCCCGACGGCACCTATATCGTCGACCAGGGCAGCCGTCACGGGACCTTCGTCAACGGAGAACGGGTCACCCGGCGCAAGCTGGGCCGCAACGATTGTCTCGAGTTCGGAGTGCAGGGCGCGGCTTATGTCCTGTTTAGTCCCGACCGCTCTCCGTCCAGCGCGGCGCAGCAGTTCTTGAGCCAGTTCTCCACCTGGAAGCCGGCGAGCGGCGCCGGCTCCGACCTGGAAATGCTCAACGTCTTCCTGGAAGCGGCGCGCAAGCTGAACACCAGCGGCGTGCTCGACGACGTTTTGCAGACCTTGCTGGAAGCGGCGCTGCGCCTGACCCATGCCGAGCGCGGATTCGTCTTCCTGCGCGACAAGGATGGCGAACTTCGCCTGGCCGCGGGCCGTGACAAGAGCGGCGAAAGCATTGCCGATGACAGCACCATCTCGCGCTCGGTGTTGCGCGACGCCGCCAACAGCGCCTCGGAGTTCCTGGTCACCGACACCGACGACACCGGTAAGCTGGCGGGCCGCGAAAGCGTGGTGGCGCACAATCTCCACAGCGTCATCTGTATTCCCTTGCGCAAGACCCTCCTCCAGGAGAAAGTCAAGGATGACACCAAGGCAGGTGCAGGCAATGTGCAGGGCGTTTTGTATCTCGACGCCAAGTTCCTGTCGGGCAAGCTCTCCTCGGTGAGCCACGACATTCTGCGCACTATTGCCAACGGCGCCGCAACCCTGGTGGAGAACGCCTCGCTGGTGCAGGCCGAGGACGCGGCCAAGCGCTATCGCCAGGAGCTGGCCATCGCCGCCGAGATCCAGCAGCGGCTGATGACCGTGACCGTTCCCGACGTGCCCTTCGCCAAAGTGAATGCGGTCAGCTATGCCTGCAAAGATATCGGCGGTGACTTCTTCGATCTGGTCTATACCGGAAAAGGACTGTCGCTGATCGTTGCCGATGTTTCCGGCAAAGGAGTATCGGCGGCGGTGGTGGCTTCCATTCTGCAAGGGATGCTGTATTCGCAATTGGCCCGCGACTCGCCGCTGCCGGAGATGATGGCGGCGGTCAATCGCTTTCTCTGCGAGAAGGTCGGCGGCCAGAAATATGCCACGCTGGTGGTCGCCCGCTTGATGAGCAATGGCGAGCTTGAGCTGATGAACTGCGGCCACGTGCCTCCGTTGCTGGTCTCGGGAAGCCAGGTCAGCAGGCTGGAGGAAGGTAATCTGCCGGTGGGATTGGTCCCCGGGGCGGAGTATGCGGCGACGCGGCTCCGCTTGGGCTCGGACGACCGCTTGCTGTTGGTCACCGATGGCGTTACCGAGGCCGAAGACGCAAGCGGCGAATTCTTCGGATCGGAGCGGCTGGAAAGCTGTTGCCACTTGGGACTCGTCGCCATTGAGCAGGCAGTGACCGCGTTTCGTGGCGACACTCCACTGACCGATGACTTCACCATTACGGAGATGATCTTCCGCGGCCAGAACTGAGCATGCCCGGCCCGAGTTAGAGCCTCTGTGGGAAGTCTGTTCCATGGTAATGCCGGCCTTCAGGCCGGCGTAAGGGCTTGAATGAAAGAACAGCTCGCGCTGCTGAGGTCTTTGCCTCAGCAGCGCGAGCTGGATTTTCCGGAGGCTCCACGCGGGCCTAAAGCCTGCCCTGAGCGCAGTCGAAGGGGCCCGCACTACCCAGGAGATTTCCCAATTCTGCACGCCTGGCCCTTTTGGGTGATGCCGGGCCTCCGGAAATCCTTGGCTGTTCCCCGCTTCTGTGTTGTAATAGTTCATCGCTTTTATAGCTGCTCTACTACAGGACATGCTTTTGCCGCCATTCTTAAGTATCTGGTCGCCGGGCCGAATCGAGTCGCAATTGGTGTGGAATTTTCCTCAGCGCAGGCTGGGCTATGCGCTGTTGCTGTTCGCGATCACGCTGGCCGCGAGCCTTCCGGCTTTGGCAGTCACCCGTGCCGTGGACCATGCCAAGGTCCGCCGTAGTCATGCCGTGATGCGCACCGCTTTCCCGACACGCCGCGGGCACTACCAGGTGGGTCTGGGCCGATGGACCCCCATGTTTCCCGGCTCGCACGACATGCTGGTGCGCGAGAACGAAGAGCTGGACCGGCTGCAATTGCCGCGCATCGCTGACGAGTATGAGCTCATGCGCTACGAGCTTTCCCAGGAGCTGGTGCCCGTCTCCGAAACCGACGGCCTGAAGTTCGCTCCCGATCTGCCCGAAAACCGGCACTATTGCCGTCCCTGGACGCGCGAATTCCTCCAGGACTTCAGCGATGCTTATTACAACGAGTTCCATTCGTCGCTGCTGATCACCTCGATGGTCCGCACCGTCGAGCAGCAGCACCGCTTGCGCCGCTGGAACCGCTTTGCCGCGCCGGAGTTCGGCGACACCGCTTCTACCCATCTGACCGGCGTCACCTTCGATATGTCGCGCCGCGGGCTGACCTACGAGCAGTACGAATGGATCCGCAACTATCTGCTGCCGCTACAGGCGCAGGGCATGGTCGATCCCATCGAGGAGCGGCAGCCCGTCCTCCACGTCGTGGTTTACGAGAAGTACTCCAGCCGCAACGACCAGAAGAATGCCTGGTCGGAGGCCAACGAACCCACCGAAATGAATCCTTACGGCAGCGCCGCCACGGGGAACTTGCAGTAAATCCCCGATCTCCGAAACAATGGGAACTAAACTGAAGAATGACGTTGTGAGCTGCGTGCTTTCATAGGATAATTCTGCAATCTTTGTCGGCAATTTCCGGGCCCTTGTTGTCTGTAGACGAAGGTAGACTGCAAAGGTCTCTGCTCTCGCTGCGGAGCGTTGCCAGCCACGAAGCTAATGTCTAAAACGTGTTTAAACCTCAGAGCCACAAGGATTTCTGTTGTGAGCGTCGCGAGTTCATAAGATAATTCAGCAACCGTTTCTCGGGCCAATTAGTCGCTAGACAAAACTCACGCTGCAAAGGAGCATTGCGTCTCAATGAAGGAGATCTGCGTTCGTTTTCTTGGCTGTTTCCTGCTGTTCTGTAGTTCCCTGATGAGCGCGCAAGTGGCGGTTACCACGTATCAGTATGACAACAACCGCTCGGGTACGAACACTAACGAAACAACACTCTCCACAACAAATGTAAACGTCGCGCAGTTCGGCCGCCTGACGGTCTTCCCAGTGCAGGGTTACGTCTATGCACAGCCTTTATATGTGCCCAACGTTACTATCGGAGGCACATCCCACAATGTGCTTTTCGTGGCAACCGAGCACGATCAGGTTTATGCCTTCGACGTGAACACCGGACAACAACTCTGGCAAGCCAACTTCCTGTCCGGTACTGGACCACTGCTCGTGGTTAGTACGGTCTCAAGCACTGATGTGAATTGCACTGACCTGGTTCCGGAGATCGGGATCACGGGAACGCCCGTCATCGATGCCGCGACCAACACTCTGTACGTCATGGTAGAAACCAAAGAATATAACCCGCAAACCGGGATCACAAACTTCTATCACCGGCTGCATGCGCTGGATATCACCACCGGTCTCGACACGCTCCCTCCCCATACCGTCATCGCGGTGGCCCCGGGAAGCGGCACGGGTTCCCTCGGCGGCGTCATCAGTTTCAATCCTTTACTGGCGAACCAGCGTGGGGGACTGCTGCTCGCCGACGGACAGGTGTTCGCGTACTGGTCATCGCACTGTGATCTGGGCGCTTACCACGGCTGGCTCATGTCGTTCAAGACAACCAGCCTGGCTGCCAGCGGCGTCTTCGTCGATACGCCAAATGGCTATGAGGGAGGATTTTGGGGCAGCGGTTCCGGGCCGGCGGCCGATTCGGATGGTTCGATCTATGCAGCGACCGGCAATGGCGATTTCAGCGCCAGTTCCGGAGGCATCGATTACGGCGACAGCGTTCTTCGCCTGACTTGGTCCTCGTCGGGTATTAGCGTCGCCGACTATTTCACTCCGTGGGATGAGCAAATGCTGGATGAGTACGACACCGACGTCGGCTCCGGTGGCGTCGTGCTGCTGCCCTACCAACCCGGCGCACCCTATCCCCACCTCCTGTTGCAGGCCGGCAAAGAAGGCACCATCGATCTGATCAACCGCGACAACATGGGCCATTGGCATTACGGAAACGACAGCCAGATCGTGCAGACACTGCCGTTTATCATCGGCCCACTCTTTGGCGGCCCGGCATTCTGGAACAATAACGCCTACTTCGGAGGTGCAGCCGACTATCTCAAGGCTTTTGCCTTCAACCCCCAAACGCAACTTCTTTCCACAAGTCCCACATCGCAGTCGCCCGAGCAATTCA
>JBEKQY010000189.1:0-7635 GCA_049519235.1 Candidatus Korobacteraceae bacterium | reverse complement strand
CATTGGTCGCAAACCGATTTTGAGGAAGCCCACTGGATCGGTTGCTCCTACGTGATCACCGGGGTTGAAAACGGCATGGCGACGCAGACCAACTCATTTGCGCTTGCCGGAAGCCGCGAGGAAGATAAGGCGTTGATTGAAGAAGAGGTTGTGCTAATTGCTAGTTGCTAGTTGCTGCTTCAATTCATTCCCAACTGCCAGAACAAGAACGAGTAGATATCCGTCCACTCCTCTACCAGCTTGGAAATCGGCTTCCCTGCCCCGTGTCCGGCCTTGGTTTCGATGCGCAGCAGAATGGGGTTGGGTCCGGCATTGTCGGCCTGCAGCTCCGCGGTCATCTTCTTGGCGTGCATGGGATCGACGCGCGTGTCGGTGTCGGCCGTCATGAACAGCACCGCGGGATAGGCCGTTCCTTCCTTCACATGTTGGTAGGGCGAGTAGGCATAGAGCCACTGGAACTGCTTCGCATCTTCCGACGAGCCGTACTCGGGAATCCACAACTTGGCAATCTGGAAGTTCTGGTAGCGCAGCATGTCGAGTAACGGCACCTGGCAGACGACGGCGCGAAACAGATCGGGCCGCTGGGTGATCGCAACACCCATCAGCAGGCCGCCGTTGCTGCCGCCGCGAATGGCGAGATGCTGGCGATCGGTGTAACCCTCCTTCTGCAGATACTCGGCCGCGGCGATGAAGTCGTCGAAGACATTTTGCTTTTTCTCGAGCATTCCGGCACGGTGCCAGTCCTCACCAAATTCGCTGCCGCCGCGCAGGTTCGCGACGGCGAAAATGCCATCGTGATCGAGCCACGGGAAAAGATTCTTGTAGAACTCGGGAGTGAGGCTGACATTGAAGCCGCCATAGCCGGTGAGCAGCACAAAGTTATGTCCCGTGATCTTCAGCCCTTTGCGCATGACCAGGAACATCGGGACGCGCGTGCCGTCCTTCGAGGTGTACCAGACCTGCTTCGTCTCATACTGATTGGTGTCGATGCCGGTCTCGACCGATTCCCACACGCTGTTCCTGGCGTTGGGAATGTCGAAGCGGTAGATCGTCGTCGGCATGGTGAACGAGGAGAAGAGGTAAAAGGCGCTAGTGCTGTCGTACTCGCCGCCGATGCTGGTGACCGTGCCGAGGGTTGGCAGTGCAATCTCACCGAGTGGCTTGCCGTCAGTGGCGAAGCGCTTGAGCAGCGAGTGCGCGTTGAGTTCGTAGCGCGCGAAGAGTTGCCCGCCGATGATGTCCAGCGAAGTGAGAACCGCGTCGGACTGCGGAATGATCTCTCGCCAGTGTTCGCGCGTGGGCGTAGTCACCGGCGTCTGGAAGACGTGATAGCGTGGGCCATCTTCGTTGGTCAGGATGTAGAGATCGCCGTTGTAGGGCTGGGCGAGGTAAAGAAATTCTCTGCCGCTGGTAATGCGCAGCGGGACCGAGTCGGTCTGCACATCCTTCAAATAAACTTCATTCTTTGACCAGCCCTGCTCAACCATGATGCTGAGCCAGCGCCCGTCATTCGACAGCGAGACGTTGGGCCAGTCCTGCGCATCGCGGCCTTCGCCGAAAATGAGCGGATCCTTCGCGGGATCGCCGCCCAGCGGATGATAGAAGACGTGACGGTTATACATCTCCTGTCCGGCGGCGACGTCGCCTGGGTTGGGATAGCGGGTGTAGTAGAAGCCGCTGTCGTCGGACTTCCATGCCACGCTCGCGGCGCGCGTATGAGCAATCGTGTCGGGCAGCAGCTTAGCGGTTGCCGTCTCGATCACGTGCAGCGTGCTCATCTCCGAGCCGCTCTCCGAGGTACCGTACGCAACGTACTTTCCATCGTGCGACGGGTACCACCAGTCGAGTGCGACATTGCCGTCCTTGGAGAGCAGGTTCACATCAAGCAGCACTTCATCGCGGCCCTCGACTCCTTTGCGGACATACAGCACTGGTTGGTTCTGCTTACCCTCGCGGCGAGTGTGGAAGTAGTACTCGCCGCCGACCTGCGTGTCGCCGAGGTTGCCGATCTGAAGCAATCCCTCCAGACGCTGATGCAATTGGTCGCGCCCTGGCAGCTTGTCGAGGACGCTGCGCGTGTAGGCCAACTGCTCGGCGACCCATTGCTGCGTCTCGGGACTGCTGCGGTCTTCGAGCCAGCGATAGAGATCGACAATCTTGTGGCCGAAGTAGTCGTCGGTGACAGGCTGCTGCTTGGTTGCGGGCGGCTTGGGGATGTCCATGGTGGGGTGAAGTGCCGGAAGTGTGGTTCTGGGCCATCGCGATTGAAGCTAACAAAACAGCAGAGCTGACCGCACGGACTAGGGGGCAGACGATGCGGTGAAAGGTCATATGCGATCGATGCGGCGAGAGCATGGCAATCAAGGCCCGCCAGCAAAAGCGTAGCAGCTTTGTCGTGCGCCCCCAAACGGATCGGCTTTGAGGCAGCGGCGCAGTTTCCTCCAGCCTTGACCTTGGGGCAGTTGGATAGTTGTGTGTCGCGAAAATAGCCTCTACCGGCTTTGGGTAGTGGCTCAATTTCGTAGTTCATCCTGTCTCTGCGGAAAACGAAATTGAGCCACCACCGGCTTTGACGCATTGCGACTCTGCCGCTACAATACATTCACAATCGGACGCGCTACAAGTGCACCGACACTCCTCAGTAGCTCAATGGCAGAGCATCCGGCTGTTAACCGGAGGGTTGTAGGTTCGAGTCCTACCTGAGGAGCCATTCTTTCAGTAGGTTACGAATCCACCCCTGCCGTTTCACCTGCCGCTGACTCTGACTGCATCGCCAGTTGCACTATTCTGCTGTGCGCCCGCCGCATGTCCGCCGAAGCCGCATCACCGTAGATATTCATGGTGGTTCGGATATCCGCGTGCCGCATGAGTTTCTGCTGCACGCCGATGGGAGTGCCGATAGCGTCAATCCACATCCGGTAGGAATGCCGGAACGTGTGTGTGCCTATGTGCCCGAGTCCAGCCGCTTCGCCCGCACGGTTAAGTTCCCGCCAGAACCCCGTGTAGGAGTAAGGCAGCCTGCCGAGCTTCAAAGGACTTGCGAAAATCCAGTCGTCATCCGCCTGAAACTCCGTCTTCTGCCTCCACACGTTCAGCCGCTCAAGAAGCTCACCCTCGACGGCAAGAGACTTGCGTGATTCATCGCTCTTAACGTCGTCCACATTCTGCTCAACGATGCCGCGCTCGATGCGAAGCAATCCGTTAAGCCAATCGACATCCGCCCATCGCAGCGCCAGGCATTCGGAGATGCGAAGGCCGAAGCAGATGCACACCAGCGCCATCGTCCCGAACGGTTCGCGTAGGTGAGCGACGAGCAACCGGAATTGCTCCACAGTCAAGCTGCGCGGGTGACGCACCCGTTTCGATGCGCCCTTAACCGTCACCAGACTGATGGGGTTGACTTGCATTGGGATGTCCTGCTTCCACATCGCGTAATTCCAGAGCGAGCTTAGAATCCCACGAATGTGCGTCCGGCTTTTCGGAGCGAGGTTCAGCGACTCCAACCACGTCTCTACAGGCCGTGCCTGAAGGTCGGTGATTAGACTCTCTCCCCACTTGGGGAGGATGTGGACTCGAATCCACGATTGATAACCCCGCCTCGTGTCTTTCCGCTCCGGCATCTTTTCTAACCGATACTGCTCGACCAATGCGCTCACCGTCGGAATCGAACCGCCGACATTGACCGCAGTTTGTTGCTCTACCGCATCTCGGAGCGCCTTTGCCGCCCGCCATGCGGCTGCCTTGGTTGGCAGGTCTTTGCGTGTCCCGATGGTTTTCGAGTGTCGCTTGCCATCCTGCCAGTAAAAGAAATTCCACGTCTGGATGCGTTTATCCAGCACCACACTGCCTTGTTTTGCCCGTGCTCTCACTTAAATCCTCCCGTTTCGTAGAGCAACGGACGGCAGTTTCATCATACCGTCCAGGTCAACTATCCGGAACCGCCAAACGTGACGTTTGGTGCCTGAGAGTGCATACCCTTTGAGCTTGCCCTGTCTGACCCACAGAAGCACAGTGCGCGTCTGCACCTTGAGATACAAAGCCGCTTCTTCTGCGGTGAGCCAAGCGGAGTACGCTGTTTCGGCTTTGAATGCGGTGTCCATGTCACTGCATACCCATCAGCCGAGCGCAATAGTCCGGTACGTTACGCATGGCATCAGCGCGGGACGGCGACGACGAAGCGGGCGGCAACATCCACTCCACTATGTCCACCGCCCCGCTGGTTTTGCCTTCGCCGACACTTACCGTGCCGGCGCGCCTGTTAAGACGCGCGCGGCGGAAGCTGATTGCGAGCTTGAAGAGCAGATAGGCCGCGATACCAAACCACAGCAGTGCAAGCCAGTGGCGCGTCGCTTCATCCGCTCCGGGCGCCGCAATGAACAACGGAATAATCACCAGCGACAACGCCCCCACCGTGATGTTGACCCAAGAAGACGACGACTTGCGTCTGCGCACCACGCGCTTGGGCGTGACCTCGCCCGCGGGGTTTCCCATGCCCTGCCAGGCAGCGAACCACTGGTCATACCGGCGCACGTCCTGCCCGGCCTTACGAACTGTTCCGATGAAGGACAGCACAGGCAGCGCCAGCCACCAGTGAACCTCGCCGCCTACCCATCCCAGGACTGTCAGCGAGCACACGAAATAAAACGCCGCCGCTACGCGCGGCGTTCCTAAGAACCGCGTCATTGAACTTGGGGGTTTCATTGCTCGAACTCCGGCACAAGAAAGTTCTTGCCTGTTGCTTTGAACGTGCGACCCGCCTGAAACCACACGGCGGTGACGCGATTGCCATTTTCCGGACCGCCAGTCTTGAGATAGCGCCCAAAATCTCCCGGCTCGATACAAAATTCCATGCTTTCGCTGTAGCCGTGGCTGACATTATCGGTAAAGCCGCGCCCTCGGTTGCTTCCCCAGTTGTTACCCTCCCCGCTCGTGCTGCCAGAACTGGAAGAGAGGCTGTAGCCCTGGCCGTGCGACGAGCCGTAGCTTGACGAGCTGCCGCTATTTTCGTTCTCGCCCGCCGACATGCCTTCATTGAAGCTTTGCGAGTTTCCGGCGCTGAAATTAGCTCGCCGCGTGAGCACCTTGCCTATCATCCGGCTGGCGAACTCATTGGTTTCCGGGCAACTGTTCGCGCAGAACACATGCGTTTTGAACTTGCCCGCCAGAGCAAGTGCGGCGTCGCGTGGATTATCGCCACCGATTTTTGCGAAGTAGGTCGGAAGCGACTGCGTCAGATAGACCGTGCAGCATTTCGACTCGCGGGCAAGTCCCAAAAATTCACCGTCGTAAGGTGCAACGGTCTCCTGGCTTTCGTCGCTCCACAAAAACAGAGGGCGTTCACGCTGTTCCGGAGCCAGTGAATTACGCGCCAAAACGGCTCGCTGCCATATAAATTTGAACAACTGCTGGGCAACCGCACCGTCTTCATTCCAGGTGAGCGTCGGTTTTGCATCAACCAGAACCGCTCCACCAAAAGACATTTCTGGAACGACCGTCGTCTTTCGGCAAAAGAAGTTGTGGAGTCTGCCGTGGTTGAAGCGGTCAAGCGCCGCTGTGATTGAAATGACTATGTTGCCGCGTGTCCTATCCGGAATCGCGATCCACTGTTCTTTCCAGAAGTTAACAACATTCTGCAGCGCTGCCTGCGGCATTCGCACCTTTGGTTGTTCTGCGGCGAGTTTCAGTATTCTGAACATGAAGGAGTTTGCCTGCCATTCCCGGCTGGCAGCCTGCTCAAAGCTTGTGGGCGCGGTGGTAATGAAACGCAGTATGTCGGGAATGGTGAGCGTGCCTGTCGCCCAATAGATTGGCGGCAGGGCATAGCGATTCGTGTTACGGGCGGTGTCCTCCCAAAACACCTCGCCTCCGCGCTGGCTCGCTGTCCCGCTTGCTCGCCGTGATGCGTCAATCACACGCATCAGACATTCAACTACGGTGCCGATACCTTCAGCGCCATGGCGAGCCATCTCGTACTGCAAGAAGTTAAAGCCTTCGTTTTCGTCCAGCAGGATGATTGAGTTGCTGCGCCCGTGCTTGCGTCCATAGTCCAGCCATTGAGGTATAACCCCTGGCTTCGCTGCGGTGACGTATCCACCAAAACCAGCACGCAGATATGCCCCTGCCTGCATTTGTGCCGAGCTGGTCTTCCCCCCTCCAACGAGCCCCCAATAGTGGGTCCCACCGGCTCCATCACGGGTACTCGCGAAGTCCCCCTGGCGGGACAATCGCATCAGCGGAGTATCCAGATTGTTTACGAATGCCATGGATGTCTTCTCCTTTTAGAAAAAGCCCCGGTCCGCCCTTGCTGTCGAGCGAATCACCGGGGCGTGAATGTGCTTTTCAAACTCAGCGGTCGAGGTCGAGATCCTGCTTCTGCTCTATCTCGCGAATGTGTGTGTGACTGCCGAGAGACGCTTCTGGGTCCTGAGGTTCAGGCCATTGCAGGCTTTCCGGTCCGTCCGTGACCGTGCGGCCATACATCGGCTCTTCGACGACCTTTTGGCGAATATCGGTGACGGCATTGCCCAACCCCTGCCAAAGTTCTTCCGATAAGGTTTGTCTTGGCATCAGGATTTCCTCCGAATCAAATGCACCAGCCCCACCGCTCCCGCAGGCACATACAGAAAAGCGGGAAGCGGAGTGGGAATAGCTGTGAGGAAGGCAAGAATCACGGCTTTGATACGCGCGTTCTCGGAGTCGTCACCGTACCAGCGCATTTGCGCTCGATAGGTGATGAACCCCAGTACGCAAGCCGCAGCCAGCGAAACCGGGAAGAACGCGCCCAGCGTTGCCGCGTTAGCCCCAAACAGCATCGTGTCCACGACGAGCGTGAGCAATGTGATTCCTGGGTGAAGGCCCCACATCTGGCCGAAACTACGCTGAGCGACCTGGTGGGCATCGCTGCGCATGGGCACCGATGAATCCTCGTTAGCCAACAGCTCGGACTTGGTTACATCAGCCTGTTCCGTGTATTCCGTTTTCATATGCATCGTTTCTCGTTTCCTCCGTTCCTTTTCGTATTCAGCGCCCACGTGACCGATGCCCCCAGATTTCTGCCTTGTGCCCAAGTACCGGATTCTCTAGGGACTCGCGTCTAGGAAGTGGACGCTTTCATACCCTGTAATGCTGATGGAGTTGTTCAGTTTGCCGTCTGATGATGCGGGGAAAATAATTGGCCGAACCGGCAGTAACTAGCGCATATATACTATTGAAGATTTTCTATTTGGGAGAGGCGCGCCTTTGGAAAGCCCCGAAAGCTCCCCATCTTCGTCGGCTTCGCTTGCCCCCGTGGCCTACCATGACAAAGTGGAGGTCCTGTCCGCCTGGGCAGCTTTGACAGAGGCCGAGATAGGGCGTCTCAAGAGCTTCGCTCGCTTCCGGATGGTTCCGGTGACCGGTCGATTGGACGATTCCGACGCCCTACAGCTTTTGTATGAGGCGCTAGTAAAGACTCTGGACGGCACACGCCCGTGGCGGCACGGCGTTCCGTTCACCAGTCACCTATTTGGGTGCATGCGGAGCGATTCGAATAACTGGGCGGAGCAGGCTCGTAGACACACCGAGCTTTCTGACGTTCCCGACTCCAGTCCCTGACAGGGATTCGGCTCTTGACGCACAAACCGGCCTTGACTGGAT
>JBEKQY010000188.1:0-7660 GCA_049519235.1 Candidatus Korobacteraceae bacterium | reverse complement strand
GTCCCGATGGCCGGAAGTTCGATCAGGTTCGCGATATCTGGATTGAAGTTGGAGTGCTGCCTCGCACTCACGGATCGGCGATCTTCACGCGCGGCGAAACCCAGGCGCTGGTGACCACTACGCTGGGCACGGGCGAAGACATGCAGCGGCTGGAAGCTTTCGAGGGCGAAGCCAAGAAGCGCTTCATGCTGCACTACAATTTCCCGCCATTCTCGGTAGGCGAGGTCGCGTTTCTTCGTGGAGCAGGCCGCCGCGAGATTGGACACGGTGCATTGGCGGAACGCGCTCTCTTCGCGGTGCTCCCCAGTGACACGGATTGGCCATACGCCATGCGGGTGGTCTCCGACATTCTGGAGTCGAACGGATCGTCATCGATGGCGACGGTTTGCGGCGCCTCGCTCAGCATGATGGATGCTGGCGTTCCGCTGAAAGCATCGGTGGCGGGCGTGGCCATGGGCCTGGTGAAGGAAGGCGACGACTATGCGGTTCTCACCGATATCGCCGGCGCCGAAGATCATTACGGCGATATGGACTTCAAGGTGGCTGGTACGCGTGACGGCATCACTGCGTTGCAGATGGACATCAAGGTCATGGGCATCACGCCGCAGATCATGCGCGAGGCGCTGCAACAGGCGCGCGCCGGACGGCTGTTCATTCTCGACAAGATGATCCAGGTGATCGGCGAGCCGCGCACCACCATCAGCGAGTTTGCGCCGCGCTTCTACACGCTACAGATTCCGACCGACAAGATTCGCGACCTGATCGGCCCGGGAGGCAAAGTGATCCGTGGGATCGTCGAAGCCACCGGCGTCAAGATCGACGTGGAGGACAGTGGCAAGGTCAATGTCTCCTCGAGCGATCAGGCGGCAGCGGCCAAGGCGCTACAGATGATTGGCGACATCACCGCGACTGCCGAGGTAGGCAAGACCTATCTCGGCAAAGTCACGCGGCTGGCGGATTTTGGCGCATTCGTCGAGATCCTGCCGGGCACTGATGGCCTGCTGCACATCAGCGAAGTCGCCGAGCACCGCATCAACGATGTTCGTGACGAACTGAAGGAAGGCGATCAGGTGCTGGTGAAGGTACTGGCCATTGATGGCAATCGCATCAAGCTGTCGCGCAAAGCCATTTTGAAGGAACAGCGCGCCAAAATGGGCGGCGGAGAAGCCGCTCCTCAAGGCGCTCCGGCTGGTGGCGTGACCTTTGAAGGTGGTCACGAGCGTGCCGACGAGCCCAGCTCGGAGCCAAATTACAACCGCGACGGCGAGCGGCGGGAGCACGCCGGTACGCGGCATGACGGCGGACATCACGGTGGTCGTGGCGGCCGTCCCGGCGGCGGGCGTGGCGGCGATCGGGGGCGCGGACGCGGCGGACCACGCCGCTGACGAGTGACAATTCGGGGAACAAGCGGGAGGGCAGACATGTTCTCCCCTTCTTTCTGAGACCGAAACTTTTTCAGCGAAAAACAGGGCTCTAGCTAGACGGACCTACGGTTCGATCCCGCCATTCTTCATGCCAAGCCATTTGGATGGCTTCCAGTTTGGCTTCGTTCGACGCTTTTGGATCGTCCACGAAGAGCGGCAGTTCGGTAACGTAACGATGAAGGTCAGTGAAGCGGACCTCCAGCGGATTCTGCTGGGGGAACTTGTCCGTTAAAGCAATTGCAATATCTTCCGCGTCATCCCATCTCAATTCCGCAGCCATAGATCTCCGCATTCTTGAATTTAGTTTCGCTCCCGGGTGGAGCACGCCTTCCAGTCGTGCATTCAGCCGGCTGCTTATCAGCACTGCGCTTTAGCGCCTGAGGTAATTACCTCAGCGTCTGAAGCCGGGCACTGTCTGGCGCTGCTTGTATGCACTGCTGAAGCAGTGCTCCACTCCCAATCAATGCCCGCCTTCAGAAACATAGTTTCTGTTCCACGACGGAATCTCCACCACCACCTCGCCCGGCTTCTCAATCACGGTCTGACACCCCAGGCGCGAGTTGAGTTGCAGGTCCGCGGCCATATCGAGACGGTCGGCTTCATCGTCGTCCATTTCACTCAGCAGTTCTTTGCCCTTCTTCACAACGACGTGGCATGTGGTGCAGGCGCAGTTGCCGCCGCAGGCATGCTCCAAGGGCAGGCCAAAGTTCAGCGCCACGTCAAGAATCGACTCTGGCTTGCCGTGGTCCCGATAGGGCAGGTTGCCATGCTCGAATTCGAAAGTCCGGTTCTCCGGTACAAACGTTACGCGGACGGTGTTCGGCGGAGTAGCTTCAGCCGTTGCCGTGACACCGCCATTTTGAATTTCTTCATCAGGCATAAGATCGAGTTCTGTGTCGTCCCTGAAGGGACTCTTTTCAATGGACCACGTTACCCAGCGCTGAAGCGGTGGGCTATCCATGTCGCGCCTACGGCGCGTGTCTTTCGGGTGACGCAAGTCCGCCGCCAGCATGCAGCTTTGGAAACCTGATCGACACTATAACTGCCGATCACAATACAACTGGTCCCCAGCCCCTAACCTCTAGCCCCAACTAGCCACTAATCACCAGCCACGAGCCACTACTTAATCTCGGCCCGTGCAATGGGATGTGGCGCTGCCGGCCCTTCACCGACGTCGGCAGTGTCCATGCGTTTGCCTTTCAGCGCGGCTCCCACCGCAGAATCCATCATCAACTCGGCCAGCCGCATCGTCCCCTGGTTCAGCGCATCGATTGCGGTGCGGATCGCCTGGTAATCGTCTTCTTGCGTGACTATTCGCAGCGCCCCTTCCAGCTTGTCAATGGTTGCGCACTCCTGCGGCGACAACTGCTCCCACGCAAGATTCTTGCGGCCTTTTTCCAGAGCAGCCAATATGGTCTCAGCCTCGTTGCGCGCCTCGATCACCTGCCGTCGGCGGAAATCCTCTTCGGCATAGTCGAACGACTCCAGGATCATGTTTTCGACCTGCGTGTCGGTGAGGCCGTAGCTCGGCTGCACTTCGATCTCCGCTTCCTTGCCGCTGCGCAGCTCGCGCGCGGAGACATGCAGAATCCCGTTCGCATCGATCAAGAACTTGACCTCAATGCGCGGCAGCCCCGCCGGCATGGGCGGAATGCCTTTCAGATCGAAACGCGCCAGCGAACGGCAATCCTTTGCCAGCTCGCGCTCGCCTTGTAAGACGTGAATGGCAACGTTCGTTTGGCCTTCGACACCCGTGGTGAAGTGCTCAGTCGCCGACGCGGGGATCGTCGAGTTGCGATGGAGGATTCTGGCTACGACTCCGCCCAGTGCTTCGATGCCGAGTGAGAGCGGAGTCACATCGAGCAGGAGCATTTCTTTTGTCGCTTCCGAACGACCGGCAAGAATATTCGCCTGCACCGCGGCGCCGAGCGCGACAACTTCATCGGGATTCAAATCGCAGTGTGGCTTGCGCTGGAAGAGTTCTTCGACAAGCTGGCGGACACGCGGAATTCGCGTTGAGCCGCCCACCAGCACGGCCTCGTCGATCTGATTCGGCGCCAGACCGGCATCCTTCATTGCCTGCCGGACCGGGCCGACCGTGCGATCAATGACCGTCTGAATCAGTTGTTCAAACTGCGCCCGCGTGATCTCGCGTTGATAACGCTTGCCGCCGGGAAGCGCAACCTCAAGCGTGGTCTTCTCGGTTGCCGATAACGCGATCTTCGCCTCGATAACCGCCTGGCGAATGGCCTGCACGATCTCCGCGTTGCGCCGGACATCGACGCCGAGATCACCCTGAATGTCATCAAGCGCAATCTTGATCAGCAGATTGTCGATATCGTCGCCGCCGAGATGAGTATCGCCGTTGGTCGCGATGACCTCGAAGATACCCTCGTGCAGCTTGAGAATCGAAATGTCGAAGGTGCCGCCGCCCAGATCGTAAACTGCAACCGTCGCAGTCTCCTTCCTATCCAGACCATAGGCGAGCGCTGCCGCCGTGGGCTCATTGACCAGGCGCAGAACGTCGAGTCCTGCGATGCGGCCCGCATCTTTCGTGGCCTGACGCTGTGCGTCGTTGAAGTACGCTGGAACCGTGATGACCGCCTTGCTGACCGGCGCAGAGAAGTAGCGCTCGGCACTGCGCTTGAGTTGGCGCAGGATGAACGCGGAGATTTCCGGCGGTGTGAAGGTCTTATCGCCGAGCTTGATGCGCAAGACTTGGCCCGGCGCGAGGTCCTCGGCGAGCCGGAAAGGGAAGAGCTTTAGCTCGTCCTTGATGTCCTCGACGCCCCGGCCCATCAGTCGCTTCACACTGTAGACCGCGTGGTCGGGCGTTGCGATCAAATACTTGCGCGCGGAATTGCCGACGACGATTTGACCGTTCTCGTCCAGGGCCACGATCGAAGGCACAAGGTTGGAGCCGTCCTCGCCTGGAATGACGACCGGACGGTCGCCCGCCATGTACGCCACCAGCGAGTTGGTGGTGCCCAGATCGATGCCGACGATGCGGTCGGAGGTCATTCGCTCTTCGCTATTCGCCTTTCGCTCTTCGCCAGAATGGTCCGCTACGAACTTTGGCGCAGACTGAATAGGGGTCCTTCGACTCCGGCGCGCAACTAACCCGCCAGACGTAAAGGCGCTGCTCGCCGGCGGGCTTCCGCTCAGGATGACAACGTATTGTATTGCGACCGTGCATGAGCCGGGAAAAGCGCCTGCGCTCTGACGAAGAGCGAAAGGCGAAGAGCGAACAGCGGCTACTCCAGCACTTCATCGATATCACGCAGCAGATTGCGGACGTAATTCCGGCGGTTCAGCACATCCAGCATCTTGTCGCGGGCAGCTACGCGATCGTCCTCCAGAACGTTGCCACGCTGTTCCGCCTGGTCCACCAGCGCATCCCAGTCGTTCCAGGCGCGGTGAAGCTCCTCCATCATGCCATCGTACTTCGCCTGCAAACTCTTCTTCGTGTCCCGCAGATCGCGCTCAAGACTGCGGTCTGGCTCGCCCATCTTTTTGTTCATGCGAGCTTCTTCGAGTTGCATATTCAGCTCAAAAACCAGCTCTAGCAGATCGGGCGGAACGGCTTGCTTCTTCACCTTGCCGGTCCGTCGCGCTTCTTCAGTTGCGGCCTTCGACTGCTCTTCCAGGCGGACGCCCTGCAAGCGCAGCAGGTACTCAGTACGCGAGATGGGGTCCTTCAACGTGCGATAGGCATCGTTGAGCTGCGAGCTCTGCTCCAGGCTCCATTGCTGCTCCTGCGCGCTGCTGATCGCGTTGATGTCCGGATGCAGATGCCGGCTCAGGCTATAGAATTCGCGCTCCAGGTTTTCCGTGTTCAGGTTGAGCTTGCAGGGCAATCCGAAAAAGGTAAAGTAGTCCACGGGCGCCGGAGGCTGTACCTTGCCGCACTGTTGACAAAAATGGGCCGCGCGCATGTCGCCACAGGACCAGCAGTTGACCTTGATGGGCTTGCTGGAGGCGGCGATCAGGATGCCGGCAGAGTGTTCTTTGTGTTCGATTGGAGCCATGACGGTTGAGTGTAAGCTGATCCCTCGACTCCGTTCGGCCAAAATCAGGCCGACGTCTCTCGGGATGGCAATCCAGGTCTCATCGACAAGAGCGCCCGCAAGGTTGAGGCAGGCGGACCACAAAACAAGCTCTAGGAGAACGAACTGCCACAGCCGCAGGACTTCGTCGCGTTCGGGTTATGGAACACGAAGCCCTGACGCATCAGGGTCTCTTCGTAGTCGAGCACCATGCCGTGCAGGTAGATGAACGACTTGGGATCGACAAAGATGCGGACGTCGTCGTACTGAAATATGCGATCGCGTTCCCGCGGGTGCGTGTCGAAGCTGATGTTGTAGCTCAGCCCCGAACAGCCGCCGCCTTGCACACCCAGACGCAAGCCGCCTTCGGCGGGCGAAATGTTTTCCCTCGCCATTGCAGAGCGAATGTGGGCCAGCGCCTTCTCCGTCACCTCGATGCCCTCGGAGGTTTGCGCCGGCGCGGCTGTGCTCTCAATGCTGACCGTGCTCATAATTGCCTCTTGGCGCGCTGCCCGCCTGTCTCGCTTACAATCTAACGCCGCTGCTCGATCGCGGCGTCCTGCGGCCGTGCTTCGCCCTGCGTCGCGCCATTTTTCTTCTTCCAGTCGCCGATGGCGGCGCGAATGGCGTCTTCAGCCAGCACCGAGCAATGAATCTTCACCGGAGGCAGCGCCAGCTCCTTCACGATGTCGGTGTTCCGAATAGTCAGCGCTTCGTCGACGCTCTTGCCCTTGACCCACTCGGTCGCCAGCGAAGAGGATGCGATTGCGGAGCCGCAGCCAAACGTTTTGAACTTGGCGTCCTCAATGATGTTGGTCTCGGGATTCACCTTGATCTGTAGCTTCATCACGTCGCCGCATTCGGGCGCGCCGACCAAGCCGGTGCCCACTTCGGGGCTGCTCTTGTCCAGCGAGCCCACGTTGCGTGGATTACTGTAGTGGTCAAGGACCTTGTCGCTGTAAGCCATGCAGCTTTTCTCCTAAAGCCGAAACTCTCTACGCGGGTTCTCCCGCCGACTAAACAGGCCGCTGAAAAATTCCGATTTCGCGAGCATTGTGTCAGGGCACGACTTTTAGTCGTGCCGAAAAGTCCTTTATTCTTGTCATCCCGAGCGGCCTTCAGGCCGCGAGAGATCTGCTGTTTCGACTTTTTCAGCGGCCTCTAAAGTCGGCTCAATCATAAGAATTGCAGCCTCAACGCTGGCTAAAGGCCAGCACTACCCTAATGCGTCGGCTCGGCGGCCCACTGTACCTTCTTCAAGTCGATGCCTTCTTTCGCCATCTCGTAGAGCGGCGACAACTCGCGCAGCCGCTTCACGGTTTCGATCACGCGTGCCGCGACGTAGTCCACTTCCGCCTCTGTGTTAAATCGCCCAAGGCCAAAGCGAATCGAGCTGTGAGCCAGATCGTCGCCTGCGCCAAGGGCCTTCAAGACGTACGATGGCTCCAACGTCGCCGACGTACACGCCGATCCGCTGGAGACCGCAACGTCGTTGATGCCCATCAGCAGCGACTCGCCTTCCACATAAGCGAAACTAATGTTCATATTGCCGGGCAGGCGGTGCTCCATCGAGCCGTTGATGTACACTTCGTCGAGCTGGCCCATAATCGCGTCCTTTAAGCGATCGCGCAACCCGGCAAGCTTCTTCGCCTCATCTGCCATTTCCGATCCGGCAATCTCACAAGCTTTGCCGAGTCCAACAATCCCCGGAACATTCAATGTGCCGGAGCGCATACCACGCTCGTGTCCGCCGCCGTCGATTTGCGCCACCAGTTGTACACGTGGATTCTTCCGCCGGACGTAAAGCGCGCCCACGCCTTTCGGGCCGTAGAACTTGTGCGCCGAGATCGACGCGATATCGACATTGTCCTCGATGATGTTGAACGGCACTTTGCCGATCGCCTGCACGGCGTCGGTATGGAAGAGCACGCCACGCTCATGGCACAGTGCGCCGATTTCGCGGATGGGCTGTAGCACGCCAATCTCGTTGTTGGCGGCCATGATCGTCACCAGGATGGTCTTGTCATCCATGGCGCGCTTCAGGTCGTCCAGATCGATGCGGCCGTCCTTCTGCACCGGCAGATAGGTGACGCGAAATCCATGCTTCTCCAGGCGCTTGCAACTGTCGAGCACAGCCTTGTGCTCCGTCGCCTGGGTGATGATGTGGTTGCCCTTTTCCTTGTACATCTC
>JBEKQY010000187.1:0-7667 GCA_049519235.1 Candidatus Korobacteraceae bacterium | reverse complement strand
CATTGAACAGCGTCGACTTGCCGGCATTGGTATAGCCGACCAGGGCGACGGTCGCGATGGGCGCGGACTCGCGGCGCTGGCGCTGCTGGCCGCGTATGCGGCGGACGTTTTCCAGTTGCTCCTGGACGTGACGAATGCGGCGATTGATCTTGCGGCGATCGGTTTCCAACTGGGTCTCACCGGGACCGCGGGTACCGATGCCGCCGCCCAGTTGCGACATCTCCACCCCGCGCCCGGCCAATCGCGGCAGCAAGTATTGCAGTTGCGCCAGTTCAACCTGGAGTTGGCCTTCGCGGGTGCGGGCATGGCGGGCGAAGATGTCGAGGATGAGCTGGGTGCGGTCGAGGACGCGGGTATCGAGTTCGCGCTCCAGGTTGCGCTGCTGCGAGGGCGTCAGTTCGTGATCGAAGATGACGAGGTCGGGCGCAGTAGAAGCCACAGCGCCCTTAAGCTCCTCCAGCTTACCGCTGCCGATCAGGGTTGCCGGGTCGGGCCTGGGGCGGCGTTGCAGCATCTCACCGGCGACGGCGGCTCCGGCGCTTGAGGTGAGCTCTCGTAGCTCCGCCATCGACTCCGCGGTGGAGAAGCCACGGTCCTCGTGGTCCGCCGTATGCAAGAACGCCGAGGCGGCATCGCGGGCTACGCGGGCGCTGGGTGGAACGCTGCCGGAGGGTCGAGGATGGAACGCAGCCTTCTCCGGGCCAGCATCGCCGGTCTCCGGTAATCGCTGCGCGCGAGGCTTGGGCGCCGGGCGCGAGGAGAATTCCACACCCACCAGAAAGGCCCGTTCCGGTTGATACCGGCCGGTTTGCCAGGAGCGGCTGTTGGCTCCGGAACTGGTTCGCTGCGGGCGCGGAATAAGCTAATCCTCTGACCCCGACGCCACGCTTGCGGGCTGCGCCGAGACGGCAGTCTCCATCATCGGCCGCGACTCGAAATGGCGCTCCGGATGTACGACGCGTGCCATCACAACCGTGGAAATGGCGTGCTTGAAGATCAAATGTTCCTGGTTGTCCTTCTCCAAGACCACCGAATATCTGTCGAACGAGCGGATTCTGCCCGTCAGCTTCACCCCGCTGAGGAGATAGAGTGTAACCAGAGATTTATCTTTGCGGGCCGTATTCAGAAACGAATCCTGAATGTTCTGTGCTGGCTTGCTTTCCATACGTCCTCCGCCAACCTGCAAAAAACAGCACAGCCCCAGAGTTCGCGGCCCCAAACGAACCGAGGGTCTGTCGCAATAGCCGCCGCCGGTGCACGTCCCAAATCAGAACGGCAACGAAAGAATGAATTGCAGCTAGTCTACGATAAGACGGCCAGGGAACGATTTCAACGGCCAGCCGCACACACCTGAGTGATGTAGAATTTCGGCGACATTCCCAAATCGGGGATACGCCGCCTGCTGCAATTTGGGAGACCAATATGACCGCTCATTGGATAGCTCTGGTTGCTCCGCAAATCGATTTTCCTGGGGGCGAACAGGCCGTCCTGATTGTGCTGCGCTGGATACACCTGGTGGCCGGGATCATCTGGGTGGGATTGCTCTACTTCTTCAATCTGGTCAACACGCCGTTTTTGCAGGAACTCGACGCGCAGCAGCGCCGCATCGTAATCGCAAAGCTGATGCCGCGGGCGCTGTGGTGGTTCCGTTGGAGTTCGGTGGTGACCGTGCTTGTCGGTCTTGCCTACTGGAACCACATGGTTGTCGTGGATGCGGCCAACGCCGTAGGCCAAGCGTCTTCGGTAGGCGGCATGATCGGCAGCTTCTTTCTTATTTGGACACTGGCTTTCGCGGTAGAGATGGGCTTGCTGATGGCGCCGACTGAAGTACTGCGGAAAGGTCCGGTGCTGGGCGTGATCATGGCGGTGGTGATCGTCGCGGCGGCTTACATTTTCCTCAGCCTGAACCAACATGGATGGGAAAGTAACGGCGCCTTAGCGATCGGCATCGGCGGCGGCCTGGGCTGGTTCATGCTGCTAAGTGTCTGGGGCATCGTCTGGCGCATGCAGAAGAAGATCATCCGCTGGACCGAGGAAAGCGCTGCGAAGGGAACGGCGATGCCGCCCGAGGCAGCCAAAGCGGCGAGATTGAGCTTTCTCTGCGCGCGCATCAACTTCTGGTTGTCGTTTCCCATGCTGTTCTTCATGGGAGCGGCCAGCCACTACATGATGTTCATCGGGCGATGATGAAGCTTCGCGCTCATGTGCTGCTAGACCAGCAGGACATCCATGCACGGCTAACGCGGCGCTGAAGCGCTGCTCTACCCGTACTGCCGCAACTACGCTAATCTGAAACCGTTCTACAATCGAAGTTCGATCATGCCGCTGAACTCTGCCCAGAACCCCGCTGTTTCTTCTGACTCCGCCTACAACCAACCTGTCCCCATGCTCGATTTGAAACGGCAGTACGAGAGCATCAAGGACGAAATTGCCGGCGCCATCGAGCGCGTGCTGACGACGCAGCACTTCATCGGCGGTCCAGAAGTAGAGGCCTTCGAGCGGGAATCGGCAGAGTACCTTGGTGTGCGGGCCAGCGTTGGCTGCGCTTCGGGAACCGACGCGCTGTGGCTCGCGTTGCGTGTCTGCGGAGTCGAGGAGAACACCAGCGTCATCACCACCCCCTTCAGCTTTTTTGCATCGGTAAGCTCGATTGTCCGCTGCGGGGCGACTCCGATACTGGCGGATATCGATCCGGGTACGCTCAACCTTGACCCGGCCAGGGCCGAGGCTGCTCTGAAGCGCGGGCGCGGGCAGAATATCCGCGCCGTTATGCCGGTGCACCTGTATGGACAGTGCGCCGATATGGATCGCTTTGGCCAGCTCGCGCAAGCGTATGGGGTTGCGATGGTGGAAGACGCGGCGCAGGCTTTCGGTGCAGCCTGGAAAGGAAACAAGGCTGGGGCGCTGGGCAAGGTCGCGGGTTTCAGCTTTTATCCCACCAAGAACCTGGGCGCATACGGTGACGGCGGCTGCGTCACGACCGACGATGAAGAGCTGGTGGCGCATGTGCGCCGGCTGCGCAACCATGGCAGCGAGCGGCGCTATTACCACGATGAAATTGGCTGGAACAGCCGGCTGGATGCGATGCAGGCGGCGGTGCTGCGCGTCAAACTGAAGCACATTGAGGACTGGAACCAGCGGCGGAGGATTGCCGCGTGCCGCTATCATGGGCTGTTTGCCGCGGCAGGGCTGATGCAGGCGGACGCACGCAGCGTCACTCAGCAGGCTCCGATCGCACTGCTGTCGTCGTTGCCGGATGCCCACCACATCTATCACCAGTTTGTGGTGCGCGCCTGGCGACGTGATGAGTTGCGCAGATTCTTGACGGGAAGAGGCATCGGCAGCGAGATCTACTATCCAGTGCCGCTTCACCTACAGGAATGCTTTACCTATCTTGGATACAGGGCCGGCGATCTGCCGGAATCGGAGCGCGCGGCGAAAGAAGTACTGGCGCTGCCGATGTTTCCTGAGCTGCGGGAGGACGAGCAGCAGCGGGTGGTGGGGGCGATTGCGGAGTTTTACACCGCTTTACGGCACGGCTGAAGCCGAGCCCTGACACAAAGCGAATTATCAGGAACGGGATAGCCACGATAGGGGTCCTTCGACTACGGCGTCGCAAAGCAGCGACGCATCCTCTCAGGATGACACCGAAGAGGGATGTCCGAACGGTGTCCCACATTCGGTAATATACCACAATGTGGGATACACTCAAACCAAAGGCTCAGGCGACGCCCGTTTTGCTACTGATGCTTCCTGTGCTTGTGAGCGGGAGGCTGGTTGGGATACTGCGCCCGGCGAGCGCCTAGCTCCTTCATCCGCGCGGAGAGAGCGGCTTGATGCTTCGCCTTTTCGGCTGCCTCCTCTTCGGGCGTAAGCACGCGGCGCACGATGGGGCCGTTCAGCTTGTAGGTTAGTTCCACAATTTGGCCGTCGTCATTTTTCTTGCGAATGGTGAAGGTGGGCAGGTCGCCTTCCTTGCCAAAATCCTGATGTCCGACCCTCACCGGCAGGTAACCTTCCAAATTGTGCTCGCGGTAGGCGGTCTCATAACGATGCCTCGGGCGATTGCGGGTGAAGATGCGAATCTGGTTGTAGTCCCACGGCAGTCCGTCTTTGGGCTCGTTCAGGAGAACCAGGTATTGCGGCACCGGCTTGCCATCTTCTTCGACGTTGTTAAGTACAAAATATCCGATGATGCGCTGACCCTCAGCGTACTGCGCGATGTCGAGCGGGACATCGAGATCGACCATGCGCAGCAGCACCCAGCCCACATGTCCCGACGAGCTGCGTACTAAGTACCAGTCCTCCATGATCGGCTTAGGCGGAGGTGGCTGCTCGCCCGGCTTTTGCGCCGCCGCGCCGGGCGTTGGTGCTGTCGTCGTTGCGGTCGCCGCCACCGGAGCTGCCGGTTCCGGCTTGCTCGCTTTGGGAGTGGCACCGGCTTTCGGCTGCGCAGTGGCACTCTTCTTCTGGGGCGAGGCGGATTGTATCGCCTTGGGAGCCTTGGGTGGATTCTTGTCCGCCGTCGCGCGCCGCAGGACCTCGACCTTCTCGCCATCCTTGAGCTGGTAAAGGTGCTCGGCTTCGCGCGAGGGAGTGACGTGCATGTTGAGCTCGGCGCGCGTGGTGCCGTGGGCCTGCACCGGCGTGTTGGCGTTGTCCTGCGCCAGCTTCTGGAAGCCGTCGTACACGTCCTGCGGAATCAGGCTGCGCTCCTCGATCCATCCCTCCTGACCGCTGTCGGTGCGCACCCGGACAAAGCGCCGCTCCTTTTCCAGCACCTCGACGCGATCGCCGTTGTGCACCGTACCCATCTTGTTGTACATGGTGGCCACACGATCGCGCAGGCTGGTCTCAGCGGCGGAAACGTACATGTATTCATGATGCGTCAGGCTCTGCCGCTTGCAGGCCGCGCTGAGGGCAAGCAAAAGCAATACGACCGCCAGCAGAGTTCGGTTGGGATGGAGACGAAAGGATTTCACTGCGCCACAAAACACTATAAACCAGTTGTCAGTGGCCAGTGGTCAGTGGCCAGTTTGCAAACGAGATGCGTGCGGGGTACCGAGCGGAATAATCGTCGCTCAGCCGATTACTTTTCAGTTCCGGCCTTATCGCCACGCCGAATATTGGAAAGAGCGAGACCAAAGACACCTAGGGCAATTGTGAACATGAGGCCGATAAACCATTGCGTTAGCGTGAATAATCGGACGATCTCGCCGCGGACACCCTCGAGGTCGCTATGGGTCCGATCTTGAAGGTTGTCGACCTGCTGTTTGAGCATAGGGAGGGCCAGCGCCTTCTCCGGAGTATTGGCCAATGCACCTTCAAGTGTTCCCATGCGCCCCGACAGTTGCTCCTCACCCGCCTTCAACTGATCCAAAAGATGTCGGTCGACGGGGTTCAATTGGGAATACTGCGGCTTCCCCTTGGTCGGGAGCGAGGCCTTCTGAAGGGCATGCTGAAGCGCCTCCACCTGTCGCTGCAACTCCTGGACTTGTTGACGGCTGCGCTCCGCCGACACGGCATATCTGTCTGCCATTTCACGCTGCTCAACAAGGCGTCGGGTTGCTTCCCTTTGTTGAGTATCGCTATTTCCTCGGAATGCGACGACCGCCGTTCCGGCCATTGTGAGAACTGCGATAACGGCGGCGCCGATGTTGAATAGCTTCTCCACCGTCTTCTGCAGCTTCTCCATTTTCTGCGAGTGGGTTTCGAGATCTCTTTTACCGGAAGCCGGCGGCATTCGGGATGAGTCGCTCATTACCGACGCTTATACCACCTATCGGAATCGGGCGCCACTAGAGAACGGCTCGTCGCGACAAGCGCCGCTTGTAGCCTGCGGTCCTCCTCCCGTATAGTGTTCTCACTTACCGAATTCTTACGTGGGGTGAATGATGGAATTGCAAGCTTTCTTGACGGCGCTGGAGCAGCGCATCGCTCGCTACGATCTTCTGTGCCATCCCTATTACAAGGCGTGGACCGCCGGCCAGCTCACGCGTGACGATCTGCGCGAGTATGCCAGCGATTACTACCATCATGTCGCGGCCTTTCCGGCCTACCTGAGCGCGCTGCATTCGCGTCTCGACGATGGCGAGCTGCGCCGCGCCGTGCTGCGCAACCTGTGCGACGAGGAGATTGAGGGCCGACCGCACAGCGAGTTGTGGCTGGACTTTGCCGAAGGCATGGGCGCCGATCGTGACGAAGTGCGCGGACGTGAGCCGCTGCCGGAGATTCGCGAGCTGATTGCCGAGTTTCGTCGGGTCGCGCGCGAAGGCTCGACGGCCGAGGCTCTGGCGGCGTTTTATGCTTATGAGTCGCAGGTGCCGCGCGTCGCTAAAGCAAAGGCTGACGGATTGGCGGAGCGCTATGGCGCGGATGCCAAAACTTGCGGCTACTTCAAGCTGCATCAGTTCGCCGACGTGGAGCACTCGCAGGTTTGGCGCGAACTGCTGAGCGCGGAGATCGCGGCCCATCCTGAACAAGCCGAAGCCGCGCTCAGTGCCGCCGAGAGTGCGGCGAAGTCGCTGTGGCATGTGCTGGATGGAATGGAAGCCCGTCGGATGGCCATGGTCGGGTAGAGCCGGACTTAAGGGCCGGCGTCCTACGCCGCTTTTGATATTCGATAGCCGCCACGATCATCGGACGATGATCGTGACGGCTATTCTCTTTTGTGCTTGCTGGACGCGGCCCTGAAGGGCCGCTCTACCAGCTACGCCCGCTCGAATGCGTGCTTCAGATGCAACTCTTCCAGCGCATGGTCCTTCGCTGCCACAAACTCGTCGCGCCGAGCCAGAAGTCCGTCGCTGGCACGCGCGTAATCGCCCGCCAGCTCAATCATCCCGCGCGCGGCCAAGTCCTTCGCCGCAGCCACTAGCCTGTCCACCATGTTGGGATCGGCAGCGCCGAGATATTGCGCGTCGCAGGGATCGGCGATCAGCACTGGCTGGCGTTCGCTGCCCTCACCCCCACGAGCCAACAGCGGGCTCGCCGCGGCCCCCGGGCCGCTTTCCCAGAAGACTTTGCGCGCCACGAACTCTTCTACCTGCTCCGGCGTCGCCGTCACAAATGTGAAGTGCTGATGTCGAATGCTGTAGCAGCGGCTCGACATTGCTACCGGCTGCCGCTTGCCTGACTTGAGCAGCTCCAGATCTTTGTCGTCGAGCGTCTTGCGCGCGGTGTTGACCGCAACCCAGAACGCAAGATCGCCGTCGAGCGACGGCAGCACCTCGCGGATGGTCTGCGCCAGATTGAGGGCGACGTCGGCATGGAGCGGGCCGCCGTCATTCAGTCGCAGCGTACCGTGCACCACGTACCAGTCGCTGCCGCCCTCGGAACGATGAAACGGCCATTGCAGCTCGATGCGCACGGGGAGGCCGTGCAGGGTGACGCCGGTGAAGAGTTTGTCCATAGCAGCAATTAGCGACTAGCAATTAGCCAAACCTAACCCTGAGCTATCGTTCAGGCCAATTGCCAATTGCTAAATGCCAAGTGCTAATTGCTAATTGCGACTCTGACCATCTTCTTTCCCGCCCGCAACGTGAATTCGGCGCCCAGCTTTACGGCAACGACGACCTCGGTCTTTAGTTCGCCGTCCACCTTCACGGCGTTCTGCTTCACTTTGCGCAAGCCGTCGGTGACTGACGTCGCCAGTCCGGTGCGGGCAAGCA
>JBEKQY010000186.1:0-7669 GCA_049519235.1 Candidatus Korobacteraceae bacterium | reverse complement strand
GTTGAGGCCATGAAGCGCTCCGGCGTCGAGCCGGGTGAGATTGATCACTGCGTGATGGGCAACGCGCAGCAGACCTCGGGTGACGCCATCTACGGCGCGCGCCACGTCGCGCTCAAAGCCGGCGTGCCCATCGAAGTGCCCGCGCTCACCGTGAATCGGCTGTGCGGATCGGGAATGCAGTCCGTCGTGACCGCGGCGCAGATGATCCAGCTTGGCGAGGCCAAAACGGTGCTGGCCGGCGGCATGGAATCGATGTCGCAAGCGCCGCACGTCATTCGCGGCATGCGCTGGGGCGTGGGTTTCGGCGAAGGCAAACTGGAAGATTCGCTGATGGTCGCGCTGCTCGACAGCTACTGCAATCTTTATATGGCGAATACCGCTGAGCTCTACGCCGAGCAGCAGGGCATCACGCGCGAGATGCAGGACGAGTTTGCCCTGCGCTCGCAGAAGTGCGCCGACGAGGCCTACAAGGCAGGACGGCTACCGGAGGAGTTGACTCCCGTGCCATTGCGCAATCGCCGTGGCGAGCCGACCGGCGAGATGTTCACCGAGGACGACCATCGCCGTCCGGAGACGACGATGGACAGCCTGCGCAAGCTGAAGCCCGCCTTCGGCAAGAGCGGCACGGTGACCGCCGGCAATGCCAGCGGAATCGTCGATGGCGGCGCAGCAGTTGTGGTCATGCCGCTCGACGAAGCTGAGAAGCGCGCCCTGAAGCCTTTGGGCCGAATTGTGTCGTGGGGAATTGCAGGTGTCGATCCCAGGATCATGGGTTCGGGCCCGGTTCCGTCGACGCGAATCGCGCTGAAAAGGGCTGGGCTCACGCTTGACGATATCGACCTGATCGAAGTCAACGAGGCGTTCGCAGCGCAGTATCTCGCCGTTGAAAAGGAGCTGGGCCTTGATCGCAGCAAGGTCAATGTGAACGGCGGAGCGATCGCGCTCGGCCATCCGCTGGGCGCGAGCGGTACGCGGCTGCTGATTACGCTGCTGTACGAACTGCGCCGCCGCAAAGGGAAGTACGGTCTGTCGACCGCCTGCATCGGCGGCGGGCAGGGCATCGCGGTGATCGTGGAAAATCTGCAGCGGTAGCGTTCCAGTTGGGCTGATGCGTCGGAAGGATGACTTCGCGGGATAGAAGGAGAAGTCTTATGGAACGGTCTTTAGTTAGCGTGAAGAAGAAAATTGTTCTTCTCCTGGTCGTTGCGACGATCACATCGCTCGCGCAGTCAACGGACCTACTTATCACGCTTCGTCCAGATTCGGTTAGGCATCTCCAAACCGGCGAAACAAAAGTAAAGCTTGATGATGCCTTTATTCATTACGGCGCGTTCACAGGAGATGAACACAAAGGATTCCTGATTCGCGCGGCAAGAGGAAAGATGGAACTAGTAAGGTGGTCGGAAGTTAAATCCCTTGTACTTTCCTGTGATCGCAGTGGCGAGTCTCGCGATTGCTCGGCGACGATCACAAGGCGTGACGGCAAGAGCGAGGAGGTAACTGTGGTCGGCGGCGCTTATTTTGGAGGGAGTACATCCGAAAAAAGCGATGACGTTATCCCATTTGGAGAGCCAGATACAGTGGAGCCTCTCCCGTCGGGCACTGGATCGAAGACGAAGTGAATTTTTCTCCGTTCCGCCGCTAGGATCGGCATTCCCCTCCCGACGAGAAGAGAAGGGACGAGATCTGGCATGGAAGCTTGGCTTTCGCATGGTTTACCGTGCTTGATCAGTGCACTCCAAGAGTGATGCCATACGCGTGTTCAGTGGCGCGGTCCTCGGATATCTGATCAAGACGAAGCCAAGCGTGAGAAGCGAAAAATGACGAGTGAAGAACGCGCGCTGCACGGCATGGTCTATCACCTGGAAGCGGCCTGGAACGCCGCCGACAGCGTGGCTTTTGCCACATTCTTCGCGGAAGACGCCGACTTTATCCATATCCTCGGCGGATACTACGCTGGGCGCGCTGCCATCGAAGCTGGAAATCGCATGATCCTGGGCACCATCTACAAGGGCAGTACCATCCGCTTGAGCGTCGAGAAGATTCGCTTTTTGCGCCCGGATGTCGCGCTGGTCTTCTTGCGGCAATATCTCCAGTTCTTTGACAACGGCCAGCCGCGCGAGTTTGACGCGCGCCCAACTCTCGTCGCCGAGAATGCCGATGGCAACTGGCATATAGTGGCGATGCAGAACACGCGGATCACGGAAGTGGGAACACCGGCGAAATCGTAGTCGTTTCGCACCATTATTTCGGAAGGTCTACTAAATCATCGAGGAAGACGCACACATGAATATCAAGAAAGTTGCAGTTCTGGGCTGTGGTCTGATGGGATCCGGCATTGCGCAGGTCGCGGCGACGGCGGGTTTCGACGTGGTGGTGCTCGAGCAGGAACAGAGATTTCTCGACAAGGGATTCGCCGGGATCGAAAAGTCGCTGTCGCGGCTGGTAGAGCGCGGCCCGGCAAAGGGCGGTATCACCGCCGAGCAAAAGGCGGACGCGCAGTCGCACTTGATGGGCACGCTCAAGATGCAGGACCTCGCCGACTGCGACATTGTCATCGAAGCCATCATCGAGAATGTTCCCGAGAAGCGCAAAACCCACGCACAGCTCGACGCTATCGTCAAGCCAGATGCAATCTTCGCTACCAACACATCGTCGATCTCCGTCACCGAGCTGATGACCGCCACCAAGCGGCCGGAGCGCTTCATCGGCCTGCATTTCTTCAATCCCGTGCCCATGATGAAACTGGTGGAGGTGGTGAAGACCATCGCCACCGCGCCCGAGGTTTACGAGACGGCGATCGAGTTCGCCACGAAGCTGGGCAAAGTTCCGGTGCGCACCAGCGACAAGACCGGATTCATCGTCAATCGGCTGCTGGTGCCGTATCTGCTCGACGCGATTCGCGCGTATGAGGAAGGCGTCGGCTCCATCACCGACATCGACGAAGCCATGAAGCTGGGCTGCGGCTATCCCATGGGGCCGTTCACGCTGCTCGACTTTGTTGGCCTCGACACCACGTACTACATCACGCACGTGATGTTCGACGAGTTCAAGGAGCGCCGCTTCGCCTCGCCGCCGCTGTTGAAACGGCTGGTGCTGGCCGGCTGGTACGGCCGCAAGTCAGGCAAGGGGTTTTACGACTATGCCGACCCGAATAAACCAGTGCCGGGAAAGTTTGTGTAAGACGGGCAGCACTTAGCATTTGGCAATTGGCACTTGGTAAGTGCAACTTGAAAGCTCCACGATTTTGTTCCGGTTGGCTGTTGCCAGGACGAGGCTCGAGTCCCACGAAGTGGGACGGAATAAGATAGCCCAGCGCTTCAGCGCTGGGTAGGCTTTACCAAAACCCCAGAGTGCCTTCAGGCACGACACAGATATTGCCAACAATTTGTGCCGTCCCTACGGGACTCGGGTTCTTAACTTATGCCTTTACCCCGGGCTTACACCCGGGGCTAACACAAATGCCGCCCTGCGGGCTGGGTTACTTGTGGTTCAAGCGGTTTTGCTGATTGCTAACTGCTAATTGCTAATTGCTAATTGCTGAAAGGCGCACTCATGACCGACTTCCAAAACATTAAGTTCGAGAAGAAAAACCACATCGCTTACATCACCATTGACCGTCCGAAGGTGCTCAACGCGCTAAACATGGCCACCATGCAGGAGCTGAAGCAGGCGTTCGCGTCCATCAAAGACGACGCCGAGGTGCGCGTCGCGATCCTCACCGGCGCGGGCGAGAAGGCGTTCGTTGCCGGCGCCGACATTGGCGAGCTCTCGCAACATACGCCCGTCTCGGCCAAGGAGTACACGCACCAGGGCCAGGCGATCATCGACGCCATCGAAAATCTGGGCAAGCCGGTTATCGCTTGCATTAACGGCTTCGCGCTCGGCGGCGGCTGCGAACTCGCGATGGCTTGCACCATGCGCCTGGCCAGCGAAAACGCCAGGCTTGGCCAGCCCGAGGTGAAGCTGGGCCTGATCCCTGGCTACGGTGGTACACAGCGCCTGCCGCGCCTGGTAGGGAAGGGAATTGCCATGCAGCAAATCCTCATCGGCGAGATGATCAGCGCGCAGGAGGCGCACCGCATCGGGCTGGTGAATGAAGTCGTCGCCGCAGCCGAGTTAATTCCGCGCGCCGAAGCCATCGCCGCCAAGATCATCGCCAACGCACCGCTGGCAATTCAGTACGCGATGGAAGCCGTCAATCGCGGACTCGACTTGCCGTTGGCGGACGGCCTGTTCCTGGAAGCGACGCTGTTCGGGGTTTGCTGCTCGACCGAGGACAAGAACGAAGGCACCCAGGCGTTTCTGGAGAAGCGGCAGGCGCAGTTTAAGGGAAAGTGATTAGTGGATAGCGACGTTTCCCGCCTACGCAATAGCGTTCCCGAACTTTTCCGCGAACGCCGGCGCCGTAATCTCGAAAAGAATGCTGTCCCGGCCTTCGCGGTTGATGCAGGGTCCTATGCGGATGCCGCCTATTTTCTCCACTGCCCGCTGGGAGCGAAAATTCTCCGGAGCAACGGTGAAGACTACGCGATCGACAAACGCGAACGCATGTCGCAGCATGAGCTCTTTCATCTCGCGGTTGTAGGCGCCGCCCCAGTGCGAGCGCGCCAGAAAGGTGTACCCGACTTCAATTTGACTTTTTTCTTCTTCGTAATCGTGGAAGCGCGAGGTGCCGATCACGCGCCCGTCTTTGCGATCGATAGCGATCAACGCTCCGCCGGAGGCCAGTGCCTTTTCGAAAAATTTCTTGAAGCCGTCTTCCGTGCAGCGCTCCTTTGCCGGATGTTGCTCCCAGATGAGCGGATCGGAGGCCACGGCATAGAGCGCGCGATAGTCGGCGGGCCGCAACGGCCTGAGTTCGAGGAGCTTGCCAGTTAGTGTCGGCTGCAGATCGAGAGCGGTGCCCTTGGTTCGCATTGGCCGATTATCGCTCCTTCGGCGCCCTTGGCGAAACATGCCCGCTTCAAGCATCACGCTTTCCGTTTTGTGTTCCAAGTTCGCGTCCTCCTTTTTCGGAGACTATACCTCGGTCCCGAGGCCGAGGACTGGCTACTCCCGCTACAATGAATTCATGATCCGATCGATCGTCTTTCCCCGCGTGCTGGGGAAATCGCTGGATGATTTGCAGCCTGCGCTGGAGTTGTTTCGCGCGCTGGGGTTTGCGCCCGGCAATGAGTGGCATGAGGGCGGCAGCCACGGCTTCGAGATGCTTGCTCCGAGTGGTGGTATCGAATTCATCGCCGCTGACGACGCGCCTAGGGTAGATGCGATGGTGGAAGTCTCTGACGCCGACGCGGCTTGGGACATCGCCAAGAAGCTGGGCGTCACGATCCAGCGCGAGATCGGCGACACAGCTTACGGCGCGCGGCTCTTCGAAGTCGAAGTCAGCGGATTGCGAATCGGTTTCCTGACGTATGCGAAGAGGCCCGGCGAAACTCGCGGTATGGAAGGTAAGCTTGACGCTCGCGGCAAGCGCTTTGCTCTGGTCGTGAGCCGCTTCAATTCGTTCATCACGCAGCGCCTGCTGGAGGGGGCGGTACAGGCACTCCGGCAATGTGGGACAAGCGCGGGAGACATGACGATCGTTCACGTGCCGGGAGCGTTTGAGATCCCTTCGGTCGCGCGACAGCTTGCCGAGACCAAGCAATACGATGCGATCATCTGCATCGGATGCCTGCTGCGTGGTGACACATTGCATTATGAGGTAATCGCCAACGAGGTGACGCGTGGTGTCGGACAGTCGGCACAGGAGACAGGAGTGCCGCACGCCTTTGGCATCCTCACCTGCGACACCCTGCAACAGGCCATCGACCGCGCGGGATTGAAAGCTGGTAACAAGGGATTTGAAGTCGGCTTAGCAGCGGTGGAGATGGCCTCGGTACGCGAGAAGATGCCACGATTGAGACGGAAGAAGAAAAACGCAGATCCCTCGACTCCGCTTCGCTCCGCTCGGGATGACAGAACGGGGCACCCCACACGTGTTAGTCAAAAGAAAGTTAAAACGCGGCCCCCGACCGCCATGGATGGCAAGCGATGACGACGAAGTCGGGCACTCGTCGCAAGTCGCGCGAGCTGGCACTACAGATGTTGTTTCAACTGGACATGGGCCATCAGGACCCGGAGCAGGTGCGGCGCACTTTCTGGAGCGAACGCACCGATCTGGACGAAAAGGTGCGGCGATTTTCCGACGCGCTGTTTCGCATTGCCTGCGAGCGGCGCGAAGAGATCGACCCCATCATCGAGCGCAACGCGGAACATTGGCGCATGGACCGCATGGCCGCCGTCGACCGCAACCTGTTGCGCGCGGGCGTGGCCGAGTTTCTGGGCTTTCCCAAAACTCCGAAACCGGTGATCATCAACGAGGCGCTGGAGATCGCCCGGCGATTCTCGACGCCGGAGTCGGTGCAGTTCATCAATGGAGTGCTGGACAGCATCGCCCGCGAGTTGGGGGAAGGAAAGTAGTGGCTCGCGTGCGGGGAAGGTTCACAGTTGCCGGGTGCGCAGCTTTTTCAGTTGCAATTCCGAACCGCCGTGCCGATAGCTGACTTCATCCATGAGGCTGCGCATGAGGCAAATGCCGCGGCCGTGCTGGGTGAGATTGGTCCCGTCGTCGGCGGAGTCGGTGGCAGCGGAGGTGTCAAAGCCCTGGCCAGGGTCCTTGATGACGATAGTGATCGCCTGGGGAGTGACGTCAACCGAGCAGCGAATGATTTTGCTGGGATCGTTCTGGCAGCCGTGCAGCACGGCGTTGGCCAGGCCCTCCTGCAACGCGATCATGATATCGATTTCCTCCTGCTCACCGGCGCAGTGCTGGTGAAGGAAGTCCATGATGCCGTCGCGCGCCGCGACCATCGCCGCCGGATCACCTGTGAACACCAGCTCTTTGGCCAGCGTCTCGTGCTCCACAGATTGAGTGGCTTCGGGCAAGAGCTTCCTTCCCTACGCGGTCATGGCCTGCCGCTCGTCCTCGTCATCGTCGGCGGACCCGGTAGTAGAGGAACCGGAAAGTTGCAAAACCGATTCCAGGTTGGTCAGCGCCATAAGGCGGCGAACCCAAGGCGATGGATTCGCGACCGTCAACGTACCGGCCCGCTGCTGCGCAAGGCAGTGAAGTTCGACCAGCAGTCCCAGTCCGGCCGCATCCATGGCGTAAATCTGCCGCAGATCGACGACCACGCGTCGCTCTGGCCGTGACGTTGCCATACAGCGCAGAGTTTCGGCTTCCACGCCCAGCACGATCCGGCCCGAGCAGAGAAGCTTCACGATTGGCGGTGCACTTTGAATATCAATTCTCAACATAATGATTCCGGCAAGAATTCCTTATCCCTCAATACGTCAAGAAGGTGCAATTTGTTTCGGGTATCAATTGTGTTGCTTTCAGTATGCGCGAGCTCGATTGCAGCTTGATGAATATGGGGTTGAATATTGGGGTCCCGGAAGGCGAAGAAGTAACTTGTCTGACCACTAACAGGCTGGGGAAAAAGTCGTAAAAGGAGATTCCTCGAGGGCTGAAGCCCGCTCGGGATGTTAGAAATAAAAGTCTATCGGCACGACTAAAGTGTCTGCGTGAGAACCGTGCCCGATAGTTCGCACACATTGCTCTTGCGGTCTGGCGGTAGTGTCGAATTCCGTGATCTCCGCGGTTATGGGCGGCCCAGGTGGTACA
>JBEKQY010000185.1:0-7690 GCA_049519235.1 Candidatus Korobacteraceae bacterium | reverse complement strand
GGACGGGACGTTTTCGCGGTCCCGGGCAACGTTACCAATAAAATGTCGTGGGGCCCTAACACCTTGATAAAGCAGGGTGCTGCGCTGGTTGCCACGTGGGAAGATGTGTGGGAACAACTATCCGCAGATACTCGCTTGGCGCTGACTCCTACAGAGCAGCCTGCATCGGAGGCCGGGGCAGCAGCATCACTGTTTCAGGGGCCGGAGTTGTCGCCTCATGAAAAGAGAGTGCTAGGGTTGTTGCGAGCGGACGAGTCCACCCACATTGATCAATTGGTCGAGCGCCTCTCCTCACATCTGTCGTCATCGGAGATTTTCGCCGCATTGTTTGAGCTCGAAATGAGCGGGCTCCTCCGGCAGTTGCCGGGGAAGTATTATGTGCGGACGATGTGAGCGACGAAGTCGCTCTTCGCCTTTCGCTGTTCGCTTTTCGCCAGAGGAGCGCCAGAGGATGAACTATTGATGAGAAATCATGAAGAGCTTCAGGTTTGGCAAAAGGCACATCAGCTCACGTTGAAGGTCTATCATGCCACCGAATCCTTTCCGCGTTCCGAAACATTTGGACTGAGAAGCCAGATTCGACGGGCTTCGGGATCGATTGGAGCTAACTTGGCGGAGGGATGTGGCCGTTGGAGCGACGGAGAGTTGGCCCACTACATCCAGATTGCGATGGGCTCTGCCAGCGAGCTGCAGAATCATTTGCGCTTGGCTAAGGATTTGAAGTTTCTGGACAAGGCCGGGTACGTCAATCTGATGAATGACTTAACTAGCGTTCGACAGATGCTGACCGCCTTTTTTCAGAGGCTGCGCGGTGTTCGCCTGAACAGTCGCGCAAGCGCCTCTGGCGAATAGCGAATAGCGAAAGGCGAAGAGCGATGCCCGATCGCGGCTTTGCCGCGAACGGGCCCGCATGCTAGCTTCATACACGTAATCCGCAATTTAGAGGTTCTATTGGCAAAAGGTTTAGTCATCGTCGAATCGCCGGCGAAAGCGAGGACGATCCAAAAATATCTCGGCTCGGGCTACGACGTAGAAGCGTCGCTGGGGCACATCAAGGACTTGCCCAAGAAGTCGCTGGGCGTCGATCTCGACAACGATTTCGAGACCGAGTACGTCGTCATCCCCGGCAAGGAAAAGGTGGTCGCCAAGCTGAAGAAGCTGGCGAAGTCGGCGAATGCCATCTACCTGGCGCCTGACCCCGACCGCGAAGGCGAAGCCATTGCCGCTCACCTGGCTGAAGAGTTGGGCGGGGACCGGGTTGAGGGGAAGAAGACCAGGAAGAGCGCGGTCATCCCGATCCGCCGCGTGACCTTTAACGAGATCACCAAGCGGGCGGTGCAGGAGGCGTTTCTGCATCCGCGCGACATCGATACCAACCTGGTCGACGCGCAGCAGACCCGCCGCGTCCTCGACCGCCTGGTCGGCTACCAGATTTCTCCGCTGCTCTGGGACAAGGTGCGCCGTGGGCTTTCCGCTGGCCGGGTGCAGACGGTCGCGCTGCGCCTGATCGTGGAGCGCGAGCGCGAGATCAAGATCTTCGTCAAAGAAGAGTACTGGACGATCGACGCGCATCTGCACGCTCAAAAGCCGCCTCACTTTGACGCACGCTTCGTCGGCATTGGCGACGAGAAGACGCCGGTTGCGAACGCCGAAGAAGCCGACAAGATCAAAGCTGCGCTGGAGAACGCTGATTGGGCTGTCCGCTCAGTCGATACCCGCGAGCGCCGGCGCAGCCCGGCCGCGCCGTTTACCACCAGCAAGTTTCAGCAGGACGCGTCGCGCAAGCTGCGCTTCAGCGTGAAGCGCGCCATGATGATCGCTCAGCGCCTCTACGAAGGCATCGACCTGGGCGAAGAAGGCACGGTCGGCCTCATCACTTACATGCGCACGGATTCGCCTCAGGTGTCGAATGACGCGCTGGCCGAGGTCCGCGATCTGATTGGCAGAGACTTCGGCCAGCAGTTCCTGCCCGAATCGCCGAATACTTACAAGTCGAAGAAGAGCGCACAGGAAGCGCACGAGGCTATTCGCCCGACTTCGGTGGCGCGGCACCCCGACGCGGTCAAGCAGTACCTACAGGAAGACGAGTACAAAGTTTACAAGCTGATCTGGCAGCGTTTCGTCGCTTCGCAGATGAATCCGGCGATCTTCGATCAAACGACCGTCGACATCGACGCCATTCCAAAGACCGGCGAGACCCGTTACCGCTTCCGGGTGACCGGCTCGGTGCTGAAGTTCGAAGGCTTCCTCAAGGTCTACGAGGAGTCGAAGGACATCAAGGACGAAGAAGATGAGGCGCTGAAGCACAAGCTGCCGGTGCTGACGGAAGGCCAGAAGCTGACACTGCGGCACCTGAAGACCGAACAGCACTTTACCGAACCGCCTCCGCGCTACAACGAAGCTTCGCTGGTGAAGGAACTGGAGGAGCGTGGTATTGGCCGGCCTTCGACCTACGCTGCCATTATCAGCACCATCCAGGAGCGGCAATACGTGCAGAAGTCGGGCGGCAAGTTTATTCCCACCGAGATTGGCATGGTAGTCACCGATCTGCTGGTCGCAAACTTCAAGGACATCTTCGATCCGCAGTACACCGCGCGTTTAGAGGAGGAGCTAGACGAAATCGAAGAGGGCAAGGAGCGCTGGACGGACGCGCTCAAGGAGTTCTACGACAAGTTCGAGAAAGAACTCCATTACGCCGAAAAGCACATGGAAAACGTGAAGCGGATGGAGAAGCCCACCGGCGAGAAGTGCGAGCGGTGCGGCTCGCCGCTGGTCATCAAGTGGGGCAAGCACGGCTCGTTCTACGCCTGCAGTGCGTATGACAAAAACGATCCCGAGAGCTGCACGTTCACCAAGGAAAATCCGATCGACCTGCCGGACCTGGACTCGGCCGACTTGCAGGAGACAACGCAGGAAGAGTATTGCGAGAACTGCGGCCGGCCGATGGTGCTGAAGCGCGGGCGCTTCGGCCAATTCATGGCCTGCACCGGCTATCCGGACTGCAAGACCACGCGCCGGCTCGATCAGGGCAAGAAGATTCCCGACATCCCGCTGGATGAGAAGTGTCCGCAATGCGGAAGGAATCTCCTTTTGCGTCATGGCCGCTACGGCGAGTTCATCTCGTGCAGCGGTTATCCCGAGTGCAAGTGGGTCAAGCAGAACTACATTGGGGTAAAGTGTCCGGAGTGCAAAACCGGCGACTTGGCGGAGAAAAAGGCGCGCCGGGGCAATCTGTTTTACGGCTGTTCGAATTACCCGAAATGCCGGTTCACGTCCGCATACAAGCCGGTTGCCGAGCCCTGTCCAGAATGTGGCAGCCCATATTTGCTGGAGAAAAACGTGAAGTCCGGTACTTTCCTGGTTTGTCCCAACAACAAGCGCACGGAACCCGACGAGCCGAAGTCACCCCAACACGCGAAAAAGCGGCGCGTGCCGGCCCTGGCTTCACCCCGCGGCAAGAAAAAGGCCGGGGATGAAAGCTTGGTTAAATGTGACTATTCGCGCGAACTGAAGCCCGAAGCTGTTGCATAATAGAGGAATTGTCAATCCAAACGCCCGGCCGGCACGCCGGGCATTTATGTGAGAAAGGGGTGAGAATATGGCAGGACAAACGAAAGATGCCACGATCATTGCCCACCTGATTGTGGACGACGGCGTCAAGGCTGCGGAGTTTTACAGAGATGCGTTTGGCGGTGAGATTCTCGGGATCCATAAAGCGCCCGATGGCAAGGTCATGCACGCCGAGGTGAATATCGGTGGCGCCCGGCTGATGCTGGCGGACGTGTTTCCCGGATTTGGCTGCGGCTCGCCGATAACTCTTGGCGGCAGCCCGGTGGTGCTGAATCTTTACGTGAAGGAAGACGTCGACAGCCTGTTCAACCAGGCTGTGGCGGCTGGCGCCAAGGTGGATATGCCGCTGGGAAACCAGTTCTGGGGCGATCGCTACGGACAAATAACCGATCCTTTTGGCCATCGCTGGGCGCTGGGACAACACGTAGAAGACGTTGCACCTGCGGAGATGGAGCGCCGCGCCAAAGAAGCCTTCGCCAACATGGGGGCCTGCGCCGATAAGTAATTCCGCTGAAGCCCGAGAAGGGATTCAATCATCCGATAAGGAGAAGCCGTCGTCACGACGGCTTTTCCAACTTTACTTCTCGCCGGGAGGATTCATGAGCAGTTCACAAGCTACTTACGAAGATGCCAAACTCGTGCTGAAACTTTACGATCTGCGCCGCGAAACGGTCATGCGCCAGGCGCGCGATTTTTTCGCTACGTTTTCACCGTCTTCTTTTGAGGAGATGATGGCGGTCGTGGGCGCGTTTGGCAGCAAAGAAAACGCCTACGTGCGCCAGGTCTTGACCTACTGGGAGACAGCCGCATCGCTGATTGTCCACGGCGCGCTGGACCGCGCACTGGCGGAGGACACGCTAGGGGAGATGTACTTCGTGTACGCAAAGGTGCAGCCCTTCGTGAAACAGATGCGGGAGACGATGAAATCGCCGGAGTTCCTGCAAAACGTGGAGAAAGTCATAGAGGGCACGCCGGAATCACGCACGCGCCTGACGCACATGCAAGAGCGCTTAGCCGAGTTTGCAAAGATGCGCGCAGCCGCGGCCAAGTAGGGTGACTAGCTCAGGTATTCGCGGATATAGGGATCGTTGCAGCGCAACAGCTCCGCGGCGGTCCCTTCAAAGATGACCTGACCGTCGCGAAGAATCAGGAACCGGGTGTGAAGATCGCGCTGGGCGCCGTCGTGAATGGGCGCCATTTTGTTCTGCGCGCGATCGAAGTAGTGGCTGGCCAGAGTGAAGGCATCCTGGAGGCGATTGGTCACCAACAAAGAACTGGTCCGATAAACATCGCGTTGCTTCACAATCAGTTCGATGATGGTGTTGGAGGTGACCGGATCGAGTCCGCCGGTAGGGGAATCGTAGAGCAGCACTTCGGGCTGCGTAATGATGGCGCGGGCAATGGCCACGCGTCGCTTCATGCCCCCGGAAAGCTCCGACGGGAACAAGCTGGCGGTGTTTTCCAACTCCACGAAGCGCAGCGCTTCCAGCACCCGCTGGTGGATCTCTTCGGTGATTCTTCCGGTTTCCTCAATGAGGCGGTAGGCTACGTTTTCCTCCACGGTCAGCGAGTCAAACAGCGCGCTCTCCTGAAATACCATTCCGATTTTACGGCGCAGCGCGAAGAGTTCCTGCTCCCGCATCTGCGTGATTTCCTGGTCGAGCACGGTGATATGGCCGGAGTCGGGCTTCAGCAGACCCAGTGCCAGCTTCAGCATCAAAGTCTTCCCCGTTCCCGCAACCCCCATTAGGATTTTGGTCTCGCCGCGGGGAAGTTGGAAGGAGATATTCTCCAGCACCGGATGGTCAAAGGCAATGGCAACGTCCTCAAAGCGTATGACCGATTCCGCCGGGTGGGAAGCGGACGGCATGGGCTGCTCTTGTGGTGGAGCGAGAGTTGTCATGGTCAGTATTGGAAGAATCCCATGAGCAGGCGGGTCACGAAAAAGTCGCTGACCAGGATGAGGACCGAAGCCGCCACCACGGCCTGCGTGGTGGCGCGTCCCACGCCTTGCGTCCCACCCTTGGCCGACAAGCCGTAGTAGCAGCCGATACTAGCGATGATAAAGCCGAACATCACCGGCTTGCTGAGCCCCATGAGCACATCGCCAAAGCGCAGAGCTTGATAAGCCGTAGTCCAGTACTGGTTGGGGTCGAGTCCGAGCAGCAGATAAGAAATCATAAAGCCGCCGGCCAGTCCCACCAAGTCGGAGATGATGCTGAGAAAGAACAGCATGACCACGGTGGCGACGACCCGCGGCGTCACCAGCTTCTTGGAAGGGTCCACGCCCATGGCCCGCATGGCGTCGATCTGCTCGGTCACCTTCATGGAGCCGAGTTCGCTGGCCATGCCGCTGGAATTGCGGCCCGCCACCATCAAGCCGGTCAGCACCGGGCCGAGTTCGCGCACCATGGACAGCGACACCAGCTTGCCGGTCAGCGAAAGCGACCCGAACTGTTGCAAGGTGCTGGAGGTCTGCAGCGCCAGTACCGCGCCAGTGAAAAAGCCGGTGAGCACCACGATGGGCAGCGAGCCTACGCCGATCAGGTCGGCCTGCAACAAGGTATCGGATAAGTAGCGCGGGCGGCCGAAGACATTGCTGAGCGAGCGGCCGGCAAGCAGGGAATAATCCTGCACCGCCTGCACTTGGTCCTTGGCAAACTCGGTAGGCGAAAAGATTGGCATGAGCGAACCGAAACAGCTATCACCGAAATATACCAGAGCGGCGCAGCGTCGCACTTGGCCCGCACGCAGCGGCGGCCTTGGATGGCGAGCGGCGAGCAACATCGGATTGTCGTTATCATCGCTGCCGCCATGTACCGTACTGACGACTTTGCGCTCGTGGCTGCGTTGATTTACTATGCTTTCCCAAGGTGCGCTACGGACGGAGGCGCGCACATATGGCGTTTCAGGTAGATCGCAGTCCCTTCAATCCCGAGTCCGGCTTCGAGTACTACATCTGCTTCAAGCCGAAAACGGAGGTTCAAGGAGATGAAATAGAATCGCGGATTTCGGTCGAGGTGGCGCTGTCCATCTCGGAGACCGGCGACATCGCCGACCTCAGCTTCCTGGTGCCGAAAATCTGCCGCAACGACTACGCGCTTTCTTTTCTGCAGCGCGATCCCACCGCCAATTGCGTCGAAAACCGCGTTTTTATTGCTCTGCCCGGATTGAACGGCGACTCGGTCTTCGCCGCTCCCGCAACCCTGGAACTGGACCATGCCGGACGTATCGTCGCCATCGAAATCAACGGCTGCATTCCCAAGACGAGTACCTTTACACCCGCTCGCGCGTAGGGCGGGAGGTCGCTGTTCGCCTTTCGCTCTTCGCTTTTCGCCAGAGACAGAAAGGACGCTTTTCGCTCCTTGCTCTTCGCCTTTCGCCAGAGAGCTAGCTCTAGCCCTTGTCCCTCAGCGGCTAAAGCCGTTACCTTGGACCGCTGTAACGGCACGACTGAAGTGTCTGCGTGAGAACTGTGCCGTCCCTAACGGGACTCGGTTAATTTTTCCACTCTACCCCAGCACTCCGCCTGCGGCTCCGTGCTGGGCTAGGTTATTTCGCGCCTACGGCGCTCGTTTTTCGAGCTTCTTACTCCACTGCCGAAACACAATCTTAGTTCTCACGCACCCACTAAAGTCGTGCCCTGACACAAACCTGAACTACGAACATTCTTGAAAGTCGCTGTACTCTGTTTCTGGCGAAAAGCGAAGAGCGAGAAGCGAATAGCGAGAAACGAAGAGCGAACTGCGAAGCGAAAGGCGAATAGCGACCTGCGAAGAGCTGTCTTCCGGTATCATGTCGGCATGGAAGGTGTGACGGCATTCATACTGGCTGGAGGCCGCAGCTCGCGCATGGGCTCCGACAAGGCGCTGCTCTGCTTCGACGGTCTGACATTGTTGGAACGCGCTCTACAAATTGCGGCCGCTGTCGCGGAGAGAACTGTTATTGTCGGCCCCAGGGAACGGTATGCGGCGTTTGGCGAAGTCATCGAAGATGTGTATGCCGGTTGTGGGCCGCTGGCTGGGATTCATGCGGCGCTGGCAGCGACCAACACGGATCTGAACCTGATGCTCTCCGTCGATATGCCACTAATGACAACGAGCTTTCTGGCTTGGCTGCT
>JBEKQY010000184.1:0-17234 GCA_049519235.1 Candidatus Korobacteraceae bacterium | reverse complement strand
GCTCAACGGCGAATGCCGCCGCATTCACGCCCCTGGCCGAGCGGGGAATGAACGAAAGGGGAAATATGCGTGTCTTCCGGCGCAGTCGGTTATTGGTGGTAGCCCTGATGCTCGTTGCTCTTCCATTGTCATTGAGCGCGGGCGTGTTTATCTCGGTAGACTTTGGACCGCCTCCGTTGCCGGTCTATAGCCAGCCGCTTTGCCCCGGTCCGGGTTTTATCTGGACACCGGGCTATTGGGCATATGGTCCCGATGGATACTACTGGGTCCCGGGAACCTGGGTGATAGCGCCTGCCGTGGGCCTGTTCTGGACGCCGGGATACTGGGGCTGGGGCGGATCGGCCTTCATCTGGCATGTGGGTTATTGGGGGCCGACGGTCGGCTTTTATGGCGGCATTAACTATGGCTTCGGTTACACCGGCGTAGGTTACTACGGTGGGGAATGGCGCAATGGGGCCTTCTTCTACAACCGCTCCTTCAACAATGTGAACGTGGTCAACATTCACAACGTCTACAACAGGACCGTCAACAACGTTACCGTCAACCGGGTGAGCTATAACGGCGGAGCAGGCGGAATCACCGCGCGGCCTACTGCACAAGAGCGAGCTGCGGCCAATGAGCGCCACATCGAGGCGACCGCCGCTCAGACGCAGCACGAACAGGCTGCCAGCCGGAACCCTGAACTAAGGGCATCGGTGAACAGGGGCAAGCCGCCGATCGCGGCAACTGCCAAGCCCGGAGCATTCCGTGGAGCGGGTGTAGTGGCGGCAAGAAATGCTCCCGTGAATACCCGGGCGACGCGTCCTCCCGAGGCAAACAACGCGGCGCGCTCCAATGTTCCCCGGCCGCCTGAGAGACAGAACACAGCGCATGCCAACAATGCGGCTGTTCCGCGTCCGCCGGCGGAGCGGGGCGAGTCTGCCGCTCACGCGAGTAGACCGCCGGCAGAACACAACGCTCCGCCGCCGCACCAGAGTGCAGCGCGTCCGCCAGCCGAGCACGCTGCTGCGCCAGCGCAACACAGCGAGCCCAAGAAAGAGGAGCATCGGTAAGGAAGTCCCGCCTTTGAGCAGGATACGGCCCACGCAAGCCGGAAGTTACTTGGGTGGGTCGTTTCCTCACGTGGCAGGAAGGCCGCGCGCGGGTCGCGCGGCAGCCCTCTCGACAGGCGTTCGCTCGCGCGCGACAGCAACCCTCCTTCACGCGAACCAGGCGCTGTGCAATCGCGATTTACGGCGCAATCTGGAAGATCACGCCCTTGCCGTCCGCGCCGCCACCGGAAGCGGTACCGTACAGATTGCCGAGGGAATCAAATACCAGCTGGCACATGGGATTGCCTCCATCACTGCCGCCAGTGAAGTCGTGTAGCGAAGTGTAGGTCCAACCGCCCAGCGAGTACGTCAGCTTAAAGACAGATCCATAGCCGTACTGTCCGTCGCCGAAGGTGGTTCCGTACAGGTTCCCGGCTACGTCCATCAACAGTTTGTCGTAGGGGCCGAGATCAATCCCGCCGCTAAAGCCGTAGAGGAAGTCGTAGGACCAACTGCCGCCCAAGGGAACCATCTCAAACACGGTGCCGCCTCCCATCGGACTATGCACAGTGGTGCCGTAGAGATTGCCCAACGCATCGAGGATAAGTCCTCCTTGCGGATTAGCCCCGTCGTTGCCGTGGTAGGTAAAGCCGTGGATGGTGCTTTCCGACCAGCCCGAACCCGAAGGCGTCAGCTCGTAGATCGCGCCGTAACCATAGGGACCGTTCTGTCCGAATATCCCGTAAAGATTGCCGAATTGGTCGAAGACTACGCCGCCCCAGGCGTACTCTCCATCGCCGTTGCCCTGCGCCTGATAGAGAATGTTCTGGGTCCATCCCCCGTTGGAAGGAGCTAGACTGTAAATCAGCCCCAAATCCGCGGAGCCACCACCGACGGTCGTGCCATAAATATTTCCCGCCAGGTCGAAGGTGAGATCGCCCTGGGGATACTGTCCATCGCTGCCTGAGAAACGATAGAGGACAGTCGAAATCCAGTTATAAATGGCTGAGCCTGGGGCTCGGGCCGGCGGCCTTAAGCTGAAAACCGTGCCGCAACCGAGGTATCCGTTGGACTGTTGGCAAGGACCTCCGCCGCCGGCCGAGGTCGAGCCGTAGAGAGCGCCGTTTGCCCCGATCATTACCCGGGCGACGGGACCCTCGCCGTCATTACCTCCGGCAAAGGGATAGAGCGGCCTCAGCGCCCAGCTCGCTCCGCTGTTGTGTAACGAGAAAACTGTACCGTAGCCGTTAGCGCCGCCGCCAAAAGTCGTGCCATACATCATGTTTCCGGCGGCATTGATGGTCAAGCCGGCGTAAGGATAAGCGCCGTCTTCTCCGCCGGTGAAGTTGTGGATCACATTGTAGGTTTGACTCTGGGCGGTCTGCCCCATGCCAGTGATGATTGCGATAAGCGCAAACGCAAGGCGTGAGGCTGAACTTGCGCCCCGCGCCAGACGCCGGCGATGATTCGAGGTAAAGCCTCGGTATTGCCCTTGATTCGATATCACAAGATTACTTCCTTTTTTCGGCTAACGAATGCATAAATTCGCCTGCATCGTCTGCGCCCCCGGACAAAACGGTCGTGAGAATATGACGAGAGGAAGCGGACGACATTGTCAGCCTATTGCGCATGACTAAGTATCGTAAAGTTACGAAAGTACAATACCCACAATTGGACTTTAGCATGATTATTCTCTTGACGAAGTATAACAGCTGTGCTATGATTATCTCGAAATGAAGATAAGCCTCAATCCTTCCGCAGTTTGCCGATCTTCAAGTCGGGATTTTGCTCCCTCAGTTGGCGCAATAATCTTTTCCTCAATCCAGATGCCAGTTTCCGCATCGGCACCCGATCTAGCGGGTGCTTTTCCTGCTTCGGAGGTTTACTAGCCATGACTCTCTTGGACCTCACTGAGATGTTCTCTACCGATGAGCAGTGCCGCAATACGCTCAAGAGATTGCGCTGGCCGATGGGCGTCGAGTGTATCCGCTGCAAGAGCAAGCGCGTGTTTGAAGTTGCGACGCAGAAAAAGTTTGAATGCGTCGAGTGCGGCTATCAATTTAGCGTGCTTACTCAGACCATCTTCCACGATACCCATCTTCCGCTCGAAACGTGGTTCATGGCCGTTCTGCTCTTGGTGGAAGCTCGCAAGGGCATGAGCGCCCTGCAACTCAAGCGTACCCTCTGGGGCCTGAATAGAGGTTCCTATAAGACCGCATGGTACCTCTGCCATCGCATACGTCGCGCCATGAAACAAGTGGAGCAGCCCATGCTGGACGGTACTATCGAAATGGACGAAACCTACGTCGGGGGGAAGAAGCTGGGACAGGGCAGGAGTTGGCATAAGAGAATGTCGAACAAGGAAGTTGTTATCGGCATCCGCCAACGCAATCAGGGTGACAAGCCGGGCGTGGTTCGATTCTTCCATGCCGAAGATGCCAAGAGCGGCACACTGGCGCGGTACATCCAAGAAAATATCAGCACGGACGTTGACGTGATCGTGACCGACGAATTGCCTGCTTACCAAAAGGCTGTGGGCGACCATGCACACGAAACTGTCAACCACGGGCGCAAAGAGTATGTTCGCTTTGGAACTGATATTCATACCAACACGGTCGAAAATTCTTTCTCGCTCTTGAAGAGAGGCATCGTCGGAAGCTGGCACAAAATCAGCGCGAAGCACCTGCAAGCCTACCTTGACGAAATGAGCTTTCGCTTTGACCGCCGGAAGAACCCCGATCTGTTTGTCGATACCTTGCGCCATATGATTACTGCTGATCCGCTGACGTTTGAAGAGTTGACGGCGGCCTAAGTGACTGCTCGCTTCGCTTACTTTCAGTGCCCGAATTGCAAAGAGAATATTCATATCCCATTTGCCACGCCGCGAGAGCTACCTGCATGTCTACCGCGGTTGCCCAAGGAAACTTGGAGCATATGGTTTCTATGTCTCGAATGCGACACTCTGTCCACCGTGAGGGCACGAGATGTCCACTTGAATCTTCCTCAAAAAGGGGTCCATAGTCGTAGGCGGGAAAATACTCAGTTCTACCGAATCGATACCAAATGCGCATATAAAGGCTGCGGAATTCTTCGGCCAGTATTCGTGCACAGCTCGCAGTACTTGACAGAAAACACCGCAGTTCAAAAATTGCGCGATTCATTTCCCCGACCCTACTGCTACATGCGGCCAGCCCCTCATGCGCTGGCGTCCGATTTTGAGCTAATCCGTGTCACCGAAGTCTTCTCGCTTTGGTAACCGTCCTGCGCCATATGGTTACTGCCGGCCGCCTAAGCAAGGTCATCTTCGTTCTTTTCGATTAGGCCCCACAACTCATTACCATCCTTATCTGTAAAGCGTATCGCGCCAGCGCGAACAAGAATCTTCTGAAGCTCTGGGTCCTCGAATCCTCCTATTCGCCGCCTAATCTCGTCGAATGACCGCTTCTTCCATTTAGGAGATAGCAAGAGTCGTCTAGCGGCTGCCTCAGCCATAAATTCCGTTTTCAGTTCCGTCCGCAACTTTCTCTCCTGAATCCAGAACGCGAACAAGGACGTAATAGCAGATGTCACAATGGTAGTAGCAAGGGTTGAAGCGGCGTGCATGCTGCCTCCTTTATGTACCAGAACCCGGCAACTTAAATACGGCCAATTCCCGTAGCCGCACAAGATACTGTTCAATAAGAGCGTTATACTCTACTTCTGTAGAGTGAATGCCCATAGAGAGGCCAACTATTCTCCTAGCCAATGCGTCCAGCTCTCGCAAGCGAGAAGTCTCCGCTTTGACATCTTCCGAGGTGTAGGCCTCTACACGTCCTAGCTCTCGGATCGCCACGAGTTGGGTATCACCGCCGCACCCGTCAACGTGCTCCTTCGCCTGATCTATCATGTAGATGCCAACTGGAATTGCTTGGGTCAGCCATGATTTCATGTACAGTAGACGACTCGTAACGTAGGTTACAAGATCCTCCCCGCAACCAACCGCGTCTAGGATGATGCCTCGCTTCAGAACTGGCCCATTGATCTTTACCAGTTCAAAGTCTCCCGGACCCGCCCAGACACCCACGAGTAATAGCGTTTTCGGCACACCATCCGGCATCACTTTCACGAACCTCTGATATTGAACGATTAACTCATCTTCGGCAGCCTCGATCATGGCATCGAGACCTTCTGATCCCTTGCCGTTCATCGCCCGCCATAACTTGTCAACCAGCGCGTCGAGAAAGTCACCGTCATTGCCTGCCCCGGCGAACACGGCGCAAGGGTCGTTGCGCTGTTCATGTTCGTCATGCGGCTCGGTACTCAGTGTAAACGGGTAAGCCGTAGCGCCTCTGACATCGAGCTTTGGATGCTTTCGTTTGAGAAATCCCACAGTCTCCTGAGTATCAGCACAGAGCATGATGCCGTCAACGCACCTGAATCCAGCGGCAATCGTCATACGCCTTCTCCGTCCCAGCCGGTCAGACGGCCCTGGTCCTGGCTCGTGAACGAACGGTGGCTTCGGGGATATCATCGTGTCCCCCGAACCGCACTATCATAGCACACCACTTCATCAACGGAATAATCGTGGACTTTAGTAACCCACCAGATCACTGACAAACCCACCTCACCTGGAGTACAAGCGCCTCTTGCTGAATTGCGCCCACCAATTCACGCGAAAGCAACTTCTATGTGACCGGATCTCGTGCAAGGAGGGCTTGACGTGCCCTCCGGCGCCGCGTGACTGAACGTGGAGACACGAAAAGGTGATGGCGAGACAATTCGCCAGTTTCTCTAATGATAAGTAAAGTGAGACGAGTTGATTTTCTACCAGCGGTGGTATGCGGTCAAGAGATCTTTGGGTCGCTTGGCACCAAAAAGTAAATATTCACCTTGTGTTCAACCACTACATCACGAAAGAGTCATGAAAGGTCTATGTATGCTGGCCTTTTCCGGCTGCGGATATGAGATAAAAGTCTAGGTGTTGCCATTTGAAGCCGCCAAACCGGATCGCCTTGCGACCGGGCAGACGATATTCCACTTCGGTTTGGGTCCCGCTGGCAGCCACGACGATATGATCGCCAGCCGGAATTTCATTGCGCTCGTAGCTGGCGACGGGATGATTGCGGTAAAAGGCCAGGCCATATTCGACGGCAGGCGCAACATCGTAAACGGCGATGTCGGGAATGCGGCCGATCTCGGTTTGCTGGAGTGACGCCTGCACCGGACGCTCCGACAGCAGGAAGTCGATCATCGGAGCCGTTCCGCGCAGGATGAGTGCGAACGCGATTATCACCGGCACCAGCGTAGTGAAACGAAGCAGGCGATAACCCTGGTTCTGCAACGTCAGCCACAGCATGGCGATGGTAGCGATCGCCAGCGTCGCCGCCACGATGATAACCGTCCGTGGTAAGGCCAATTCCAGCAGCTTGAACGGCACAATGAAAGCCGCAGCCAGCATCGCCGCCGAAAGCAGCGCGTGCAGCAAGACCATCCACATCGCGGGTTTCACCGCATCTTGTTCGCGGCGCAGGATGAAATCGGCAAGCAGGATTGTACCCGCCGGGATCGCCGGCAGAATGTATCCCGGAAGTTTCGATTGCGAAAACGAGAAGAAGATGACAGGCAGCACGAACCACAATGTCAGATAGGTGCGCAGGTCTTCTTCTCCCGGGAGCTGCTGCACCGAGAAGCGCCAGTCGCGCATCGCGTCGATGACCGCAGCGACAACGAAGACAGTCCATGGTACCAGCGCCAGCAGCGCTACCGGCAAGTAGAACCAGAATGGCTCGGGATGGTGATACAGGTTGCTGGTGAAGCGTTCCAGGTTGTGTTGCAGAAAGAAGACGCGGAAGAAGTCGGGATTTGCGTGCTGCACCGCGATAAACCACGGCGCTGTCACCCCGAGATAGAGCGCGATCCCGATGGGCGACAGTGTGCGCCGCAGCGGACGCCCGTCGCGGCGCAGCGCAGCGAATGCCACGACAATGAGTCCGGCGAGAAAGATCGCAACCGGCCCCTTGGCTAATGTCGCCAGTCCGCTGAAGAAATAAAACCCCAGCAGCCAACCGCGGCGCTCGCTCATATACCAGCCGTACCAGGACAGCATAGCTGCGGTGAACATTGCCGTCAGCGGCATGTCGGTGGAAGCGCTGCGCCCGAAGCCAATAATGATGGCGGCGGATGCGGTGATGAGCGCCGCGTCAAGCTGCATACCGCGGCGGAAGCGGCGCGCCCAAACGTAGATGAAGATAATCAGCAGAGAAGAGAGAACCGCCGATGGAAGCCGCGCCGCCACATCGCTGACGCCGCCTGTGCCTTTGTAGGCGAGCATCGCGCACCAGTAGTACAGCGGCGGCTTCTCCAGCCAGGGCTGGCCGTAGAGCACGGGCGTAACCCAGTCGTGACGCGCCAGCATCTCGCGCGCAACTTGTGCATAGCGCGGCTCGTCTGCGCCCACCAGCCCGACCAGTTGCAGCCCGAGGAGGAAAAGAAATCCGCAGAAAACCATTAGGGCAAGAGTGTCGGTGGAGCGGCGAGCGCGTTCGCTGAGGCTAGGAGTTGGTCTCAAGATTGGCTGTTCCGTCGGCGATAACAAAATCTATTGTGCAGTTCGATTACGAACTGCACTTTCTTGAACTCCTCAGGGGTGAGGGATGCCGCGCCGACACCTGTGTTAGCGGTGACCTTTGTTCGCCACGGGGCATCATTATCAATCACCAGACCCCAGCCCACCGGTAGGTTTGAAATCCCGCGAAATGCTCCAGCAGTCACGTGGATTTCGAAAGACACAACTGACTCGTCACCTGAAGCTTGCAAGTGGCGATCACATACGGCGTATCTTTCAGTTTTCGCAGCATTCGTCGCACCGACGAGCAGCATCAAGATAAAGCAGAACAGAGACAACAAGCGTGGGTACAGCATCTCTATCCTCACTCGTGGACGAGATCAATTATCGCGCCTTCTTATTGCACATGCGTGTCGTAGCCGCGAATGCGGAGTTGGGCGACCAGGCGGTCGAGGGCGACGGACAGCGGGCCCTCCACCGCGCAACCGCTAGCGCATTCGTGTCCGCCGCCGCCGAAGGATGCGGCAACCGCTGCGACGTTCACCAATCCTTTGCTGCGCAGGCTCACGCGGAAGCGGCCATCGGTCTCTTCGCGGAAGAACAGCGCCACTTCAATGCCATGTATGGCGAGCGCGTAGTTCACCAGCCCTTCGCAATCTTCGTCGCTGGCCTGGCAGCGGTCCATGGCAGCGCGATCAACATGCATCCAGACCAGCGTGCCATCGCGGTGCAGGCTGCTGAGCGCCGCACCCAGCAGGCGCATCTTCGATATGTGAGTAGAGAAGTACACATTATGAGCGATGCGCACGGGATCGGCGCCGCATCGCACCAGTTCCTGCGCCAGCGCGAAGGTCCGCTCGCCGGTGCCGTGAAAGCAGAAAGAGCCGGTGTCGGTCAGCACTGCGGTGTACAAGCAGGTGGCGACCTCCGGCGAGATTTTGACGCCGGCCTCGCGCGCCAGGCGAAAGATCATCTCCGCCGTCGCGCAGGCGTTGGGATCGATCCAGTTCACGTCGGCGAAGGGACGCGCGGTGGCGTGGTGGTCGATGTTGATGAGGTAATGGCGCTCCAGGCCGGTGAGACGCGTGCGTTTCACACTATCGCATTCCAGGATGATGACGGCCTCGGCTTCGGGCGCCTGCTCGGTGTTGTGTAGCACCAACTCGCTGAAGGGAAGCGGGGTGTAGATGCCGGGCACGCCATCGCTGAGGACCACGCTGGCCTGTTTGCCCATGCTGCGCAAAATCTGGGCGCAGGACAGCGTCGATCCCACCGCATCTCCATCCGGACGGGCATGGGAGGTGAGAATGAACTTCTGCCTGCGGCCGATCTGATTGAGGACTTCGTTCAACATGGCCGGTCTGCGGAAGCAACTAGCAACTAGCGACTAGCAATTAGCTAAAGCGCGACTGCACTAATTCTGCCTAATGACCGCGCACTGCCGGCTGCGGCTACGTTCTAACTGGCATCGGGAAATCCCCGCCATCACCTGCCAACACCAGTTGCTAGTTGCTAGTTGTATTGAACCAAGACATAAGTTACGCCTGTAAGATGCACCAGCAAGAGGAGGTGGGGCATGCGAGGCGTAGCACACGATCCGGTTTTGCGAGCGAAACTGATGGCGTTGCATGAACAGGGAAGGACGCAGCAGGAGCTCAGCCAGGAGTATGGCATCGCGCGTCCGGTGCTGTCGCGCTGGTGGGCGCGGTACCAGGAGAGCGACTTGGCCGGGGTGCAGCCGCTGAGCCGCAAGCCGCATCAGTCGCCCCGCCGGCTGAGTGACGCTGCGGAGTGGCGGATTCTGCGCTGGCGAGGACGCGGTTGGGGAGCCGCCCGGATCGCGCACCAGCTGCTCCTGGGCCAGGGAACGGTGCAGCGGGTGCTGGAACGAGCCGGGGAGAACCGCCTGCCGCGACCGCAGCGAGCGGCGGCGCAGCGCTATGAGAAACAGCGTCCCGGAGAACTGCTTCACCTGGACATTAAATTTCTGCCGGCGCTGCGAAATGCGCGCTGGGACTATGAATTCGCCGCGATCGACGATTACAGCCGGGAAGCCGTGGTGTGGGTTACGACCGAGCAGACCAGCCTGCACGCCACCCAGTTTCTGGAAAAGGTGGTGCTCACCTTGCCCTATCGCATCGAGGCGGTGATGACTGACAACGGCTTGGCCTTTTCCATGAAGCATGCGTTTCATTCCGAGCGGCTGACGCGCTTTCAGCAGGCCTGCCGCAGCCTGGGCCTTGAACACAAGCTGCTGCGGCCCTACGCGCCCCAGTGCAATGGCAAAGTCGAGCGCTTCTTTCGCACCGTCGATGACCAATGTTTGAATATTCAACCTCTGTTCACGCCCAAGGCGCGAGCTCGCGCCTTGGACAAATTTGTTTGGTACTACAATCACCAACGACCGCATCTCAGCTTGTCCGGAAAAAACCCCTTTTCAACGAAGGGTGGAGTTCTTTTCCATGTCCGAGGACCAAGCCGAGGCGTAACTTATGTCCTGGTACAACACAGCTAGTTGCTAGTTGCTTCGTTTCCTCTTCTGAATTCTGTGCAGCAGCTCCTCGATCCGCCCGCCGTACTGCTCGGAGCGGTCCAGCACAAAAAAGATCTCCGGAGCTTGCCGCACTCCCAAGCGCCGAGTCAGCTCGTGACGGATATAGCCGCGTGCGGCGTTCAAGCCTTCCAGGCTTTGCCGGGCTTCCTCGTCGTTACCGGCGGCGACGATAAAGGCGCGCGCCGTCTTACCGCCTGGGCCCAAATGCAACTCGCTGAGGCTCACCAGGCCAATGCGCGGATCGCCCAGTTCGCCTTCGACCAGGGCGACGATCTCTTCCCGCAACGCCTCTTCCATGCGTTCGCGATGGTATTTCTGTCCCCGGCTCTCCATAGCTCTTAGCTCTTAGCCGTTAGCTCTTGGCCTCCGCCTCCTAGCTTCTGCTGCCGACCCAACGCTGTCTCTCAATGAGGCAGCTCGTACCGCGGGCTTGCTAAGAGCCAAAAGCCAGGAGCTAATAGCTGCACAAGGGGAACGCTAGAGCATACGCCTGTCGCTCCAGCTTGCGGTGATAACCATCACGATTCTCCGGTTAGATGACCGCCTAATTCCGTTTCATGCACAAAGTCCAGAAAGGAATCTGTCACCTCACCGCCGCTGTTGTTGGCCACGCGCGTGGCGTGGCGCTCGACATTGTGCATCAGGCCTTCGAGATACTCGCGAGAACTGGAGATGCTGACTACGCCCAGAGTCGCGCGCTGCCAGGCGTCGCTCGGGTCAAGCTCAGCAACGGCAACATTGAAATGGTTGCGCAGCCCGTCTTTCACGCTGCGCACCACTTGCCGCTTGTCCTTGAGCGAGTGCGCGCCTTCAATGCGAATCTCGAGCATGAGATACGCAATCATGGTTGGTCCCTGCAAAACCTATTCACCACAGAGGCACAGAGGACACTGAGGTGTTTCTGTCCAAGAACCCCTTACGAGGCTATTGCAAAACATCCCGGATACCGGCTCCTCTCTACGGGGGATTCAGTTCCGGGACGTTGGATGTTGCGTGTCGCCGCTCCGCGGCTAACCGCAGATCCCTCGTCGGGCTGAAGCCCTCCTCGGGATGACAATTCAAGGGGCGCTCGCAACGGCGCAGCTAAAGCTGCGCCCCTTCAGCGGAACAGTTCTCGATCGAACAGCTCTCAATCCTGACTGACAACCGACAACTGTTCTTACACGAACGCTTCGGCGGCGACCCGCTCGGTTACGAAGACCTCGATCACATCCCCGACCTTGATATCGCCGTAGTTGGTAATCGAGATGCCGCACTCCATGCCGTTGCGAACTTCGCTGACATCTTCCTTGAAGTGCCGGACCGATCCGATCTTGCCCTTGAATACGACCACATTGTCGCGCAGCAGCCGCACTTCGGCATCACGCTTGACCACGCCGTCGCTGACGTAGCAGCCGGCGATCACGCCCACCTTCGGCACGCGGAATGTGTCGCGCACTTCGGCGCGTCCCAGGTAGGTTTCCTTGACGATGGGCTCCAGCAGGCCGGTCATGGCTTTCTTGATCTCGTCCTGAAGCTCGTAAATGATGGAGTGCAGGCGGATGTCGACTTTTTCCTGCTCGGCCAGTTCCTGCGCCTTGCGCTCCGGCCGCACGTTGAAGCCGATGATGATGGCATTGGACGCCGAGGCCAGCAGGACATCGCTTTCGGTGATGGCCCCTACGCTGGCGCGCATGATGTTGATTTTCACGCGATCGTTCGACAGCTTGGTGAGCACATCGCTGAGGACCTCGATTGAGCCCCCCACATCACCCTTAAGGATGACAAACAGCTCCTTCTGCCCCGCAGTCTTCAACTGTTCGGCCAGACCTTCAAGCGAGACGCGCGAGCTCTTGGCCAGCGCCGCCTCGCGCGCCTTGGCCTCGCGATATTCGGAGATGCCGCGCGCCTTCTCACGATCGGCGACGGCGACCAGTTGATCGCCAGCCTGCGGCAACCCTTCCAGGCCAAGAATCTCAACCGGAGTAGCCGGGCCGGCAGACTCGAGCGCGACCCCGCGATCGTTAAACATGGCTCGCACTTTGCCGAACACATTGCCAACCACGAAATTGTCGCTGTTGTGCAGGGTGCCATTCTGTACCAGCACGGTCGCTACCGGGCCGCGACCGCGATCCAGCTTGGCTTCCAGCACGGCGCCGCTCGCCAGGCGATCGGGCACAGCCTTCAGGTCCTGCAAATCGGCGACCAGGCAGATCATCCTTGGCCGAAACCTCTACGAACACCGTGCTGCCGCCCCAATCTTCCGGCATGAGACCGCGATCGGCGAGCTGCTTCTTGACGCGCTCGGGCAAGGCGTCGGGCTTGTCGATTTTGTTGACCGCGACAATGATCGGCACGTTGGCGGCCTTGGCGTGATCGATAGCTTCCAAAGTTTGCGGCATGACGCCGTCGTCAGCCGCGACCACCAGCACCACGATGTCCGTCACCTTCGATCCGCGAGCTCGCATGCGGGTAAAGGCTTCATGACCCGGGGTGTCGAGGAAGACGATCTCGCGGCCGAATGCCGGCGAATTAGGATCGGTGATGGAAACTTTATAGGCGCCGATGTGCTGGGTGATGCCGCCCGCCTCGCCACCGGCGACGTTGGTGGAGCGAATGGCATCAAGCAAGCTGGTCTTGCCGTGATCGACGTGGCCCATGATGGTGACCACCGGAGGCCGGGTGACAGCTTGCGCTCCGTCTTCGCCTGCGCCTTCGGTTGGCGCTTCGTCCTTAGCTAATTGTTGTTCGAAAGTGATGACCGAAGTTTCCGCGCCGAAGTGGCGAGCCATCTCAGTGGCGAGATCGGAATCGAGCGTCTGGTTGACGGTGGCAAATACGCCGCGCGCCAGCAATCGTGCGATGAGGTCCTTGGCGCGAATGCCCAGCTTCTCAGCCAGGTCTTTCACGCTGACACCTTCGGGAATAGTGATGGCGCGCGTTATGGGCAGCGGTTCAGTGGAAAGCGAGAGCCGCGGCGGCGGAACGAAGCCCTTCATCGGGCCTTCCTTCACCCCACGCGGAATGTAACGCTGTCCGGGACGCGCTGGACGTCCCATCGGACGGCCTGTGGGCGGAGGCGGAGCTCCGACCCCGGGACCGCCGGCAAATCCAGGACGCGCTCCTGGTGCACCAGAACGTGTGGGATGCGGACCGCGGCGCTCACCCGGCCGCGCCGGCGGACGAGTGCCTGGACCACCGGTGGGCGGCGCTCCTGGACGCGGACGCTGGAATATTGGTTTGCCACGCTCCGGCATGACGGCACGTGGCGTTGTGGTTGCCGCTCCTGCGGGCGCCAGATAAACCGGACGCGGTCCGGTTTGCGGCACAATCAGCCGCCGGGAAGATGCGGCGGGCTGCAATGGCTGCCCTCGGGCAGGAACTCCGTGCTGCGCAGAACGTGCGCCAGGGTGCCCAGACGCAGGAGCGGCGGGACGTGCCGGGGGAGCCACTCGACTGCCGGGCGCGGCCGGGGCGGACGCGGATTCAATCTCGGCTCCGGTTTCGGCGGCGAGAATTTCGGGTGCATAGACTGCAGTCTCGGGTTCGTCCAGGACTGCTACCTGATTTTCGATGGTGGCCTCGATTGGCTTCGCAGCTTCGGAAACGGCGGATGCATGGGCCGGCGGCGCGGCTGGAGGCGCTGGCGGCTTGGGCCGAGTTATTACGGGAGACGGCGGCCGCAGTACGGATTGCGGCGTGATGAGGCGCGGTGCGGTCTTGGCTTCGGCCGGCGTTGCCGGCTGGGTGCTGGCGGTTACGGTAAGCGGAGGCGCAGGCTTGGGCGGAACGGCCGACGGAGGCGCAGCGGCGGTGCGGCCCACGCTGGGCGTAGCGTGGCTGGGAGGCGCGACTTGACGCGGCGGTCCGGCAGGTTGGGCGACCCGTTGGGTAATGGCCTTCAGCACATCGCCGGGCTTGGAGATGTGCGACAGATCGATCTTCGGCTTGAAGGCTTCCGTCGCCGGCGCAACCCGTGAGCTGCGGCCCGTGCTGGGCGCATGCTCGGCAAAGTATCGCTTGACCCGCTCCGCTTCGTCTTCCTCGATGGAACTGGAGTGGGTTTTCTTTTCTTCTACGCCGACCTTGGGAAGTGCGTCGAGGATTTCCTTGCTCTTGACCTCGAGTTCTCTAGCCAGATCGTTGATTCGAATCTTGTGTTGCATTCCGCCCTGTTTCCTCCGTTATGTCCCGTCCGCTTACGCCTGCATAGCATCCTCACGGTTCAGTGGCCAGTGGCCCGGTTGCCAGTGGCCAGCTAGGATTTTCTCAATCAGTTCAGCCGCTGAAGCCCGAAATCTCTATCTGGCGATTCCAAAGCACGCCTGACCGCGTGCGCCGCGTGTTTTTCAACTGGCCACTAACCACTGGCCACTGACCACTGCTTTACGACCGTTTCTCGCCCGGTTCTTCTTCGTCGGGAACGTTCTCGTTCGGCGTTTCCGGCCGCTCGTGAATAGTCAGCTCGGCTTCGTCGGCAAGAGGAGCGTTCTCCACGCCGTCGACTGCCTCGGCCTCGAAGGCCTGGCCTTCGTCCACGAGCTCTTCCACGCTCTCGGAAGAGGCTTCCGCTACATTGGGAAGGCCCTCTTCGTCGCCCGATTGACCACCCTCTTCCGTCAGCTCGACGTCACTTTCCGCAGAGGGCTCGATTTCCGATTCAGCAGCTTCTTCGTCGCGCTCCGCCGCTTCGATTTCGTCCGGCGTTTCGCCGGCTTCGGCAGCTTCCTCCGCTTCTAACTCGCGTGCCTCTTCTTCGGCAGGAACATCTTGCCCCAGCGCTTCGCCAGCATCTTCAAGCTCGGCAGCGGCTTCACCTTCGAGCGCAGTTTCGCCTTCGGCCGCAGCTTCGCCTTCGGCCGCAGCTTCCCCTTCGGCCACAGTTTCCCCTTCGACAAGCACGCCCTCTTCGGCGGTACCGGCTTCGGCAGCCTCCAGGCTGGAAAAGTAATTATTGACCGCGATACTGATTTTTTCCACGCTCTTGGGGCCGATGCCGGGCACCTCTTCCAACTGCTCAGGCGTCATGTCGGCAACCATCTCCACGGTCGTGATTCCCGCGGCCACCAGCTTCTCGACGATGCCCGGCTCAAGATCGGGCACCGACTCCAGCGGCGTGGCTTGCGGGGTCATCATGCCGCGCATCTGCTCTTCCACTTCCTGGCGCTTTTCTTCCTCGCTCTTAATGTCGATCTTCCAGCCCAGCAGCTTGGCGGCCAGGCGAACGTTTTGCCCTTTCTTGCCGATGGCCAGCGACAACTGGCTGTCGTCCACGATCACTTCTAGGTGTTTTTCCTGGCCTTCGAGCACGGTGACACGGCTGACCTTGGCGGGCTGCAACGCCTTCTCGGCGAAGACCACGGGATCCTCGTGATACTCGATGATGTCGATCTTCTCGCCGCGCAGCTCGCGGATGATGGACTGCACTCGCATGCCCTTCATGCCCACGCATGCGCCCACGGGATCGACGTCCTTGTCCTTCGACATGACTGCGATCTTAGTGCGCTCGCCGGCTTCGCGCGCGATGGCGCGGATGACGACGGTGTTGTCGTAGATTTCCGGGACTTCGGTCTGGAACAGGTGCGAGACAAGCTCCGGCACCGCGCGCGAGACCACTACCTGCGGTCCCTTGGACGCCTTCTCCACGCGCACGATCATGACCCGGGCACGCTCGCCGGGAGCGAACGACTCCAGGCGCGATTGCTCCTTGCGCGGCATGCGGCCTTCGGCCTTGCCCAAATCGACGATGACGTCCTGGCCTTCGGTCCGCTTGACGGTGACGTTGATGATCTCACCCACGCGCCCAATGTACTCGTTGTAAATGGTGTCGCGCTCGGCCTCGCGCACCTTCTGGAAGATGACCTGCTTGGCCAGTTGCGCGGCAATGCGTCCCAGGACATCGGTTGCCTTGTAAGTGCGCAGCTCGCCGCCGACTTCGGCAGCGGGATCGATGCGCCTGGCATCGTCAAGCGCGATTTGCGAGAGGGGGTCTTCGACCTGCTCCGGGCCCTCTACGATGGAACGCACCGCGAAGGCGCGAATCTGGCCGCTCTCCTTGTCGAGCTCGGCGCGAAGGTTCTCCTGCGTCTTGTAATACTTCCGGGTGGCGACGACGATCGCATCCTCGACCGCGCTCACTACGATCTGCGGATCGATACCCTTTTCGCGGCTGAGAGCGTCGATTACGTTGTACAGTTCACTCGCCATAAATTTCGTGCCACCTTGTCCTACTTGAGTCCCTTACAGCGTCCTGAAGGGCCACAGCTTTAGCTGCGCCGTTGCAAGCTCTCCATTTTGTCGTCCCGAGCGGGTTCGAGCCCGCGAGGGGCCTGCTTTTCGAGCTTTTGGCCCGGCAGACCAGAGTTGGGAAGGACTTGTGCCGTCCCTACGGGACTCGGGTTCGTTTTGTTGTCATACCCAGGACTCCGCTTCGCTGCGTCCTGGGCTAACTGCAATTCCACCCCTTCGGGGTTCGACTTTCGCGTGTGATAGTCCACTGCCTAATAGCATGCTCAGTACTCATTTGGAGTCTGAAGCGCTGGTTAAACTATGTCGTCCTACCGGGCTTCGAAGTCACTAGAACTCGGGAACCAGGTTTGCCTTCTCGACGTTTGCCAGCTCAATCTCGACTTCCGCACCCGGCTCAACCGCCTCGTGCTTCTTTGACTTTTTCCTGCCCGTCAACTCCAGGCTGAGACGGCCATCCTGAAACGCCTTCAGGCGCCCTTCAAAATGCCGGTTGCCGTTCACCGGATCGCGCGTCATCAGCTTCACCAGGCTGCCGGTAAAGCGCTGATAATCTCCCGGCTTCGCCAGCTTGCGATCAAGACCAGGCGAGGAAACTTCCAACAGGTACGATCCGCCCGGCACCGCGTCCTCAACGTCGAAGATGGTGCCTGCCTCGCGGCTGAAGCTGGCACAATCCTCGTGGGTCACGCCGCCAGGCTTGTCGATGAACACCCGCAACATGCGGGCCTTGCCACCGCCGTGCAGCTCCACGTCCACCAATTCCAGGCCGCTGGACTGCGCCACCCGTTCGGCGATCTCGCGAATTTTGTCCAACCCGGCTGCCATCGCTTCGTAACGGCTCCCGACCTCCGGATGCAGAACGCCCGTCAGGCTCTCG
>JBEKQY010000183.1:0-7710 GCA_049519235.1 Candidatus Korobacteraceae bacterium | reverse complement strand
TCATGAAGCTCCGGCCGGTCTCCTTCCTTTACAAGCCCGAGTACGCCAACGGCGACCGCACCTTGCAGTACGGGTTGATTGCGGAGGAGGTGGCGAAGGTCTATCCCGAGCTGGTCACCTACGACAAGGACGGTCAGCTCTACTCGGTTAAGTATCAGTTGCTCGCGCCCATGCTGCTGAACGAGGTGCAGAAGCAGTATCGCCAAGTCGAAAAGCAGAGCGAGGTCATAGAAACCCAGGGGAGGCAGCTTGAAGCGCAGCGTTCGCAGATCGAGGCACAGCGCTTGCAAGTTCAAGCGCAGGCGCAGGAGATCGACGGCCTGAAGCGGCAACTGCAACAACAGAACGCATCATTGCAGGAGCGTCTGTCGAAGCTGGAATCCTACGTCGCGACGCAGACCCAGGTGCAGGCCGCGTCCGAGATTCAGCCGGCGATGACTGCCAGCCCCAAAGGTAGTTTGCAGTAACTCTCACCTGGTCGCGTGGCGGAACTCAAGCGAATCGAGTTCCGCCGCACGAATTCCCTTCTCGACAAGGTACTGAGCTCTACTACCAGCAACTTCGACGGGCTGCGCGCCTTGCGCGGAGAAGTACGGCGAGCGTTCACCGGGCGCCGCTGAAGCTGGTCTCCCGCAGACGATTCCAGTCTGCATTTTGAATATCCCGTAAATTCCGCGCTGCTGAGTCTGCGCGCCCTGCGCAGGCCGGCACGCCGGGTGATAAACTACCAGCTTCGCTCGGTCATCGGGTCACTCCTGGTGTTTATGTGGCGCCGGTGCCAGGGCAAGCCAGATCAAATTAAGCAGCAATTCCATAAACTTCTTGCCTGTGATCTTTCGCGCGTTGCGACACGCCCCAGCGCGGCCGTCCGGTTTCAGTGGCCGAGCGGGAATTCTCCGTTTTCTTGCGGTGCTAGCGTTGCTCGCTGCGGCGTGCCATCTTTCCGCCCAGACGCAATCGCAGCCGTCACCGCCAGCAGCGCCGCCTGCACCGGCGCAGCAGCTCCCGGCTCCGGGCAAGCCGCAAGCGCCGGCGGTGATCATCACCATCGATCAGGCCATCGAGATGGCCAAACAAAACAATCCCACGCTACTGGCACAGCGCACGCTGATCTCGCAAAACAAAGAACAGGAAGTGACCGCCAATCTGCGCCCCAATCCCACGCTCTCGTGGGATGCGCAATATCTGCCGCTGTTCACCCCGGACTTGTGGTCGTCGGACTACATTAACGCTACGGCGCAGTTCGACGCCGGGATTGGTTATCTCTTCGAGCGCGGCAAGAAGCGCCAGCACCGGCTGCGGGCGGCGCAGGACATAACCTCGGTCATCGAGTCGCAGACCCTGGACTTGGAGCGGACGACAGTTGCGAATACCGCACAGCAGTTCGTCGCAGTGCTGCTGGCCAAGGCGAACCTGGACTTCGCCGAGCGTTTGCTGGACAGCTACCAGCACACCGTCGGTATCAGCCAGGAACAGCACAACGCCGGAGCCATGAGCACGGCCGACCTGCTGAAGATCCAATTACAGACGCTACAGTTCCAGACCGATGTGACTTCGGCGAAGATCGCCCTGGTGCAGGCGCTGAATGGGCTGCGCGAGTTGATCGGCTTCGACGCGGTCCCGCGCAACTACGATGTCGCCGGAACGCTCGCTTACGAACCGGTGAATCTAACGCTGGACGATCTCAACGCCCGTGCTCTGCGTTCGCGGCCCGATTTGCAGGCGGCGCAGCGCGGCATTACGGCCGCGCAAAGCCAGATCGGCCTGGCCAAAGCCAATGCCAAGCAGGACCTGACTGCAACCTTCGATTACACCCACGTGAGCGCCTCGAATGACGCCGCGTTTTATTTCAGCATCCCGCTGCCCATCTTCAATCGCAACCAGGGCGAGGTGGCGCGCACCTACTACGCGCTTACCCAGTCGCAATTTCAGGAGAAGGCTGCGGAGCAGCAGGTGTTGACCGATGTGAAGAACGCCTACGAGACGCTGCTCAATAACCGCGACATCGTGCAACTGTACGAGAGCGGCTACCGGCAGCAGGCACAGCAGTCGCTGGAGATCGCACAATTTGCGTACCAGCACGGCGCCGCTTCGCTGCTGGATTTCCTGGATGCCGAACGCACTTATCGGTCGACGGAGCTGAACTACCGCCAGGCGCTCGCATCTTATATGGCCGCGCTGGAACAACTGCGGCAAGCGACGGGGACGCGTGAGCTGCCATAGGCTCGTTCAGACCTAATGCACCGGTTCCTTGCGTAGACCAAGCCTTGAGAGCGTGTGTGAGAACCAAGTTTCGTTTTCGGCGGGGGGCGGGACCCACGAAACCAGAACCCCGAAGGGGTGGGATTGCGGTTAGCCCAGGACGGAGCGCAGCGGAGTCCTGGGTGAGGTGGGAAAAATGACCGGAGTCCCGTAGGGACGACACCGTTCTCACCACACGCTCTTGAGGCCCAGGAATACAATGGCGATCGAGGTCAAGAGTTCATGGATTCTATTTGGCGGTGTCTTTATCGGCGGGTCGTTGGGGGCGGAATTTTCTTTTCTCTTGTCGTTCAGGCGGTTGTAATCGCTTCGTCTCTTACGGCCGCGCAGCAGCCAGTCAACTGGAGCGCGCAGGAAAAGCCCATCTTCGATCGGATCAAGACGCTGCGCAGCCTGCCCGATGACGTGCGGGCCCACACCACCAAAGACATTGCGCTGGAGATTCGCGCTCTGCCCTCTACGCCGAACAAGTTGCGGCTCGCGGTTTATCTGGCCAGCCGCGCGACTGAGGGCGATTTCGGTCACGACACGTTGCAGGAAGTAGCGACCACCCTGGCCGATGCGCTGCGTCAGCAACCGCCTCCAGAGGAGAAGGGACAACCGGCGGCAGCCTATGTGGAGCTGGCGGAATTGGTGCGCTACGAGCATGTCGAAGGCTCGTTGGACACCCCGCAATTCAAGGCGGCGATGGCCAAGCTGGAGGCGGACGACGCACGCCGCCAGCAGGCCGACTTCACCCTGACCGATCTTCAGGGAAAAACCTGGACGCTGAAAGATCTGCATGGCAAGGTCGTGCTGGTGAACTTCTGGGCCACGTGGTGTCCGCCGTGCCAGAAAGAAATGCCCGACCTGGACGCGCTCTACAAAAGATTTCAGGATCAGGGCTTCGTGATCCTGGCCATCTCCGAAGACGAAGAAACCGGCAAGGTCGCGCCATTCATCGCGGAGCGCAAGATCAGCTATCCCATCCTGCTCGATCCCGGTCAGAAGGTAAATAACCTTTTCCAGGTCGATGGCATTCCCAAGAGCTTTGTCTATGATCGCGATGGAAAGCTGGTAGCGCAGTCCATCGACATGCGGACCCAGCGCCAGTTTCTGGAAATGCTGGCACAGGCTGGGCTGCGGTGAAACAGTGGCGAGTAGAGCCGCATCGATTGTTTTCTCGACTTATCGTGGGTTGTATCGGGGCACGGCTTCAGAGTGTGCGTGAAAACTAACTCTGGTATTCGCGGTGGACTACAACCGCGAAAAAGAGAACCCCGAAGGGGTGGAATTGCAGTTAGCCCAGGACGGAGCGTAGCGGAGTCCTGGGTGTAGCGGGAAACATGTCCGAGTCCCTTCAGGGACGGCACAGGCCGCACGCAGACTCCGAAGGCCGTGCCCTGATACAAAGCGACTATGGGGCAGGTTGTAAAACTCAGTGGACGTGCGGGCCGTTGGTAACGGGTGCGAATGACTTCGGTTGAGTTGCAGGACGCAAACAGCAGCCAATTCTCTCGCCCCGCGAGCCTGTTCACCTCGCCATACAAGCGGAACCTGGTCATCTGTATTCTCCTTGCCGCTGCGACCGTGGCTGTGTACTACCCGCTGCATCGCCACCCCTTTCTCAATCTGGACGACAACCAGTACGTAACCGACAACGTCGACATCCAAGGCGGCTTGAACTGGGACACCGTGAAATGGGCGTTCACCACCTATTATTCGCTGAACTGGCATCCGGTGACCTGGCTTTCGCACGCTCTGGACATACAGATGTTTGGCCTCGATTCCGCCAGACACCACGATGTCAACCTGCTGCTCCATTTCTTTAACGTGGTGCTGTTGTTCTGGGTGCTGGAGCGAGCGACCGGTTACGCAGGCCGCAGCGCCGTGGTCGCGGCGCTGTTTGCCCTGCATCCCATCAACGTTGAATCTGTGGCGTGGCTTGCCGAGCGCAAGACCCTGCTCAGCATGTTGTTTTTCCTGCTCGCGCTGGGGACGTATCGCTGGTACACCCGCCGGCCCAGCCTGGCGCGCTACTCCCTGCTGACCCTGTGGTTCGCGCTTGGCTTGATGGCCAAGCCTCAGGTAATCACATTGCCGTTTGTGCTGCTGCTCTGGGATTATTGGCCGCTGAGACGGACCGCTCTTCGCCCTTCGCCCTTCGCTCTTCGCCAGAGTAGCTCGGGTGAAAGCTCTGGCGAACAGCGAAGAACGAACAGCGAAGAACGACCTTCTGGCGAAAAGCGAAAAGCGAATGGCGAATGGCGATGGCTGTTCCTGGAGAAGGTGCCGCTGCTGGTTCTGTGCGCGGCCAGTTCCGTCCTGACGATGCGGGCCCAGCGGGCGGGGGGAGCGGTAGTATCGCTAACTGAGTATTCGCTGTCCGTGCGGCTGAAGAACGCGTTGGTTTCGTATGTGCGATATATCGGCAAAGCCTTTTGGCCGGCGAATCTCACCCCGATGTACCCGCATCCGGGAAACTCTATCAAGACATGGCAGGCTTTGGCGGCGCTTTTCTTGCTGCTGGCTCTGAGCGCGCTGGTCTGGAAATACCGCAGACAAGGCGCTCTGCTGGTGGGATGGCTTTGGTTTCTCGGGACCATGGTGCCCATGATCGGCATCGTGCAGGTAGGTCATCAGGCGATGGCCGATCGCTATGCCTATCTGCCCTTCATCGGCCTGTTCATCATGATCTGCTGGGGCGTGGGCGACTGGTTCGCAACTGCTCCGTCAATGGCAGCAGCCAATGAATCCGCAACGGGCGGACCCTTCGGACGCCGGCAACTCCTCACTTCGACTTGTCTCGTGATCGCCACCGGCCTGGTGTTATTGTCGCTAGCCGTTACGACCCGTCGCCAGCTTGCATATTGGAGCGACAATCTAGTCTTCTGGTCGCGCGTCTCCCAGGTCATCGGCACCAATTCCATAGCCGAGGAGCGGATGGGCGATGAACTGATGAAACGCAAGCAACCGGAAGCTGCGATGTATCGCTTCTTACGGGCGGCCGCGCTCAACCCGAACGATCCTCTCAGTAACTTTGCGCTTGCGGTTTACGAGCAGCGGCAACGAGACCTGACGGACGCCGTGCGCCGTTACAAGATCGTGGTCGCCCATGCTCCCAACGCAGAGATGAAAGAGCGCGCCCTGCTCTACCTGAGTTATGCCTATCGCGATCTGGGCGACACGCAGCGGGCACGTGAGAGTTCGCAAGCCGCCCAGAACTTGCGGCATTAAGTGAAAACGAGGTCTTCCGTCCCCACGAGATTCGGATTCTTATGACACACGCGCCGCGGACTTAGGCCCAACGCTAACCCAAGTTGTGAGGCTTTCCACCTACTGTGCCGCAGTGGGCGGAAAGCCTGGACTTTGCGGCGTGGCCCGGACGCGGACCCTTCGGCAAGCTCAGGGCAGGCTCTGAAGGTCCGCTCTACCTGAATGCACTTACGCTGAAACTGCTCTAGCAATTGCTAATTGCTAACTGCTAATTGCTGCTTCATCCTGCTATCCTGAGCCGTCTCCCCATGCGCACTATCAGCCGCAGGACCAAAATCGCGTTCTTTGTCACGCTGGGCATCTGCATCGCGGTGGCGGCGGCGGTGCTCAGCACCAGTTGGATCATCCTCAACTGGCGCGCGATTGTGCCGCTCATCCTGGGAGTCATCTTTTTCGGCTTCATCATCGCCGGAGTAATCCTGAACACGATTTTTCTGGTGCGCGAGGTCCGCCGCAACGAGCAGCAGGACAGCTTCCTGAACGCCGTGACGCATGAGCTGAAGACGCCGATCACCTCGATCCGGCTCTATCTGGAGACACTCCAGAAACGCAGCGTGGATGACGAGCAGCGCCGCGAGTTCTACCAGGTGATGCTGGAAGACACGCAGCGGCTGATGGGCACGGTCGAAGGCGTGCTCCGGGCTGCCCGGGTGACGCAAAAGAATACCCTGCTTTCCCGCGTGGAAGTCCCTGTGGGCCCATTGGTACAGGAGACAATCGAGTGGGGCCGCTCGCGCCATCATCTATCGCCCGCAGCGCTTGACTGGGCGCCGGATGGCAAGCCTGACGATCAGCTCAGCGTCATGGGCGATCGCGACGAGCTTTTTACCGCGCTCTCGAACATATTCGATAATGCGGTGAAGTACTCGCCGCAGGACCCACAGATACGGGTTGCGGTGGTGACGCCCAACCTGGAGCACGTGGAGATTCGGGTGCGCGATAATGGAGTTGGCATTCCACGCGGCGAGCTGAAGCGCATCTTCAAGCGCTTTTACCGCGTGCTTACGCCGGGTGCGTCGCAGATAAAGGGCAGCGGTCTGGGCCTGTTTATTGTGCGCGCCATTGCCCGCCGCCACGGCGGCAATGCTTATGCTGACAGCGAAGGCTCTGGTCACGGAACCACAGTCATCATTGAGCTGCCGAGGAACTCCCGGTGAACGACATTCTGCTGGTGGAAGACGAAGAGCACCTGGCGCGCGGGCTGAAGTTTAATCTCGAGGCCGAGGGCTACCACACCAAGGTTGTTGGCGATGGCGAGAGCGCGCTCGACCTGCTGCTGAAGCAGCGCGGCGAGTTTGACCTGCTGGTGCTGGACGTGATGCTGCCCGGCAAAGATGGATTTGCGGTTGCCAGCGAATTGCGCCGGGCGAGCAACTACATTCCGCTGCTGATGCTGACCGCGCGCGGCCGGCCGGAAGACGTGCTCAAGGGCTTTGCTTCCGGCGCCGACGATTACCTGCCCAAACCGTTCGACCTGGCGATTCTGCTGGCGAGGATTCGCGGCCTGTTGCGCCGCCGCGATTGGGGCCGCACCCTGCTCAACGATCCGCCCGCCGAGGTGCGCGTCGCTGAGCCGAAGGATGCCGACTCGCTGCGCGAGTTCGATGTTTATGTTTTTGATGACAAGCAAGTCGACTTCGGCACCCTGGAACTGCGGGCCAATGGCCAGATCTTCCGCTTGACACTGATGGAAGCGGAGCTGCTGCGGCATCTGATTCGCAACAGCGGCCGGAACGTTTCGCGCAAGTCCATTCTGGAGGAAGTGTGGGGCTTGCACGAGGACACCGACACACGCGCCATCGACAATTTCATTGTGCGGCTGCGCAAGTACATCGAGAAGGACCCATCGCATCCGCAATATCTGCTGACCGTGCGGGGAGTGGGGTATCGGTTCCTGCCCACGCCCGCGCCAGGAGACAAATCTGCCGCAGGGTGAAGGTTGCGAGAGAATTGCGCGCTGGGAATGGTGGAAAGGCACGGCTTCACAGGCCGCTGAAGAGTTCCGATTTTCGCGAGCTTTGTGTCAGGGCACGACTTTACAGACCGCTGAAAAATCCCGATTTCGCGAGCCTTGTATCAGGGCACGACTTCAGTGTCTGCGTGAGTACTCGATTTGAAAGTTTACGGTGGGAGAAGACTGCTGAGATCGGCGCTAATTAAGCCGCGCAGCGGCGGCATGAAGTTAGCCCGGCG
>JBEKQY010000182.1:0-7734 GCA_049519235.1 Candidatus Korobacteraceae bacterium | reverse complement strand
TCTTGCCGACATGGATGCGATGCGGCTCTGTATCTCCTTCACCAGCACGCCGCCTGTTGCCGCTGCGGGCGAACCTCCGCCCATTCTCGATCGCCTGTTGCACGTCCGTCTGGCGGGCGAACATTATGGTGTCTTCGATGTTTTCTTCGACTCGCGCAGCCCGGAGCAAGTTGTGGTCGGCAATGCCTCCTCGCACGGCAACCAGATTTATTACGACCTGTGGATGAGCTTTCCCATGCGCTCGCTGCGCAAAACGCCGCTCTCCGACACCCGTTTTGGAGGGCCGACCGGTCCGCTGTGGACACCCCATGTCCTGTCGACCAGCAAGTACACCATCGATGCGACTCTGGACCCTTTGCGCAATCTCTCGGCGGAGGCAACACTTGATGTCGATGTCAAAGAAGGCGGTACGCGCATCGTGCTCTTCGAGCTGTCGCGTTACCTGCAGTTGAAGCGAGTGGAGTACGAAGGCCAGCCGCTGGAGTTCATCCAGAATGAGGCGTTGGAGGGAAGCGAACTTTCGCGGCGCGGCAACGACACCATTGCGGTGGTCTTTCCCGCACCGTTACAGCCCGGCGCACATTTTCCGTTGCGATTCACCTATGCGGGCTCGGTGCTCTCCGATGCCGGAGGCGGATTGCTGTACGTCGGGGCACGAGGCACGTGGTATCCCAACCGCGGCATCGCCATGGCCAACTACGATCTCACCTTCCGCTTTCCTCAACCATGGTCGCTGGTCGCCACCGGCAAGCGTGTTTCGCTGGAGCGCGAAGGCGACGGCTTCGTCGGTCACTGGATCAGCGAACAACCCATCCCCATTGCCGGGTTCAATCTTGGGGAGTATGTGCGCAGCTCCGCCAAGGCCATGAACATTGAAGTTGACGCTTACGCAGCGCGCGGGACCGAATACCAGCGACCGGCTCCCGATGCGGCGAATGGCTCATCTCCCCTGCTGTCGCCGCACGCGCCGGGAACGATAGATCCCATACCTTGGCCGCCGCCGCCGTTGCAAAACCCGGCCGGCACTGGTGAATCGCTCGCCGAGCGCGCAGCCGAAACCCTGACCGCGCTGTCGCAGATGCTTGGCCCTTATCCCTTCAGCTCGCTCTCGCTCACCGAAAACCCCAGCGCTGAGAGCCAGGGCTGGCCAGGATTGATCTTCTTGTCGAGTTACGCCTATCTCCAGCCCGAGCAATTACGGGCCATGAACGTCTCGGCCGCCGATGCAGTCATCTACAGTGAAGTCATGATGCCGCACGAGCTGACGCATCAGTGGTACGGCGACCAGGTCTCGTGGGCCAGCTATCACGAGCAGTGGTTGCTGGAAGCCTTCGCGAACTACTGCTCTCTGCTGCTACTGGAGCGCACCCGGCCGGCTGACGTTCAGCTCACCTTGGAAAACTATCGCCGGATTTTGGGCAGCACGTCACGCGAGGGGCGTCGCCTGGTGGAGGCCGGCCCCGTGACGCTGGGCAGCCGGCTTTCGTCGTCGCATTTTCCTAACGGGTACGAGATCATCGCTTACGGCCGCGGCACTTGGCTGATGCACATGTTGCGCTGGATGCTGCGCGACGCCTCGCGTACGCAGGCCAATCCCGGCGGCGATGACACTGTCTTCCTTGCGCTGTTGCGTAACCTGGTCGATCGCTATCAGGGCAAGGAAATCACGAACGCCGACTTCGAACAGGCGGTCGAGGGAGTTTTGCCGCGATCGTTGTGGTTTGAGAATCGCAAGTCGCTGGATTGGTTCTTCGATGGCTGGGTCAACGGAACCGCGTTCCCACAGCTTGAAGTGTCGGGCGTAAAGTTCGCGCGCAACTCAACCCACGGCACCGTCAGCGGAGTCATTCACCAGGACTCCGCCCCCTTCGATCTCGTCACCAGCGTTCCGGTATACGGCCTCGCAGGAGAACGGCAAGTGTATCTCGGCCGCGTCTTCGCCGAGGGCGCCGATACCCGCTTCACCCTACCCGCTCCCGCCGACGTGAAGCAGTTAGCGCTCGATCCCTACCACACGGTACTCACCCAGCCGTGAACGACGGACCTCCGATTTTTCTGCGGGACAAGTCGAAGGCAAGAATGGGCAGAGGAGTAACGCAACCAATTGCGACGCACAGGCGTCGCGTTAGGGCGGGGAAACAGACATGGAAGTCTTCTTGTAACCGGCGGCCGTGCTGAAAGGTGCTCGCAAACCGCAGGCCATGTGTATTGTAGGAAGCGCCAAACAACTTCTTTGACCGGAATGTGGAAGACGGATTACCCAATGATCCTGTACAAGTATCTACAGCGCGCCCGGCTGGACGTGTTGAAGGCGAAAAAAATCCGATTCACGCAACCCGGAGACTTCAACGATCCCTTTGAGTTTCGGCCTCGGATTCAATCGGTTGCGTCCGAGGAGCACGTGCGTGCGTATGTAGAAGACAACTTCGAGCAACTAGTGGAGCAGCAATTAGATAAGTATGGCGCTCTTATCAAGGCTCCGCCGCAACCGGCTTTGAAAGAGCTGTTGTACCAGCAGAAGGCTCGTATCCCTGAACTGTTCCGGCTCTTGGAACCACCGATGATTGCAAAGGTATCATCGCTTCTTGACGGCGCTCTAAATCAGAACGTCGGCGTTTTGTGCCTTAGCGAGGTTAGGGATTCGATTCTGATGTGGGGCCACTACGCTGAGAACCACCGAGGCTTCGTTGTCGGATTTGACTCCAAGCACCCCTTCTTCTCGCTGCGAAGGACGGAGCAAGATGAATTTGGCATCCTGCGGCAGGTGGATTACCAACGAAAGCGTCCGATCGTTACGCTATCTGACACATCATCCCCAGCTTGGTTTCAGACGAAGTCTGAACAGTGGGCGTATGAGAAGGAGTGGCGAATTGTGAGGGTGCTGTCAGACGCAAATTGCCAATTACAGTGCACACCCTTTCCCATATGCCTCTTCGACTTTCCCGCGGACGCTGTGTTAGAGCTGATCGTTGGGATGCGATCGGCGCCATCATTCGTTGCGGACATGCGATCAATCGCTATCGGCTTTCCAAAGGCGGTTGTATTGCAGGCCCACGAGGACCCTTCTGACTATGCTCTGGTTATCGAGGAACTCAGCTAGAAAGCCCCCGTAATTCTCCATCATCCAACAACGGGTTTCCGGACGCGCGCGACGTTGCACAGTGAAAGCCGAGATCGATCAGATATCCAAATTCTTCACATCCAGCGCATTGTCTTCGATGAACTTGCGGCGCGCTTCCACATCCTCGCCCATCAGCGTAGTGAAGATCGTCTCGGTTTCGGTAATATCTTCGAGCTTCACCGAGAGCAGCGTGCGCCGCTCGGGATCCATGGTGGTCTCCCAGAGCTGCTGCGAACTCATCTCGCCCAGGCCTTTGTAGCGCTGGATGGTGTAGTCCTTGCGGCCCTCGTTGAGCACGTAATCGAACAACTCGCGCGGCGAGCTCTTCTCTACCGTCGCCGCTTCGCTCTTGCGCTTCGAGGCCTTCGGGCTCTTCTGCTCGGCCTTCTCTTGATCGGCACGCTCGGCGTCGCTCAGCTCTTCCTTGCCGTTTCCGCCCGCTTCCTTCTTTACCGCCTCGATGTAGTACGGCGGCTGCATGTACTGCTCAATGTGCTTGTACTTCGACATCATCTGGCGATACTCGGGCGTCGATGCCAGCTCCCAGTTGATGACGTGCTCCGCGCCCTGCGAGTTGACGAACTTCAGCTCCCACAAGCTGTGTTCTTCTTCGAAGTGCGTTTCGATCGATTTGATGCCGCGCTCTTTTGCGATCGCCTTCAGCGACTTCTCCAGCGCGGCGATCTTCGCGGCCGCTTTCTTGCTGTCGCCCTCGAAGTCGGCGCGCTTCACCAGGTCAGCCTTGGGCAGCAGTTCCGTGATCGCCTCATCGCGAATGCGCTTGTTCACCTTGTCGAAGAACCCGATGTAGTCGTTCAGCGTGGTCATGAACCTGGTCAGCGGAGCGCCGTCCAGCGCCGCCGCGCCTTCGCCATAGCGCACCACAATGCCATCGGCCGCGCGCTTCACCATCACCTTCACGAACTCGGCATCGTTCTTGATGTACTGCTCAAACTTGCCCTTCTTGATGCGATACAGCGGCGGCTGCGCGATGTAGACATTGCCGCGCTTGATGAGCTCCTGCATGTGACGGAAGAAGAAGGTGAGCAGCAGCGTGCGGATGTGCGAGCCGTCGACGTCGGCGTCGGTCATCAGGATGATCTTGCCGTAACGCAGTTTCGATACATCGAAATCTTCTTTGCCAATGCCGGTGCCCAGCGCCGTGATCATGGCGCGAATTTCTTCGTGCCCTAGCATCTTGTCGTATCGTGCCTTCTCGACGTTCAGGATCTTGCCCTTGAGCGGCAGGATCGCCTGGAAGCGGCGATCGCGGCCCTGCTTCGCAGTGCCGCCTGCACTCTCGCCCTCGACCAGATAAACTTCGCAGCGTTCCGGCTGGCGTTCGGAACAGTCGGCCAGTTTGCCCGGCAAGCCGCCGCCGTCGAGCGCGCCCTTGCGCCGCGTAAGGTCGCGGGCCTTGCGCGCAGCCTCGCGGGCGCGCGCTGCTTCAACCGCCTTGTTAATGATCCGCTTGGCCACCGGTGGATTCTGTTCGAAGAACCCTCCCAGCCGCTCGTTGACGAACGCCTGCACCGTGCCCGCTATGTCGGAGTTCAGCTTGCCTTTCGTCTGCCCTTCGAACTGCGGTTGCGGCAGCTTCACGCTGACCACCGCGACCAAGCCCTCGCGCACATCGTCGCCGGTCAGGTTTTCCTTCACATCCTTAAACAGCCCAAGTTGCTGGCCGGCATAGTTAATGGTTCGCGTCAGCGACGAGCGAAAGCCCTGGAGGTGCGAGCCGCCGTCGACGGTGTTGATGTTGTTGGCGAAGCTGAACACCGTCTCGGAGTAGCCGTCGTTGTATTGCAGCGCGATCTCCATCGCCACGCCGTCGCGCTCGGCTTCCATGTAGATCGGCTTGTCGTGGAGCACGCTCTTGCCGCGATTGAGGTGCTTGATGAACTCCGCGATGCCGCCGTTGTATTTGAACTCTGTTTTCTTGGGCTCGCCTGTTTTCGGATCGGTCGTGCGCTCGTCCGTCAGCGTGATCAGCAGCCCTTTGTTGAGAAATGCCAACTCGCGCAGGCGCTGCGCCAGCGTGTCGTAGTTGTATTCCGTGACAGTGAAGATTTCCTTGTCAGGAACGAAGTGGACCTTCGTCCCCCGCTTCTTGGTTGTGCCGGTTTTCTTAAGTTTGGAAGTGGGCTCACCTTTGGAGTACGTCTGCTCCCACACCGAACCGTCGCGCCAGATCTCGAGTTCCAGCAGATGGCTGAGCGCGTTCACAACCGAGACGCCGACGCCGTGCAGTCCGCCGGAAACCTTGTAGGTGGAAGTGTCGAACTTGCCGCCGGCGTGGAGCATGGTCATGACGACCTGCGCCGCCGGTAGACGCTCGCCGTCGACGTCCATCTCGTCAACCGGAATACCGCGACCGTTGTCGACGACCGTGATCGAATCATCGATATGGATCGTGACGTCGATGCGATCGGCGAAGCCGGCCAGCGCCTCGTCGACCGAATTGTCCACCACTTCGTAAACCAGGTGATGCAGCCCCATCTCGCCCGTCGAGCCGATGTACATCGCCGGGCGCTTGCGCACCGCTTCCATGCCACCGAGGACCTTGATGGAATCGGCAGTGTAGTCTCCATCGGACTGGCCATTGCCACTCTTGGCAGTCTTCGGCGAGATTTTTTCGCTGTCGATTTCCAGTGCCTTGTTATTTTCGGAGGCCGCCGCAGCGGCTGCTGGGGAATCTTTCGCCGGCATCTTGCTCCATTTCGTTCGCAACCTGCTTCGGTCAGCAGATTGCCTATCCTTGCGGGGCCGGAGCGCGGCCGTGGTTAACTCGGCAGATACCTGGTATCTACTAGATGTTTCAGTGACTTAGGCGCCCAGCGACCCTGTGTTATTGTATCATAGTTCACCCCCAATTTGGATGCTCCGGTGGGGAGCTAAGCCATGTCGTGTCAGTAAGTTGCAGCCGATGCCGTAATATCCACAGAGGCCGCTGAACAACGCCGTCCCAGGAAGTTGGAATCCTATGCTACGTAGTTACATTTCGGTAACCGCAGCAACTTGCCTCAACTCAAGGACGAAATCGAAAACGAGACGCGCGTCCGGGTGTTGGGAATTTCAGATTCTGATCGGGTTCGACTCGCCTTATCCCACTTGCTGGGCGCAAAAGGCGCACCTGCGCGCCCCGATGGGAATGTCGCTCTGGCATTCGGGACACTTCTTCTTGTCGGGCAGCGCCTGTTTCTCGAAACGTTTCATCAGGTGATTCACCGGCAGCACCACGAAGTAATACACCGCGGCGGCAATCAAGAGAAACGAAATCACCGCATTGATGAAGTCGCCGTAGAGAAACTTCGCCCCATTGAATTCGAAGGAAAAGCCCGAGAAGTCCGGCTTCTTCATGATGGCCGCGATGATGGGCGTCAGCAGGTCTTTGACGAAGGCCGTTACCACCGTGCCGAAAGCGGCGCCAATCACTACGCCCACTGCCAGATCGACAACGTTGCCGCGTAGAACAAAATCGCGAAATCCTTTGAACATGCAGTCCCTCCACGGTTGCAAGCGCGCCCTGCTTCACGGCCTTGCATGGAAGTCTCAAGTTAAGCGAAGGCGAGTAACATGTCTAGCCGAATATGTGCGCTGCAGCCGATTCTCAGTTGGCATCAGAACAGCTTCCCACCAACTCTTCATACTTCAAAGCTTTGCGAGGGGAGAACCCGGTTCGCCGCCGGCTATTCCGCCATGCCCGGCTTGAAGATCATGCCGCGGCTGCTTTTGCCATTCATCGCGACCACCAGCGGCGAGTCGAACCGCAAGTGCCGCACGCAGCCGTGCTCTTCCATTGCGGGCTGCTGGGCGAGCCATTGCCAATCGACGAAACCTTCGCCGGCATCGGGATTCACGGTGAAATAGCCGATCTGGAAGGCGGTGAGGTTTTGAAAGAAGTGGCTACCTTGGGAGGGCGCCACCCGGAAGTCGTGGAATCCCGACTCCACGATCACGCGCGCACCGGAGATCTGGTCCCAGGCCACTGGGATGCCCAGCCACGGATCGGTCGAGCCCCAGCGGCCCACGCCGATCAGCACATACGGAATGTTGGCTTCGCTCAATCGAGCGTTGAAGTGAGCGACGCTCTGCGCCACGTCATGGCTGCGCGCACGCTCGAAGCGGTGCGAATCAACCACGATGACATCGCGCAGGTCCTGCAGCCGCCCGTGTCCCAGCACCATCGAGCTCTGGCAAATGAGCCTGGGCGGATCGACGTCCTCAATGCGGATATCCTCGCCCTCTCGCGAAAGCACCAACGGCCTGAGCTGCAGAAAGCCAAAATCGGCGACATCGTTCGCGTTCCGCGGCAGACGCACCGCAAACTCAATCTCCACCGGCCTGCCCAGCGCGTCTTCCCCCATCCCCATGAGCCGGTCCAGGATCTGCGGAAGCGGAAACGTCCCGTGCTTCAGAATCGGCGCGAAGCTCACAATCCGCGGTCCCTTGCGGCTGAGTCCGTCGTAAACCGCGTGATTGTCCGCGGAATAGGTGGAGGCGAGCATCTGCAAGGTGCCATCGCCTTCGGCAACATCGAGGCCGAAGGACACCTCTCGCAGCTCGCTGCCGGGATCGTCGGTATGCAGCGGGTGATTGAGCTCCAGCGCCCA
>JBEKQY010000181.1:0-7777 GCA_049519235.1 Candidatus Korobacteraceae bacterium | reverse complement strand
CGGCTCCCACTTTGACGGGGTTTTCGAAGCGCTTCAATGAAGCAGTGAAGATCCGTTCGGCTTCCAAGCCGCGAACAGTGGCCTTCTATGCAGAACAAGTCAGACGGTTGCTCGAATACGAACCATTGGCGAACGCTCGCTTGAGTGATATTGACGAGAGGTTAGTTGAAAGTTTCGTGCAGCATCGGAGTAACGAGGTTGTGAAGCGACGCACGAAAAAGGGGATCAAACGCTGCGAGGGGCTACGGGTGAGTCCGTCCACCGTTAACCGTGCGCTCGCAACGTTGCGCCGAATGATGCGACTGGCGCAAGAATGGCGGACTATTGACCGCGTGCCACGCGTCCGGCTGCTCTCCGGCGAGGGCAGCCGCGAGTATATTCTCAGCTACGCAGACGAAAGGGTGTATCTCGAATTCGCGCCTCAGCCGCTCAAAGATATCGCCACACTGGTACTTGATACAGGACTCCGCATAGGCGAGGCCCTTGCACTTGAGTGGCGCGATGTGCATCTAACGCGTAACGGTTCGCCATGGGGTTATGTGCAAGTACGGGAGGGTAAATCTCGAAACGCCCGCAGAGCTGTACCGCTTACCAAACGCGTTCACAACCTGCTGACGCAGCGCCGAGCAGCAGCGCAAACCGTGTTCGTGTTCGCCGACGAGAACGGCAATTCCTACCGGGTCAGTTCCCTTGACCACATGCACGCGAGAACGCGCAAAGGTCTGAAACTCCCGCCCGTGTTCGTGCTGCATTCCCTTAGGCACACGTGCCTGACGCGCTTGGGACTTGCACGCGTTGACGCATTCACGATAATGAAGCTGGCCGGACACAGCAGCGTCACAGTGAGCCAGCGTTACGTTCATCCCACGCCGCAGGCGATGGAGGACGCAGTTTCCAGGTTGGACAGAATGAACACCTTGAAATTAGAATCGAAAGGCAACAGTGAAGAAGCAGTCGCTACCAAGGAAATTGAGAAACAGCCGCTACAGTTTCCGCTACAGTCTCCTGCGGCTGTGTCTGTAAGTCATTGAAGGGCGCGTAGCTCAATTGGCAGAGCAACTGACTCTTAATCAGTAGGTTGAAGGTTCGATTCCTTCCGCGCTCACCACAAGTCCACTGTAAATATGCGGTCTCTAGGCATACCCACGTAATAGCTAAGCGCTGCCTCCGCGTCCGTGTCGCCACTGTGTCGCCAAACTTGGGGGCTTTTTGCATGGGTCCTGCCCGCGTGTAGGCCCTGCCCGCTTGGCCGCCTGTGTGTCCTGTGTGTCCTGGCCGCCTAGGTCCTGCCCGCGCGCGGTGTGGCCTGCCTGCCCGTCGCCTCGCTGTGGCGTGCCCCAAAGCCGGGGCGGTTGTGCGGTAGAGCCCACCTTTGGTCTGGCGTTTGTCATGTACCGAGGCAATTGCGGTTTGTTCTTCGACTGATGACGGAAGGTCAATCGGTAAAAGTTTCACTAACTTAGCCGTGTAGCTCTGTTGCTTCGTGCCCTGGCAATACCGCAGGGCGAGTTGGTTCCCGCGAAGAACGTAGTAGTGATACAGGTATTCCGTTTTCAATTCAGGCGTCGTGTAGATTGCCATGCAAGACTGATTGGTAGTCGCTGGGCTGCCAACGATTGCACACGCGCCTCTCGTCCCCGCCGCTTCCAGACCTGTTATTGCCATCAAAAACGTGCCAACAGGGTGGATCTTGAGGTTAGTCTTCTCGACGGCTTCGTCCGAAATATGTTCGAGCGTATCGGTGATTAGGTTGTAATTAAGTTCCCCGCTGCTTATCCATTTCACGGACCGTTCTTGATTCCTTCCGCGCTCACCATCTAACTTCAAGCGAACACCCATTCCTGAGCGAGACTGCCCTGCTGTTGGTGGCGTGCTTTCAGAACATGGGGCACGTCGGCAATCATCGGCGGAATGCTTTGGATTTGCGGTAAACGAGCTAGTGTGGTGAATTAGAAATTCGTTTACGAATTGAATGAGGCCTTCGACTTTTGCCTCAGGGCCTAAAGGCCAATGTTTTCTTACGCCGCGGTTCGACACGACTGAAGAGGCCGCTGAAAAAGTCGAAACAGCAGATCTCTCGCGGGCTGAAGCCCGCTCGGCATGGCAAAAATAAGAACTTGGAACGGCGCACCTAAAGGTGCGCCCCTTCAAAACCGCGCGAACTCGAGTTTTTCAGCGGCCTGTGAAGTCGTGCCCTGATACAAACCGCGATTTATATAACGAACTTCTGATTCAGGACACCAGTGTGTTCTGCCTGACACACCGTGTTTGATCGGACACGAAGATCTCCCTGACGCCTTCTACAACTTCCTTATTTTCACCAGGTCCCCCGTGGTGATCCTCGTGCAGCTTTACCCAGCGCAAACGATTGCGGAGGGTGACAAGATGCCAAATTCAAGCAGCACGCGGCACCACAGCGATCCAGCAAAGCTGATGTTCGCAATCTTTTTTTGCTGAGTTTCCCGGCGTATGCGCAGGTTGCGGACAAGCGCCTTCTGCTGGTGAGCATTTCTGATCGTCACCTGGCCCTCATTGAGGACGGGCAGGTGAAGAAGGTCTATCCGGTTGCGGTCGGCAAAGAGAGCACGCCCAGTCCTACAGGAACGTTCCGCATCGTTGCTCGCGTCGTCGATCCCACCTATTACCACGAAGGAAAGGTGATCGCTCCTGGACCGCATAATCCGCTCGGCAACCGGTGGATGGGCCTTGACCTCAAGGGCTATGGCATTCATGGAACCAATGCGCCGCAGTCCATCGGTAAGGCAGCCTCGCATGGCTGCATTCGCCTGGCAAAGCATGACCTGGAAGAACTCTTCTCGATGGTGAAGGCCGGAGACACGGTGGAAATCCGCGGCGGGAGTGACACACAGACCGCTGCGGTCTTTGGATCGGGACCGGGATCGGGATGGGGTACGGAACCGGCTTCGGATTCGCCGGCTGCGGAAAGTGTGGTGGCGCAGAACGCACTGGCTTCGGCAACCGAGTCGGCCGGGCAGTAGCTTCAGGTTGGAGGTGAGTTGTGCAGGGCATGGCAACAGCACTGGTCACGCTTGGGGGTCTGGTTCTCTCCCTTGCTTGCGCGGTGCTTCTGGAGGAACTGTTTCTCGGCGAACTATTCCGGCTGTTCTTCGCTCCGCGGCCGGGAGCCGGGGTCCCCACCAACCGCCGCTCTTGCGGTTGGCGAGGTCAAGGAGCCGGGCAGAAACATAGTTCGGGGCAAATGAGATAAGGAGGAAGGACATGATTGCGTTCAAGTACTTGCTTATGGCGATTGGCGGGAGCTTGTTGGTCGCGGGAATTTCGGTCCTCGCATACGACTTATGGCTGATGATCCAATACCGGCGTACTGTGGCGCGCGGTGTGGAAGGCGCAACTGCGCCGGAACCGGTCCGCTGGCGCATGAGCGTGGCTCTGGTTGCGCTGGCATGGGCGCCGATGCTGATTGCGATGAGTTTCGTCGTGGTCCCCAGCGGCATGGCCGGCGTAAGAATCAGCGAGACGCGCGGCACCGAGCCGGGCACTCTCTATTCGGGGGTGCATTTCGTCGTGCCTCTGTTGGAGCAGGTGCAATTGTTCGACCTGCGCGACAAACTCTTCACCACCGGAATGGTTGAGGATGGCAAGAAGCTGGAGCCAGGCACGAAGCCCGAAATCCTCAGCGTACAGTCGAAGGAAGGTCTCAGCATTGGGCTGGCCATCACGGTGCGTTACCGGCTCGATCCGCGGCGCCTCGACTATGTGCAAACTCACTTGCCGCAGCCCATCGAGACGGAAATTGTTCCGGCGGTGGTGGCCAGCGCCTGGCGCGAACTGGCGCCCGGCTATACGGTGCGCGAGATCTTCAGCTCGCGCCGCGAGGAAGTGCGGCAGCGCGCAGCCGGGACCATCGCCGCGAAGCTCGGCGGCGATGGCCTGATCGTGAAAGAAGTCATGCTGCGCGATATTCAACTTCCAGAGGAGTACGCAAGGGGGTTGCAGGACCTTCTGCTGAAGGAGCAGCAGGACGATCAGCTCAACATACAAACCGACATCCAGCAGAAGCAGGTCCGCATTGCGGAACTACGGGCGCTGGCGGACAAGGTGCAGAAAGTAACGGCCGCCGAAGGCGAGGCCCAGTCGAGGGTGGTGGAAGCCAAAGGCGAATCCGATGCCATGCAGTACACGCTTCCGCTGAAGCAGAAGCAGATCGAGCAGTCAAAGCTGGAAGCGGAAGCGCGCAAGGAGGCGACCATCCAGAATGCCGAGGCCGCAGCCCAGGCCAAAGTGATCGACAGCAAGGCGGAAGTGCAGCGGCGCGACCTGTTGGCCAATGCCGAGGCCAACCGCATTCGCTTGACCGCCGCTGCCGATGCCGAGCGCATGCGCAGCGAAGCCGCGGTGCTGAAAGACGCCCCGCTGCTGATCAACAAAATCGTCGCCGAGAAACTGTCGGACAAGATACAGGTGATGATGGTTCCCGCCGATGGCAAGTACTTCTTTGCCAGCGATGTGTTTCGTGGATTGGGAGCCAGGCCGGGATTTCCGCCGGACGCCGATGATCCCGATCCTGGGCGCGGCCAGTCGCACTAGGGGCAGATCAGGTAGTGCCGGCTTCAGGCCGGCGTTCACGACGCTGTATTCGATTACCAGCCGCTGCGATCATTGCCAATGATCGCCGCGGCTGGAACTCTCTCCTCTCCACCGGCAGACGCGGCGCTGAAGGCCTGCCCTAAACACTGTCGAAGGGCGCCGCACCAGCCGAGCAGAAAGCGGGAGCCAGTCATGAGAGTGCCGGGATATAATTCGCCACAGCGGATGATCTCCCTCAATCGGCTTCTGGCATGGAGTATCGCGCTGTTGCTGTCGATTCCTTCGGCCCTCGCGTTGAATAGCTGGGACTCACCCTCCGCAGACCTCGCCCGCCAGATCGCTGCTCTGACCGGTCCCGGCACCATCACTCTGGTGGTCACGAATCGTTCTTCTGTCGCCAGCGACGATCTGCCTGTAATTCGGCGAGCGCTGGAGCGTGAGCTGCGCTCCGCGGGAGTCATCGTACGCGCCAAGGACGCCGACTCCGACGTGCGCGTCACCTTGTCGCAGAACATACAGGGCTGGTTGTGGGTTGCCGAGGTGCAGGAAGGGTCGGAGACGCGGGTCGCGATGCTGCCGGTTCCGGGCGCGACCAGCAGTGGCGCGGCGAGTTCGGGACCGGCCATCACCTTGCGGGCAAACTTGCTCTACGCACAGAATGATCCGATCCTCGATGTCACGGTCCTCGGCACGGGCAACGAGCAGCACATGATCGTACTCGACCCGGCGCACATCAAGGCTTACCTCTCGACGGGTGGAAGCTGGCAGCTTGCGCAGACCTACGATGTCCCGCATTCACAGCCTCTGCCGCGCGATGTGCGAGGACGCTTATTCCCGGCGAGCGATCATCTCTTCGACGCTTATTTCCCGGGCATCGCGTGCACCGCGACAAAAACCGGCGAAAGCTGGACCATGACGGTATCGTGCAGCGACAGCGACGACCCTTGGCCGCTCGCGTCACAGAAGGCCTTCTACAACTCCACTCGGAACTTTTTCACCGGAGTGGTTGTGCCGGGGTTCGGACCGAAGCTTCCTCCGTTCTACTCGGCGGCAGAGCTGGTGCACACGGGCGGTACGGCATTCCTGTTCGCCGACGTGAACGGCGCGGTCCATCTGCTGGAAGGCGGCTCGCACAAATTGCTGATTGGCGCTCACGACTGGGGCAGCGACATCGCTGGACTGCGGTCGGAATGCGGCCCAGGCATGCAGGTGCTCGCGTCCGCTGCGGGATCGCCGGTCGCCGACTCGGTGCGCGCCTACCAGATCTCAGGTCGTGAGGCAATGGCGGCGAGCGCGCCCTTGAACTTCGATGGCGCCATCACTGCAATATGGACAGGCAGCGACAAGACTTCCGCAACCGTCGTGGTACAGAAGCCGCAGGAATCGCATTATGAAGCTTACAGTGTCTCGGTGGCTTGTAGTCATTAGCCTGTTGATCGCAGTTGCTCTGCCCGCGGCGGCGCGAACCCGTCCGCGCTACGGCGGAACCTTGCACGTCGAGACCCACACCGATCCGCTCAAGTCACCAGACGGTATTGCCCGCATACTCCTCTTTGACACCTTGACCCAAGTAACCGGCAGCGGCGCGGTGGCTCCTGCGCTGGCGGTGAGTTGGGAGGCGCAAAGTGCGAACCATCGCTGGCAATTCCATTTGCGCAGCGGAGTTCACTTCCACGATGGCTCGCCTCTCACCGCTGAGGCCGTGGTTCAATCGCTCTCGGCAGCTTGCAAGCATTGCGCATGGCATGTGCGCGCGGTAGGCGACTCGGTTATCTTCACCAGCGATACGCCGATGCCGGAGCTGCCTGCGGAGTTGGCGCGCAGCGTCTATGCCATCACACGCCAGGATGAGAATGGCAATCCCAACGGCACCGGGCCTTTCCGCTTCGTTGCCAACTCTAACGGGATCCTGTTTCTCTCGGCGAATGACGATTCCTGGCAAGGAAGACCTTTCGTGGATGCGGTCGAGGTTTACGGAAACCGGCCGGTGCGCGCGCAGTGGCTGGATTTCACCGTCGGCAAAGCGGACCTGGTGGAGGTCCCGCCTGAGTTGTTGCGGCAGGCGCAGCAGGACCGCATGCCCCTGGCCATAGCTCCACGACCTTCCGATCTGCTGGCCCTCTCCGTCTCCGGAGAACAAATCGCTGACGAACACTTGCGAGAATCCATTGCCCTGGCGCTGGACCGCGCCGCGCTGTTCAATGTGATCTTCCAGAAGCAGGGTGAGGTCACGGCAAGTCTGCTGCCCGGCGCGCTCAGCGGGTATTCGTTTCTCTTCCCGGCCGCCGCCAATCTCGGCCGTTCTCGCGAGCTTCGGGGAGCGCAATCCATCCCGTTGCATCTCAGCGTCGACAGTTCGAGCCCGGTGTTGCAACTGGTGGCAGAGCGTCTGGCGCTGAATCTGCGCGACGCCGGTTGGAATGTGCGAGTCGTCTCGCAAGCTGCCAGTCCGAATGCCGAGTTGGCGCTGCACCTGGTGCATGTGGAGGCGGCCGATGCGGCATCGGCGTTGCAGGAGACGCTCGAGGATTTCGGCGCCGCAGCACGCGACGAAGGCTCCGACCCAGCTATTCTTTACCGCGCCGAGCGCAGCTTCCTGCAATCGCATACCGTCGTGCCATTGCTGTACCTGCCGCGGGCTTACGGAGTAAGCGATCGGGTGCAGGACCTTGTCCTGGCTCCTGATGGCACACCGCTTCTTGCCAACGTCTCTTTGGAGGATGCCAAGTGAGCCTCCGCCAGAGACTGCTGCTGGTCTTCTCGCTGACCGTGGTGTTGTCAGTCGCAGCGGTAGCGTGGATCGTGTCACTGCGCACGCGACAGGCTTTTGCGGAAGCCAACCAGAAGCACACGGTGGCGCTGGTCGATCAGTTCCGGCGTGATTTTGACGCACACGCTGAAGATGTGGCGGCCCGGATTGAGCATGTGGCGGGGAGCGATCGCCTGGCCCGGATCGCCTTCGAGCTGACGCAGACGGGAGGCGATCCTTCACCGTACCTGAACGAAGCGGCTGCCCTCGCCCGCGACTATCAGTTGGACTATCTCGAGATCATCTCCGCAGACGGAAGCATTGTCTCTTCCGCGCAGTGGCCGGCGCGCTTCGGCTACAAGGAGGACCTCCACTTCGCCGTGAACCAGCCGCCCTTCTTGAAGAAAGAGGAATTGCCTGACGGCAGCAGCGAAATCGGACTGTTCGCGCTGCGCACGG
>JBEKQY010000180.1:0-7808 GCA_049519235.1 Candidatus Korobacteraceae bacterium | reverse complement strand
GTAACCGATCCTCCTTCCCCGCCTGCTCCATTCACCTTCCATCCCAACGCACCATATTTTCTAGCTATGTCAATAATCTGCTGGTGAGCGGTCCCGACCAACGCTGGATGAAGACTGCACTGAGCCTCGGTATTTTCAATCATCGCCTGCCCGAGTGCGACGAAGTCGCCTGCATACAGCGCATCGCGCGACTTCGCCGCGGTGCCTCGGAGCCGCTCTAACTTGGGCGACTGTGGTCCGGCATCCTGGAGCTCGCGGATCGCCATTTCATGAATGTGCGATGAGCTGTGGCTCTGTCCCACATAAATCAGCGCCAGTCGGGCTTCGAGTTCGTGCTCTGTCGCCTTGGGCAGGTGGATGCGATGGACTCTGGCGTGTGGGTAATGGTCCATCTCGATGTAGTTGATACCTCCAAAGGCAGCTGCGATCTGGTCCTGAATGCCGCATTGCCGATGTAGCAACTCCGCTTCAACTTTATGGGCTGCGGCAGCCACTTCGTATGAGTCCAGCCTGCCGTGTCCGTCCATCCGCCGTTGTCGCTGATTCACGTGGGCGCGCTACTGTTCACAATCCGAATCGGCTTCTTGAGCTCAGCCATATGAGCATCTGGGTTCTGGGCACCTCGCAAGGAATGTTCTACTTTCCCGTCCAACACGCGCGCCGCTTTTCCAGAAACGCCGAGATTCCTTCTTGCGCATCGGCGGCGAGCGAATTCATGCTCATCACTTCCTTAGCATAGGCATAGGCTTTCGGCTGGTCGAGATCAATCTGGGTGTAGAAGGCTTGCTTGCCCAGCGCGACCGTCAGCGAGCTGGCTTCGGCAATGCGCATGGCCAGCTTGCGGCTCTGCTCTGCCAGTTCGGCGGCAGGAACGACCATGTTGATCAATCCCCATTCGGCCGCCGTCACGGCGTCGATCATTTCGCCGGTCAACAGCATCTGCAACGCCCGTTTGCGTCCGACTGCCCGGCTGAGGGCTACCATGGGCGTGGTGCAGAAGAGTCCAATCTTCACGCCCGGGGTGGCAAACGCCGCCTGGTCGGAGGCCACGGCCAAGTCGCAGGTCGCCACCAACTGGCATCCGGCCGCGGTCGCAACGCCTTGCACCTCCGCGATGACCGGCTGCGGAATCGATTGCACGCGCGTCATCAGCTCGGTGCAGACATCGAAAACCTGGCGGTACTCGTTGATGTCGCGTCCCACCATCTCGCTCAAATCGTGGCCTGAGGAGAAGACTTTGCCTGCGGCCCGCAATAGCACGACGCGTAGCGCGCGGTCGCGCCCAATTTCATTCAGGCAGTCGATCAGCTCCGTCATCAACTCCAGCGACAACGCATTGCGCCGCTGCGGCCGGTTCAGTGTCACGATGGCGATCTGTCCATCGGTGTCGAACAGGATGTTCTGGTACTTGGCGACTGTTGTGGTGGTTTGCGATTCAGGCATTACGAAGCTCCTTCCACTGCGGCGCGCGATTGCTGGCGCAGCACGTTCTTGCGGATCTTGCCGGTTGAGGTTTTGGGCAACGGACCAAAGTGTACCGCCTTCGGGCATTTGAAGTGAGCCAGACGCTCGCGGCAGAACTCAATCAGCTCCTGCTCGCTGACCGCGGCGTCCTCCCTGAGCAGCACATAGGCGTGCGGCACTTCGCCCCACTTCTCATCGTAGCGGGCAACAATCGCCGCCTCCAGCACGGCGGGATGCTCGTACAACACGCGTTCCACCTCAAGCGAGGAAATATTCTCTCCTCCGGAGATGATGATGTCCTTGGCGCGGTCGCGCACCTCGATATAACCATCGGGATGCATCACCGCCAGATCTCCGGAGTGAAACCAGCCGCCACGGAATGCGGTCGCGGTTGCCTCCGGCTCGCGGTAGTAGCCGAGCATCACGTTGTTGCCGCGCATCACCACTTCTCCTACCTGGAGTGCGTCAGCGGGGACGTCGTGCATGTTTTCATCTACCACCCGCATGTCAGTCCCGAATACCACGTAGGGCACGCCCTGCCGCGCCTTGAGCAGCGCGCGCTTTTCCAGCGGAGCGTCGTCCCAATCGCAGTGCCAGGCACATACCGAGTGCGGCCCATAGGTTTCGGTGAGCCCATAGACGTGCGTCAACTGGATACCAACCTCTTCCGCTGCCCGGATCACTGCCGGAGGCGGAGGCGCTGCGGCAATCGCCATCCTTATTGCAGGGCGGAAACGAATGCCCTGGCGCGAGCAGTACTCGGTAAGCGTGCGCACTACGATTGGCGCGCCGCAGAGATGAGTGACGCCCTCATCCTGGATCAGCTTGACGGCACGCTCGGCGTTCACTTCGGGCAGACAGATCTGCCGCCCTCCGACCGCCGTGACCGCCCAGGGGAAGCACCAGCCGTTGCAGTGGAACATGGGAAGCGTCCATAGATAAACCGACCGATACGACAGTCCGTGTTCAACCACTTCTCCAATGGCGTTGAGGTACGCGCCGCGATGGGTGTACATCACCCCTTTGGGGACACCGGTGGTGCCGCTGGTGTAGTTGATGGAAATCACGTCTTCCTCGCCCGGCGGGTGCGGCACCACGGGCTTGCTGCTCTCGCTGAGGAAAGAGTCATAGTCCGAGATAATTCGCTCGAGTTGCGGAATCCCTGCCCGCGCTGCCAGCAGAGGTGTGAGCAGGTCAGCATCGCCCAGCAAAATTCTGGCGCCGCTGTGATTCAGGATGGTGGCCAGCTCGCCGCTTTGCAGGCGAATGTTGAGCGTGACCAGCACCGCGCCAATGAGTGGGACTGCGAAGTGGGCCTCCAGCGGTAGCACTCCGTTGCGCGCCAGCACGGCAACGCGATCTCCTAGCGCAATGCCGGCCTGCTGCAGAGCGGCGCCGAACGAGTGCACGCGATGTTGCATCTCGGAGTAAGTGAAGCGCCGGTCGCCGTCGACCTCGGCCGTGCAGTCGCTGTATGCAATGGCATTGCGGGAAAGAAACTCCAAAGGAGTTAGTGCGGAGATCATAAATGCCGCCTTGGGTTGTGACTTGGCGCGGATTATATCTCAGCCGCTGGCTGGTTCGTAATGCGGTCGATTGTTCTCCACCTCGCGGACGAACTCTGCCATGCGCTTGAGCGTTGCCTCGGGCTGGTCGCGATGGGGCGAGTGCTTGCAGTCCGGCAACATCAGGATCTGCGTCCCGGGTACCCGCTGCTGGATCGCCAATAGCTGCGCGATTGTGCCGTACTCATCCTGTTCACCCTGAATACAGAGTATGGGACAGCGGATGGCAGGCAGGTACGATTCAATGTTCCACGAGCGAAAGCGGGGATTGAGCCAGATGTCATTCCATCCCCAGAATGTTGCATCCACATGCGCATGGTAGCGGGCCAACTTCTGCCGTAGGTTTGTCGTCCGATAGTTCACCTTCGCCTGCGTGATGCTGGCAACGCTCAGGTCCTCGACGAACACGTGCGGTGCCTCCAGAATCAGGGCACGCGGAATTTCGGGATACTTGCCCGCGAAGATGAGCGCGATAGAGCCGCCGTCACTGTGGCCCAGCAGGACGGGATGCGGGATGCCGAGTTTATGGAGCAATTCCGGCAGCACCACTTCGCCTTCGTGATGCATAAACTCGACGGCGCGTTTTCCTGTCAGGCGGTCAGAGCTGCCGTGCCCGTAACGCGAATAGACAACGACCTCACATCCTGTCCGTGCCGCCAACTGCTGCGGGAAGTCTTTCCACATCGCAACCGAGCCCAGGCCTTCATGTAGCATAACGATGGTCGGCCGTTCCGGCTGCTCCGGCTCAATCCGCAGCGTCTCAAGCCGCTTGCCGTCAACCACAACCTCGCCGCGCTGGACTGGTATTGGCAAAGATTCAGAGGAGTCAGCTTCCAAGCTTAGAAACGGGCGCGTACAAACTACGTGCCGAAATGGCTTCTCTTTCTTCTTTAGTACGCTCGGGTCTGACTCATTACACTTGTACAGAGAAAGTCGTGAGCCTGCCTTGGTTGCGGTGCACATGCAAAAGGCGCGCTGCGAGAGCGCGCCTGATGCGAAAAGAGGTTGAGTTAGTTGGGCATTGCCACCATGGCCGCCCACAGGTTTTGGGCCTGGTAACTGCCGATTCCGGTCACCAGATCGTAGCCCGGTTCGGTATCGCAGAGCAATCCGCAGCCGCCATTGTTTCCCGACGTGATGTCGTGTAAATCATGGGAGTAGTCGATGCTGTTGGAGTAGAGGGTGTACAGGTCCGGGTCTGCCATGCTGAGCGTGTTCTGCCTGTTAATCACACGCTGCGAATTCACCAGGGTGAAGAACGAGGCCCAATCGGGGGTCGCCACGCTGGTGCCGCCCACCTGGACCCAACCGCCGTAACTAAAGGTGTCGTATACAGGAACGCCGGTGCCGGGATTGGAATCGGAGGCAATGTCGGGTATGCATCTACTCCCGGCCGGTGAATACGGTGCGCACGCCGTGACCTGCCATGAGGGCTCAGGCTCACCGCCGCCGGCGCACGGCCCGTTTGCGCCCGAGTAGCAGCTAACTCCGCCGCCGCTGCCGTTCCAAGCCGATTCGGTCCCGTAGTCTAGTAGAAATGGATTTGCTAAGGGAAGAGCTGTGCTCAAACCCAACGTGGTACCACCCGCGGCGACCACGCAAGGTGAAGTCGCGGGATAGCCGGTTCCGTGCCCGTCGTCACCGGTAGCCGCGACATTGGTCACGGGCTGGCCGTTGCCGTTGACGATGTTGCAGAAGTAGACGTCCTCATCCTGCTCACCGTTGAACTCCCCTTCGCCATAACTCATGGAGATTACGCTGGCGTAATACGGCGCCCCCTCGGCTACCACGATGGCGTTGTTCAGATCGCTATCGTTATCGCTGACGGCTTCGACCAGGACGATGTTGGCCGCCGGCGCCAGGGCGCAGGCTTGTTGGGTGTCGAGCGATTCCTCCAGGTCCCAACCTTGCCCCTCAATCGTGGCCAAGTCCACCACGGTAAAGTTGCACGGCGCTATGTGGAAATAATTGGCGTAGAACGCCAGGTCCGATGCGATATTCGGGTCCTTGTAGGCGTCAATCAGGGCGATCGTCACCCCTGCACCTGCGTTGGGGATCTGGTTGAAGCCATAGGCGGCTCTATAGGAGCGCGGCAAAATGCCGGTCGGAGAGTTTTGATGGTTTGCATCCTGAACCACAACATAGTTGCGAACATGCCCTGGAGGAGCATAAGGTGTTTGCGCCATCAAAGGGAGCGCGGCGACCAGCAGAGCTACCAGGCCGGTCAACAAAACAGAGAGCTTCTTCATATATTCATCCTTTACTGTTTGGCGTTAGGGCTAGATGCGCGACGACCCTTGGAGGTATGGGGCCCCGCGTGTACTGACACAGGATTAATCGAAGTCTTCGGCAGCGCTAGGGGACATGAAATCCTGTCTCCTCGGTTGCGAACGGAAAAGCTTTCTGCCGAGACATCCAAAGGTTGAGGCACTCCAGGGCAGCAATCCTACTCCACTAGCGCCATCCTGTCGATACCGATTCCGGGCACTGTCTTTTGACAAAAGCGTGTGGCAGCCCAGCTAGCGGACCGTATCCACTGGAGAAGCAGTCTGCTGTTTGACCGGAAACACGTATTGCGCCACGTCTTGTAGCGCATCTGTCCCGCGCACTTCGTTATCGAGCAGAGGCACAACCGCGCGCACATTGTCGAAGTCGCGCCAGATTTCCTGCATGTAACCATCTTGCATGGCCACACGATTGCGGACGAACTCGGGAGAGTCGGCCCCGACCTGGTCTTTCTGAATCAGCATGTTCACAATCACCCCGCCGACCGGGATACCGAAATCGTGGAACCAGTTGATAAACCGCTTGATCACGGCGATAGGCAAGGCTTCCGGCAAGGTGACGAAGAAAAACGCGGTTTGCTCGACGTCGGTGAGCAATTCGCGGGCGTGCAAGATCCGTTCGCGAAAACTGACCAGGTACTCCATCAGCGGGTCGGTTTGCTTCTTCTTGGTGAAGGACAGCAGTTCCCGCAAGGACTGGGCCTCCTCGCGCGATTTCACCATCTTGTTGACCCAGAGCGAATACACCTTGCTCATTCCCAGCAGCCGGCGTGCATTGGCCGTGGGCGCGGTGTCGAAGACGTAGGCGTCATATTCGTTCTTGAACATCAGGTCAACCATGTTTTCGAACATCGCCGACTCTTCGAAGGCGGGATTCATGGTGGCGCTTTCGACAAAGGCATCGGCCTGAGTGGAAATCTCGGCGAACTTCAGAAACCAGCGGATCTTCGTCTTGATGTCCTGCTTGGAGCGTTCAATCGTTTCCTTGGTGTCGATCTCGTACGCCCACAAGTTAGGGACGCCTGTGACCTGGGTGGGCGCTCCGTAGACGTTCTGGTCCAGCAAGCCGCTCAAACTGTGCACAGGGTTGGTGGAGGCCAGCATGGTCCGCTTGCCTTCTCGCGCTAGGTGGAGGGCGGTAACCCCTGCCATTACGGTCTTGCCTACGCCGCCCTTGCCGCCGAAGAACATGAACTTCATTCTGGGATGGGCTGCAATAAATTCCGTGAAGCTCTGTTTTATCTCAGACATAATCCGCTCACCCTTTGCCATTGCCATACATGATATCGGCCAACCTCTCGATCATCGGCAACCCGGTAACGTCGCGCTCCAGTTCCGGAACGCGGCCAATGACTTGCTTGCCGAAAACTTTGTCGATCTTTTGCAGGTAGTCTCCCTGCATGGCGAGACGCTTCTTAAGGTAGGGCGGCATTGCCTGACCGGCCAGGTCCGCGGGAAGCACCCGGTTCACTATATAGCCGACAACGGGAACATCGAATTTGGAGAACAGTTGGGCCGCCTTTTCGGTGTCGAGGATGATCATTTCTTCCGGCACTATGACGAAGAAAAACGCTGTCTTCTGCTTGTCCGTCAAAATGCGCGAGGACTGGTTGATGCGGTCCTTTATGTATTGCAGTTCGGTCAGGATATGGTCTTCTTCGGTGGTCTTCTGGCGTTTGATGCGCGCCACCATCTCTTCCTGCTCGCGCATCTCCTGGCGGAGACGGGTGATGCGATTAATCCACTCGTCGTACACCTTTGCCATGGAAAGGTAGTAGAGCGCGTGCCCCAGGGGCACCAGATCGTAGATGTAATAGTCGTACTCGCCTCCGACCACGATATCGACCACCGCGTCGAAGATGGCGGACTCTTCCATCGCCGGCTCCGCCGATGCGGCCTGAATGTACTGCTCGATTTCCTCCGGCACCGCATCCAGGCCGTACATGTCACGGATCTTCTTGCGGATCTGCTCCTGGTATTCGTGGATGTGCCGGTCGGCATCGACCTCCTGGGCGTAGAGGTTGGGCATGATCTCGACCGCACCCTGGCCAAAAATGTCGCGCTGGAAGATGTCGCTGAGCGACGCCTGGGGATCGACGGAAAAGACCAGGACTTTGTGGCCCTGCTTCGCCAGCCAGTACGCTGTGGCCGCGGAGAACGTGGTCTTGCCCAGGCCGCCCTTGCCGCCGAACATGATGTAGCGGCGGTCCTTATGGGTTTCGAATACTTCTCGCAATGACATTAGGAAGCCCTCATATGAATAGTGTTCTTGGGCGCGGCTAAGACAGTTCCAGAGGTGGTGTGGCTGTCTTGAAGGGGCGCGCCTTTAGGCGCGCCGCAACCGTCGATCAAAGAAGCCGGCTTTAGCCGCTGAGGGAAATGCACCTCAGGGCCTAAAGGCCGACCGCCCGTGCGACCCAATCGGCGCGGCTGAAGCCGTGCCCCTTCACTGGCGTAATACACTGATCGCACCTCTCTAGAATCTGCATTGCCG
>JBEKQY010000179.1:0-7835 GCA_049519235.1 Candidatus Korobacteraceae bacterium | reverse complement strand
GCAGTAAATACGCTTGCTCGGGGTTGTACACCAGAAATCGTGACATACCCCTTTGTGCATCATTTATCCTTCCAGCGCAAGTGAGTTCTCACGCACTCACTGAAGCCGTGCCCTGATACAAAGCCATTTATGGGATAGGTTTTGCCAAGATTTTCTCTTGGTGAGTCGCCCGTCTATCGCGACTATCGCCCTTCCACGTCTCGCGCCAGCGCCTTCAGCACCATGTTGACCAGCGACAGCACAATCGCTCCCAGAAACGCCGGCCAGAAACCGCGTACCACAAAATTCGGCGACAGCAAGGCGGAGGCGAACATCAGCATGAGAGCGTTGATCACCCACCAGAAGATGCCGAGCGTAAGAATGCTCAGCGGAAAGGTGATGATCTTCAGAAAGAGGCCAAGGGTGGCATTCACCAGGCCAATCACCACGGCCGCGATCAGCGCAGCCGTGAAGCCGCGCACATGAAATCCCGGCACCACATGCGAGACGATCAGCAAACTGATCGCGCTCAATAACCAGTTCAGCAGCAGACGCATGTTGCTCCTTTGCCCGTGGCAAAATCCTGTCTACTAGCTGCAGCAGCGTACCGGCTTGCCACGGCTAAACGCCAGGCTCGCCCGCTCATGATTTTGGCGCGGCCATGGCTCGTTCCAGAGTTTCCCGAATAAATCGAGTATAGGGAATGCCGCGCGCTTTGGCCCTCGCTTTCAGGGCCGCTAGCAGACCGCTCGGTATCCGCATGTTGACCTGTTCGTCCTTCTTCTCAAATTCAAACCGTGCAGGTTTGAATTGCGAGAAATCAAGGTCCGCGAGGTCCTGTGCCAGGAAAACTTCAGCGTCCTTATCGGTCTTGAGCCTGGGGACTTTCCTTTTCATAGGCGGCGGCCTCCTCCCCGTGCATATAGCGGGCTGTTACTGGGCGCACCAGCCGGCGGTTGCCCTTAGTCCGCATCGTGAACGCTACAAACACAGGACGCCCGCACTCAGTTCGTCCTACGGCAATGATGCGGTCCTCGTCGTGAGAGTGTTTCGGATCAGGTGCGATGCGGAGATCGCTGCGGAACAGCGTCTCGATCTCCGCAATTGATACACCGTGTTTCTGGCACTTCGCACGATTACCATCGTCCCAGTCAAACCCTTCGACGCGCAAAGTGATCATAGCAAAGTGCTATACAAATGTATACGCAAACGTAAATACTCCAAGCGCCTTTGCCGCTTAGATGCTTTCCAGCACCGCCTTCAGATACTTCCAAAAGCCTTCAACCGAAGATATTTCGACGCGCTCGTCCGGGCTGTGCGGACCCACGATGGTGGGACCGAAAGACGCCATCTGCATGCCGGGATACTTCTCGCCGATGACGCCGCACTCCAGGCCGGCATGCATTGCGATCAGCTTCGCAGGATGTCCGAAGACTTTTTCGTGCACCGATTGCAGCTTGCGAACGATGTCGCTGGCAGGCTCCGGCTTCCAGCCAGGATAACTGCCCGTCTCTTCGGTCTGAAAGCCGGCCAGCCGGCAAGCGGTCGCCACCATGCGCGCGGCCGCTTCCTTGCTGGCGGCAATGGCGCTGCGCTGGCTGGTGACAATCTCGATCACATCGCCCTTGACGGCCACCGTGGCCAGGTTGGTGGAGTTCTGCACCAGGCCGGGCACGTCGGGGCTCATGGCCAAAACACCGTGGAGCAGGCTGGCCAGCAGGTCCACGGCCAGCCTGGCATCGTTAGTATCGATCACCTTTTCCGGACGGAGCACTTTATCGACCGTGATCTGCAATTCCGGATCGAAGCTGCCAAGATCGGCTTTGTACTCAGCTTCCAGCTTGGCCACGAGCGTTTTCAATTCCTGCTCGCGAGCGGCATCGAGAACGATCGTCGCCGAGGCTTCGCGGGGTATCGCATTTTGCGCGCTGCCACCGGTCAGATCGGCGATCTCAACCGGCAGGCGTTCCATCAGGCTTTGCAACGTGCCGCCGAGAATACGCAGGGCGTTGCCGCGGCCCAGATGGATGTCCACTCCCGAGTGACCGCCCTTCAGGCCGAATACCTTGATGCGCCAACCTGTATCGCCCGTGGCGGGACGCAGCGTAATTTTTCGCCGCGCCGTGGTTTTGACGCCGCCGGCACAGCCGATGCAGATCGTATCCTCCTCTTCGTTGTCCAGGTTCAAAAAGTATTTCGAGTGCAGCATTCCGCCAGGAAATTCAGCCGCGCCGGTCAGGCCGGACTCCTCGTCAATGGTGAAAACAAATTCCAGCGGGCCGTGAGCGATATCGGTGCTCTCCATGACGGCGAGCGCGGCTGATACGCCAACGCCGTTGTCCGCACCCAGAGTGGTGCCTTCCGCCTTTAGCCAGTCGCCGTCACGCCGTATCTTGATGGGATCGGTGTCGAAGTTGTGCGGCGTGCCCTCGTTCTTCTCGCAAACCATGTCCAGGTGTCCCTGCAACAGGGCCATGGGCGCGGCTTCGCGCCCTGGTCGCGCAGGTTTGCGGACCACGGTGTTGCCAACCTTGTCCTGGACAGCTTCGAGCTTGTGTTTCGCGGCAATCGACAACACGTAATCGCGGGCCGCGGCTTCTTTAGTCGAGGCGCGCGGGATCGCCGCCAGCGCGTCGAAATGCTTCCAAACTTGCTTCGGTTCCAGATCTGTAAGTGCAGGTGTCATCACACGCTCCAATAGTGCACACCAATCCTACCGCGCGGAGGCAAGGCTGACGAGTGTGGGCCCCGGGTCAACGGACTCAGCGGTACTTTTCCGCCAGGACGCGCTCTTCGGGGGTCATCTGCTGCCAAATGAGGTCGCGGTTCTGCTGTGCCCACTCGCTGTTGGGATTGGCCACCAGCGCGGAGCTCAGCCAGCGATAGGCTTGCACGCGATCGCGCTGCACGCAGGTCCCGGTCGAATACATCGAAGCCAGCCGATTGCGGGCGCGCCCATTTTCCTTCTCCGCCGCGGTTTTCAGTAGCACCACGGCCTGCTCGCAACTGCGAGGCACTCCGTCACCCTTAATGTACATATCCGCCAACTGCACCGGGGCATCGGGATTGCCTTTCGCGGTGGCCTTCCACAGCCAGGCCGCGGCTGCCGCCGCATCGCTGGCGTTCCTGGCTTTCACGATTTCTTCAGCGCCCAAAAGGTCCGGTTTGGTGGCCGCTTCCTGGCTGCTGATGGCGGTTTGGCGCGGCGGCTTGGGCTTTGCCGCCGAAATTGGTGTCGTCTCTGAAGGAGCGGTGGAATTCAGATTGTTCGCCGGCGGTTTGGGACCGGGAGTTGTTCCAGCCACAGTGCCCGGTTGCGCCGCGGCGGTGGCCGCCGTGGAGATTGCAGGCGCGCCTGCCGGTGCACTTGCAAGGCCCCTGTGATTGCGGGACCGCGCTGGCATCTCGGGTTGGGCGTTCGTGTCGCCAGCAGAAGATGCTGGAGCAAGTGCTCTTCCAGCCGACAATAGCCTTTGCCGCCAGCGATCAATAATCGGCGCCAGGTCGCGAGCTTTGGCCGCTATGATTTCAACTGGACCGCGGCTCCAGTTGTGAACTTTGGCCGCTATGACCTCAACTGGGCCGTCGTTGGTCTGGTCAACCTGCGAACGCCATTCCATCAGCCCCAGGGTTGCCAATAGCAAGACAACAGCGGCCGCCGACCACGCCCCCCAGTAATACCTGCGCAGCTTCCGAGGTTTAGGGAGCCGTGAAGCAATCCCGGTTTCGGCAGTGTCGCTCAATCCCAGGAATGACGGTCCAGCAATGGTAATGGGCCGGGACTTCGCCGGTTTGGACTCTCTGGGTGGTTCGCTGAGGTCGAGAAAGTTCGGGCGCTGGGAGTGGACTTCCGCCGGCACTTCCGGCTCCAGTCCCAAGCGGCTTTCCACCGTGTCAGGAGGAGCGGCTGCAATGACGGGCGGTGTCTCAGTTTCGGTAGTAGAAGCTAAAGCAATGGCATCGGCCGGCGCGGTCAAGTCAGCCGGTGACGATGGCGCAACGGTTGTCTCCTCAACCCTATAAGCCGCATAAGCCGCCTGCTCCGTGGCATCGCCACGCATCGTGATCTCAGTGGGCTCGCTGGGCGGCTGGTAACGGAAGCTTTGCAGATACTCATCGAGAGGAACGTCAGGAACCAACTCCGTCGTCCCGAAATCTGGCAACGAAGACGGCATAGGATCGAGCACATCCGCTTCCTCAACCGGCGGGGCGGTGGCCAAAGGCGATTCGACAACATTCGCGCCCGGATTGGCTGCCGCGCCAGGCGCCGTGCTCCGCCCTGGCGAGTCAGCGTCGCCTTCCCGCGGCACGCGCGTAAGGTGGAGGGTGCTTTGCGCCCCGGGCGTGGTAAGCGGACGGTGCGGCAGAGGCATTCCGCACATGCCGCAGAAACGCATGCCCGAAGGGTTTTCGAATCCACAAGCGCTACAGACCACGACTCCTCCTGCCCGGTCGAGATCATCCTACAACAATAGCTGTAATCATAAGGCCTTTGGGATGAGATGAGAGCGGTTGCACCGGGTTGCACCGAGCTTCCGCCGTGGCAGCGGTGCCCAGCGAAGCTTTGCGCGAGTGACTGAGATCACAGAAGCTTGTTCGCGTGTCCCACTACAATTTCCGTGTATGTTGAGCGAAAAGCAGTTCCGCGAGCGCGCCAAGAGTGAGCTTCGCCAGATCGGCAATCAGGTGCTGAGCCTGGCCACCGACCGCGACATCTATTGGAAGCTGGAGCGCGAGATCATCCAGCCCAATCCGCAGCTTTGCCAGGCCCGCAGCGCGTTCCTCGACATGCTGCGCGGTTGCTATGCCGATGCCATGGCGGCGCGCGCGCTTCGTCTGTTGGAGGGCGAAGATGGGGGTGTCTCACTGCCGCGCGTGCTGGCGCAGCTTGCGGAATATCCGCAGCTACTGCACGACAAAATCACCGAGAGCGAACTGGCGGACGATCGCGGGGCGCTGATCCAGGCTGCGGCGGAGCTGAAGCGCGCGGTGGCGCCTCATGCCGGGCATCACGAGCGGACCCTCCCGGCGCTCGCCTCAACCCAGCGCGAATTGGACGCAGCCATCGACCGGATGATCGCGACCGTGAAAACCTACTACTGGATCGTCGCCGAGAGCCATCTCGATCTGGACGTCAAGCATTCCGAGGATCCGCTGTCGATCTTCCAGTTTGCCTGGGCGACCCCGGCGCTGGCGAAGTAAAGCGAATCATCGCGCGGAGATCAGGCAATCGCGGTGAGACAAATCCATGAAACTGTACCCAGAACTTCTTGTTTAACGGCGGGTTACTGAAACCGGAAGTACATGTCCATTAGTAACCATTACCATCTTCACAATTTCACAACCAAATTCCAAAAACAGTATTTCTCTCCTGACGGGCGATTTATAATCACGGAAGCTGCTCAAAGACTGAGGTTTAGCTACTGCTGGAGGATTGGATATGGTGGCATCGAAGTTGCTCATAGAAGAGAAGCCGGTGGGAGCAGTCCCACTCGTGCGTCCGAGCTACGAGCCAGCCGCTTCGATGAACCGAGACCTACAGACGCGCTTTCTCGCTGTTTTCCTGGGGTTGCTTAGCGTCGCCGCCATTGTCTTTGCCTGCATTAATTTCCAGAAGGACCGCGAATATTCTGCCCCCTACGACGGGATTTGGTGGGTGGAAGACGGGGGACATCTACAAGCCCAGCGGGTAGATGTGGATGGTCCGGGCCAGAAAGCGGGCATCAAGGCCGGCGACGTGCTGATCGCGGTCGAAGACCACAACGTTACCAATGTTGGCAGCCTGGAACGCCAGCTCTATGCAGTGGGCGTCTGGTCTCGGGCGAACTACTCGCTGGTGCGGCAGGGTGTTGCTTTAGACGCGCCGCTGATTCTTGCTCCCGAGGACCGATCGCTCTACGCCGGACTACGGCTGATCGCCCTGGTCTATCTCTGCATTGGCATGTATGTCCTGCTGCGGCGTTGGACCGCCCCGAAGAGCGCGCACTTCTATGTTTTTTGCCTGGTCTCGTTCATCTTTTATTCCTTCCACTACACCGGCAAGCTGAACGACTTCGACTGGGTGGTTTACTGGTCGAATGTCGTCGCCTGGCTGTTGCAGCCGGCCGTATTCCTGCACTTCGCGCTGACCTTTCCAGAGCGCAAGGCGGTGGTGATTCGCCGCCGCTGGCTGGTGCCCGCGCTGTATGCTCCGGGCGCGGTGCTACTGGCCGTGCACATCTGCGTTCTTTGTCTGTTGCAGCCCAGCGAACGGCTACGCTGGAACCTGGATCGGGTGGAGTGGATCTACCTGGCAGCGTACTTCGTCGCTGCTACCGTCACCCTGTGGCACAGCTATCGCGATGCCCAATCGGCGATCCTGCGCCAGCAGATGAAATGGGTCACCCGCGGCACCATCCTGTCGGTTGCGCCCTTTACGATCTTTTACATCATTCCTTATCTGTTCGGAGTCCTTCCCGGCCTGGGGATGAAGGTATCCGTTCTGTCGCTGGTATTTTTACCGCTGACCTTCGGCTACGCCATCTTCCGATACCGCCTGATGGATGTCGACCTCATCTTCAAGCGCGGTATGGCGTACACCATCGCCGCCGGCGCTATCACGGCTGCGTATTTCGCGGCGGTCGGTGTGGCTTCGGTGATGTTCCACCAGAACTTCCCCAACGTGGGGCCAATCGGCCTGGTGGTGGCGATTGCGGTAACGGCCTTGCTCTTCGATCCCTTCAAGAACTGGGTGCAGGAGAGCCTGGACAAGTTCTTCTATCGCAAGCGCTATGACTACCGCAAAACGCTGATTGAATTTGGCCGCGATCTGAACTCCGAGACCGACCTGGACACCATGTTGACCTCGATTGTCGATCGCTTGTCGCGCACCCTGCTGGTCGACCGTCTGGCCATCTTCCTCGCCGATGCCGAGCAGCCGGAGCAGTTCTACCTGGCAAAATCGTATGGGATTGCCAACACTAGCGGCCTTAGCTTCGACTTTCTGCACGTGGAACGTCCGGAGTGGCAGGCCGGACATCTGTTCTTCGACAACACCAACCAGGCGGTTCGCGAAAGTCCCTCGGCGCGGGAGGCGATTCGCCGGCTGGAGCTGAATTACTACATTCCCTGCACCGTGATGGGCCGCATGATTGCGGTGCTCGGCTTGGGCAAGACGGTGGAAGGCGACTTCCTGTCCAGCGAGGATGTGCAACTGCTGGAGACACTGGCCGGCTACATTGGCATTGCCGTGCAGAACGCACGCCTGTACAAGTCTCTGGAAGAGAAAGCCGGCCAATACGAACGTCTGAAGGAGTTCAGCGAGAACATTGTCGAGTCGATCAGCGTGGGCGTGATGGCGGTGGACCTGGAGGACCGCATCGAGTCGTGGAACTCGCAGATGGAAGTGATGTTCGCTTTGCCTCGCCGCGAGGCGCTCAGCCGGTCTTTGACGGCGGTTTTGCCGCCGACGTTTCTGGAAGAGTATTACCGGGTGCGCCCAACCCAGGGCATTCACAATTTGTATAAATTCCGGCTGCGCACCGCGGGCGGTGAGACTCGCGTAACCAACATCGCCATCGCACCGCTGGTGAGCAAGAGCTTCAGCGTGATTGGCCGCTTGATCATCGTCGACGACATCACGGAAAGGATCGAGCTGGAGTCGCAGCTCTCGCAGGCGGAGAAGCTTTCCTCCATCGGCTTGCTGGCCGCCGGCGTGGCTCACGAGGTGAACACGCCGCTGGCCGTCATCTCGTCTTACGCGCAGATGCTGGCCAAGCAGGTCCACGGCGACGACAAGCAGTCGGTCTTGCTGGACAAGATCACGCGGCAAACCTTCCGTGCCTCGGAGATCGTCAACAGCCTGCTGAATTTCTCCC
>JBEKQY010000178.1:0-7844 GCA_049519235.1 Candidatus Korobacteraceae bacterium | reverse complement strand
TTCTGCCGCGCCGGGTCAGCTCGTTAATGAAGTCCTCCTTCTCCACGACCTCATCGTTCAGCAGTTCGAAGACGCGTGCCTTGCTGCGATCGGCCAGCAAGATGCAGGCGCGCTGTTCTCCGTCCAGCACCGCGGCCAGGGGCTTCAGATGGAAGCGCTGGCTGACGGCAACTTTGGGTTTCAGCAGTTGGGCAGGAATGTCGAACTCGCGCCAGAAGCCCTGCTTGCTACAGGCGAAGATGGCCTTTGCCTTGCCGCCGCTTCCGTGCAGCGGGTCCACCATGCCGTTGATTTTCTCCAGATCGCTGCGGGTGGAACCGTTCTTGCCGTGCTTTTCGGCCTCGCGCAGCGCATTGCGAATCAGGTCTTTCACCAGGATGGCTTCCTCCCGGTGCGATTGGTTAAGTGGCGTCGAGGGCTGATAGTAGAACGTGACAGCACAACCTTCCGGCGACCTAAAGTTGGCGAGTTCACGGATGTCATCGCGTGTGATCATTCCGGTTCTCCTATGGTTCTTATTCGTTCGATGACCAATGCGGGGACTGCGCCGCAGCCCCCGAAATCAGGCGCTCTTGGAATACTCCAGGAGCTTGTCTTTAAGAGGGTCTTTGATGGGCAAAAAGCGTTGTAGGTGGTCGCTGGCCCGGCGAATGGCTGCCCGCACCTCCTCCACTGTGTGGTTGCCGATGTCGGCAATCTCTTCCAGGGTGAAGCCTTCGACGGTGTACAGGATGAACGCCTCTTGCTCGTCGCGTCCGGCGTCACCCAAGGTCGTCTCAATCAGATTGAGCAGCTCGCGCCGCGCTACCAACTCCTCCGGGGTATTGGCGGTGGGGTCTGGGATAACGTTTTCCTCCACCAGCGTCTCGTCCGGCTGATGGAACTGCAGCCGCGCCTCGTCCGTGTCCTCTACATTTTGCTGGCTGTGGGAGCGGTCCAACGGAACCATGCCCTCGTCTCTGCCGCTGATCGCCAGCGAGTCGATTGCCTGCCTCGCCAAACGATGTACCCACGGCTCAAGCTTCATGCGCTCGGGCTTCTCGTTCTGTTCGCCGAGGGCATTCGCAATGGCCTCGTCTACCACCTCTTCCACCGTCACTTGATTTGGCGAAAGCTGGCCCTGGTCTTCACGATACTGCAGCTCTCGCTGGACGAAACGCTTCAGCCGCGGCAGGTTGATGTTTACGTAGCCGGTGATGTCGCTGGCGGAGATGGGCTCCGGCTTGACCACGGCCACTGTCTGCTCGAAGGGAGTCGTGCCCACCACGCCGCGAGATGGGCCTCGGCGGCGCGGCCACTTGTGCTGATTGCGCAACAGGTCCTTGTGCCGCTTCACCTGCTCGGTAATATCGTCGAAAGCAGCCTTGATCGCCGTCATGGCCGTCGGACTACTCTCCTGCGAGGACATCTGTCCCGAGGGTAGCCGCAAGTTCAGCGACACCACAATGCCTTGGCGAGAGGAGTTCTCTTCAATCACGCCCCTAAAATGCACTAACTCAGGACGGAATACCTGAAGGAACCGGCCCAGCTTTTCCACTTGTTGGTTGATGAGTTTTTCGAGGTCGGACGTTTTGGAAATCTTGTAGCTGATATGAACGTTCATGAAAAGCCTCTCCGGATGGGACCGCTTCCATCCGCAGCTACAGTCCTTTTCTAATTGAATTTTACTCCTCCTAATACAGAAGCAAGCAGAAAATGAGGAGTTGGCTGGTTTCTTGAAAGCGTATTGGCACGGCACCGGCGCCGTTTTCGCAGGCGAGCACGCTGCCGCCAGTCAGCGGTCTTTAAAGCTTGTTTCAGAAATGGCTCCTTGAAGGGGCGCGGCTTCAGCCGCGCCCTTCCGAGCCCTATAAAACCTGGGCTTCAGCCCCTGAGGGAATGCATCCCTGTTCGCAGACGATTCTTGGAACACGCTTTACCAGCTCTGCAGAGGAGTGCCCCGTTCCGGCCTTCTTTTGGCCAGGGCGGGACTTGGCTTCACTGTCTGACTATCGTTCCGGAATTCTGACCTTCACATCCGGACGCCGGTCAAGATGGATAGTCTCGATGAACCGCACCTTGCCCTTGCTGAGCTTCATCACCAGCGAGGTTGTCCGCACCCCGTCGCCAAAGAAGCGCACCCCCTTAAGCAGCGTCCCTTCGGTAACTCCGGTAGCGGCAAAGATGATGTTCTTGCCCGGCGCCAGTTCGTCGGCGGTATAGATACGATGGGGATCGCTGATGCCCATGTCCTTCATGCGTTCGCCCTGCTCCGGCGTGTAGCCCACCAGCCGGCCGACCATATAGCCATTCAGGCAGCGGACCGCCGCGGCTGTAATGACGCCTTCCGGTGCCCCGCCGGTGCCCATAACCGCGTGGACGCCCGATCCCAGCATCGACGCCGCAACGCCTGGCGAGAGGTCGCCATCCGAGATCAGCCGAATGCGCGCGCCCGCTTTGCGGATTTCGTTGATCAGCTTCTCGTGCCGCGGACGATCCAGGATGATGATCACCAGGTCCTCGACGTCGCGGTCCAGCACCTTGGCAATGACGTGCAGATTGTGCGAGACGGGAGCTTCCAGATCGACCACTCCCTTGCACGACGGGCCGACGACGATCTTCTCCATATAGCAGTCGGGGGCATGCAGCAGCCCGCCCCTTTCCGAAGCGGCAAGCACGGTAATCGCGCCGGGAGAGCCGGTGGCGCACAGGTTCGTGCCCTCCAGCGGATCGACGGCGATGTCGACCGCGGGATAGCTGCCGCCGTCCTGCTTGCCAACTTTCTCGCCGATATACAGCATCGGCGCCTCGTCGCGCTCGCCCTCGCCGATGACGATGGTCCCGTCCATCGGCACCGAATCCATCACACTGCGCATGGCCTCGGTGGCCACTTCGTCGGCATGCTTGCGGTCGCCCTGGCCCATGGTCTTGGCCGAGGCAATGGCCGCTTCTTCCACCACCCGCAGGAATTCCATTGCGAGATCGGTCTCAAAATTAGCTGTGGGAGTGTGTGTCATGATTTCTGGCTCTTCAATTTGAATTTTGGTTGCCATGGGGCCTCCATAGGCGCGGCCTGCCGGCTGAACTATGAGCTAGGAATGCGGGTTAAGCAAGCCGGTCGCTGTTACTTTGATGTGCGGGGGAGGCCGGCGCCGTGGCTTGGCCAGTCCCGGCACAAACGCAAAGCATACACCTGTTGCGGAAAGTGTTCGAGGACTTTCATCACGGATGGCTGGTACGACGGTCCGGCTGGTCAGGCTCTCTCATTTTGCCATCCTGAGCGGAGCGTCCGCCCGGTTTTCAACTGACAACTAGACACTAGCCACTGACCACTGTTCTCAAAACGCCGCGTGCCCGGTTATGTGCTCCCCGATAATCAGCGTGTGGATGTCGTGCGTGCCCTCATACGTCTTCACCGATTCCAGGTTCGCCATGTGGCGGAAGATGGGATACTCGTCGGCGATGCCATTTGCGCCCAGGATGTCGCGACCCATGCGCGCGCACTCCAGCGCCATCCAAACATTGTTGCGCTTGGCCATTGAGATGTGCCACGGCTTGTCCTTTCCCGCGTCCTTCAGCCGGCCAACTTGCAGCGCAAGTAGCTGAGCCTTGCTGATCTCGCTGATCATCCACACCAGCTTCTCCTGCACAAGCTGGTGCGACGCGATGGGCTGATCGTGGAACTGCTTGCGGAACTGGGCATATTGCAGCGCGCAATCGTAGCAAGCCATCGCCGCCCCAATCGCGCCCCAGGCGATCCCGTAGCGCGCCTGGTTCAGGCAACTCAGGGGCGACTTCAGCCCGCCCGCCTGCGGCAGCAGGTTCGCCGCCGGGACGCGAACGTCCTGCAACGATAGACTGGACGTCACCGACGCCCGCAGCGACCACTTGCCGTGAACGTCAGCCGCCTTGAAGCCCGGGCGGTCGGTCTCAACGATGAAGCCGCGAATCAGGTCGTTCTCGTCTTCCACCTTCGCCCAGATGATGGCGATGTCGGCGATGGAGCCGGAGGTGATCCACATCTTCTCGCCGTTCAGGACATATTCGTTGCCGTCCTTGCGGGCGCGCGTTCGCATGGCTGACGGGTTCGAGCCGGCGTCAGGTTCGGTCAAGCCAAAGCAGCCGAGAATCTCGCCCAGCGCCATTTTCGGCAGATATTTCTGCTTCTGTTCCTCGCTGCCAAAAGTGTAGATGGGATACATGCACAGCGCCGACTGCACGCTGACGAACGACCGCACGCCGCTGTCGCCGCGTTCCAGCTCTTGCGTCATCAGGCCGTATTCCACGCCCGACATGCCGGCACAGCCGTAACCCTTCAAGCTGGCGCCGTAGAAGCCCAGCTCGCCCATCGGTTTGATCAGCTCCTTGGGAAAGCGGCCATCGCGGTTGCACTGCTCGATGATGGGGATGAGGTTCTCTTCGATGAACTTGCGGGTGTTGTCGCGGACCAGCCGCTCGTCATCGCTGAGCAGCGCGTCGAATTCGATGAAATCCACGCCCTTGAACTTGAGTGCCATGCTCGATCTCTCTTATGGAAATTTGCGGGAGGGAAGAACCTTCGAAGGTATCAGGCAGGGAAGCGCGGGTCAAACAATCCCGGGGGTATTACCTGGCGAGGGGATTTTGCTATAGCACCATTTCTGGTGCAATTGCCGGAATATGTGATTGCGTGTGGGAACACGTTTGGTGTTATCGTGAGCGGAAGCGGGGCGCAGCGGCACGCGGGAATGGGGCGCGAAGGCTCGCTGTGGAGGATGCCAGCGTGCGGAGCCGGACCCCGGCCAGAGAAAAATAATGTTGCAATAGAACCCCAGGAAGGATATATAGTGTCGGGCTGTTGGGAGCTAAACGGAAATTCCGGGTTAACTTCAGATAAGAGGAAAGAGAAAGATGAAAACACCCTATAGCGCTCACAGCCGCCCGATAGTCGCGCTGGCGATTGTCCTCACCGGCACGGCCGCGTTGGGGCAGGTCCTTGGTTACACTTGTGGGAAAAAAGGCGACAACGTACCGAACCGATGCAACTTCATGGTGGAAGACAAAGTCAAGAGTGGGATCTCCAATTGCCGGCTCGACAAATCCGATCCGAAGGTCGGATGGTATACCGATTGCGCCGGGGGAGCCGAGCAGAAGGTCGAGGTAATTGGCGGCACTCGCGCTTGTTGCGCCGCGGATATGACTTGTCAGCCACAAAAACCTGCGCCTCTGTATGTAGCTGCGTGTGTCAATACGGCATCGCGGACAGCGGTGAATACGGGCAAGACTGAGCCGACACGAGAGCAAGCGAATCCAAAGATGGAGCCTTCAGACGGCCAGAAGCCGCAATAGGGCATCAGCGACGCGGGATTGCGTGGGGGAACACGGGCCCGCCGGGGCGCGGGCGCGACTGATTGAGTGTGATCGCCATCACCGACAGCGACATCCAGTTCGTGGATACTGATGGTGCTGTGCATGAAGGACCCGCAGGGAATACCTCCTGGGAAGCTGCCTGGAGAAGGGCTTCCCTACCTGCGGGTCTTTTTGTCCCTTCCATTCTCCATCATTTCCATTCTCCCAATTTACTTTGGGTTTGCTGCGTGGTGGTCTAGCGTGGCGTACAGGGTGGGTAGGTGCACACACATGGCAACTAACACACCACTGATGTGCTTTTCATGCAGCCTGGCGGGCCACCGTAAATGGAGAAATCATATTTCCAATGGGCTAATTTCTGGTGGGCAGGTCGGTCAGTAACCAAATGTGGATGTTACTTTCGTTTAGACAAGTGTAGCTATAATTAGTACTTGCGTTCACGATTTCGCAAGAATAAAATCTTAACCGAAAATGTGTCGGCTGCATTGTCGGCACTCCGTACATTTCATTCGTCGGATCACTTCGGTCCCCGATATCGTGGGCTTGTATGCTTCTATGGCCACGACGTCGACAAGCTGACGGAATCCGAACGGAGAGCGGGCGCGCGAGGGTGCTAGTGTGACCAGGTTTTTTCCAGGACGGCGGTTGCGGCAAGCGGAAGGATTCAAGCCGGTAGAGGAGGTCCCTAACAAATTGAAAAAAAACCATGATTCTGGTCTAGCGCTGATAGAGACAGCAATCTCATTGTTGGTTTTTCTTCTACTCGTAATGGGAACCATGGACTTTGGATTTCTGTTCTCTACCAAGTTGACCCTCCAGAATGCGGTACGGCAAGCGGGGCGGTACGCCATTACCGGGCAATGCATAACCGGTAGTGGCGGTTGCTCCGAATCGAGGTACAACTCGATCATCCAGACCCTCGAAGGCGCCTCGGACGGCATCCTTAACGGCAGTAACATTGGCGACGTCAGCATAATGTGTACGAATACCGGCGGAGGATGCCCTAACAACGCCGGTGGGCCGGGTGACATTGTAACCATCACCGTAACGTACCCATACCGGTTTATGACCGGGCCAATCGGGGCGTTCTTTTCGGGCGGTACGTACACGATAAAGGTGGGTTCGTCTTTCAGGAATGAAATGTTTCCACCGAGCGAAAGTTAGGGGGCGTATGACGACAAAGATGAATACGGAGGAGTCGGGTCAGGCGTTAGTAGAATTAGCGTTGGCGTGCACGATTTTGTGTATCTTTGTCTTTGGGATCATTGACTTTGGTCGAGCCATCTACGACGTTGAGGTAATGGAAAATCTGGTTGGAGAGGGTTCCAGCTTGGCTTCCCGTGGAACCACTCTTGCAAACACAGTGACAACCGTGACTACAGACGCTGGAGCGGACCTAAACATGAGCACTCAGGGATGCGTCGTGGTCACTGCTGTTACCAATGAGGGCTCAAGTTCTCTCCAAGTTACAGGGCAAGCTTTCGGGGGTGGGATCTCGTGCAGCAGTAAAGTAGGCTGCCTCAAAGGACAAGGAAGCTGCGGAGGCTCGACTGCTACTCTCCCCACATCGGCAGCTTCCGCACTGCAATCGCAGGCCGTGGGCGCGTCGATTTACGTGACGGAGATCTTCTACAATTACCACACCATCACGCCCATAACGGGTCTGCTGGGAGGTAACGTACTGCCATCCCAGTTTTATGCCGTAGCATATTATTAAGGAGGGTATGCATATGTACAATGCCAACAATGCAAAGAACGACCTAGGCCAAACCCTCCTTATTTACGGTCTCATGCTGTCCGTCCTTGTGCTGTTCGCAGGGTTGGCCATTGACGCCGGAGTTCTTTATGTCACAAGGGCCAGACTATCGGCGGCTGCGGATAGCGCCTGTCTCACGGGCATGAAGAACTTGGCGTCAGGACAGACAACTGCTGCGACACTGGCCAAAGATATGTTTAACGCCAATTTCGGCGTTAATCCGCCGACGCCGACGGTCTCGTTCCCCACCGATCAATACGGCGACCAGCAGGTCAAGGTAACGGCCACAGCTAACGTAAGCACTTATTTCATGCGGCTCCTTCCAGTATGGGCAACTGTGCCGGTCAGCGACACTGCGGTGGCAACCCGAGGCAAGCTGATAATGTCCATCGTGCTGGATCGATCAGGCTCAATGTGCGGTGGAAGTGATAAGTGCGAAAGTGGAGTGACCGGGGATGATGGCGGGGAGGCGCTACAATCTGCCGTTCCAACCTTCGTGGATCTGTTCGATAACACAGTCGACGAAGTAGCTGAGATCAGCTTCTCTGACAATACAACGATAGATGTTCCCATCGGTACCGGCTTCCAATCGAGCATTCAACAAGCGGTCAAAAACATGCAGTTCGTCGGCGGGACTTTCGGCACCGGTGCATACCCGGGGTCAACCCTAACTCCGTACAATGGGCAGCCTACTCTCGGACCGCGCATGTCGGTCGCCGATTTACAAAACAACAGCGTTGTCGTACAGCCGGGGCAGAAC
>JBEKQY010000177.1:0-7856 GCA_049519235.1 Candidatus Korobacteraceae bacterium | reverse complement strand
CCGATGTCTGGAGGAATCCCGAATTATTTCGTCTGAAAAAAGACCTCTCGCCAGAAGTCGTTGCCGGCGTGCCTCCCGATGCTTTCAGCGAAACTGGACAGCGCTGGGGCAATCCGCTGTACGACTGGGGGGCCCTGCGAGCGCGGGGCTACGACTGGTGGATCGGACGGATGCGCTGGGCCATCGAAACCTGCGACATCGTTCGCATTGATCACTTCCGCGGCTTTGAAGCTTATTGGGAGATTCCCGCGGACCAGCCCACCGCGGTCCACGGCCGTTGGGTCGCGGGACCAGGCGAGAGCTTGTTTCATGCGCTGCAAAGCGCCTTGGGCAAGTTGCCCTTCATTGCCGAAGACCTGGGATTCATCACGCCTGAGGTGCATCATCTCCGCAAGGCCCTGGAAATCCCCGGAATGAAGGTTTTGCAGTTTGGATTCGGCAACCAAGGGGCCCACATCTACCTGCCGCACCGTTATGAGCCCAACTGCGTCGTCTATACTGGGACTCACGACAACGACACCATAGTTGGCTGGTGGAACACCGGCGCTACGCAACAAGAAAAAAAATTGGCGTCCACCTACCTGGGCATTGCTGAAGACGGTGTGCATTGGGCATTCATTCGCGCAGCCCTGACGTCAGTGGCCAATTTGTGTGTTGTTCCCGTGCAGGATGTGCTCGGGCTTGGCAGCGATGCTCGAATGAACATTCCCAGCGAAGCCCATGGCAGTTGGGCTTGGCGGTTGCGGGCCGGAGCGCTCACGTCCGAGCTGGCGGCGAAGATGGCCGCTCTGGTCGAGATTACCGATCGCGATGCTTGCGCCAAGCAGCCTTCACTCGACCGCGAACCAGGCGGCCGGGAAGCTGGCGAAGACTTCGCGGCATAACGCTGAATTCTGAACGCTCTCCGCAAGCGAGCGCTGGCACTCCTTTGCACTATGATTCTGCGATTCCGCGTGAAAGGACTCTTATGGCCGCTACTGGTGAATTAATCCGCATGATGAACTACGTCGACGACATTGCCGCGACCCTGCGCCGCATCAACGCCAGCCTTTATCTGATTACTCCCGAAGAGAAGCGGCGCCTTGCCGAGTACATGCGCAAGTCCGACCCGAATTTCCTCGGCGTCGTCGAGCAGTTGGAAAAGGGAGCCTAGCCGGATGGCCGAGGTCCGCACCATCGCCGTCATCGGCGCCGGGATCATGGGCCGCGGCATCGCCCATGCCGCAGCTCTGGGCGGTTATCGCACCATCCTGGAAGACATTTTGCCGACAGCGCTGCGCAAGGCCGAAACGGAGATCCGCTCCAACCTCGATAAGGCGGTCGAGCTGGGGAAGGTCGCCAAAGCCGACGCGGACGAAGCTTTTGGCCGCCTGGAATACGCCTCGTCCGTAGAGCAGGCCGCGCGCGAAGCTGACTTGGTGATCGAAGCCGTTCCCGAGGAGATGGAGTCGAAGCTTGAGATCTTCACATTGTTGGACAAGCTTTGCCGGCCAACGACGATTCTGGCTTCCAATACTTCGTCACTCAGCGTGACTGAGATCGCGTCGGTAACCTACCGCGCCCCCAAGTGCGTCGGCATGCATTTTTTCAATCCCGTTCACAAGATGAAGCTGCTGGAAGTTGTGCGCGCGCTGGAGACCGACGAGGAAACCCTGGCTGCGGCGGTCGAAGTCGGCAGGCGCATGGGCAAAGAGGTCGTGGTCATCAAGGAGTCGCCGGGATTCATCACCAGCCGCATCAACGCCATGATCGGCAATGAAGCGTTCTACATGCTCCAGGAAGGCGTGGCGTCGGCGCAGGACATCGACAAAGCTTTGAAGCTGGGATTGAACCATCCCATGGGGCCGTTCGAGATGATCGATCTCGTCGGCCTCGATACTCGCCTGCATATTCTCGAATATCTGCATAAGACGCTGGGCGAGAAGTTTCGTCCCGCGCCGCTGCTGGTGCAGTACGTGAAGGCTGGTCGCCTGGGCCGCAAGTCCGGACGCGGCGTGTATGAGTATCCAGGGCACGAGCCCGGCCGGCCCGAAATGGCGGACCAGCCATCTGCGAAAGCCGCGAGGGACAAGACGCGTGTCGAATAGTTTGCAGGGACGGACGGCGGTGGTGTTTGGCGTGGCCAACAAGCGCAGCATCGCGTGGGCCATTGCGCAGCAGATGCAGCAGGCCGGGGCGCAGCTCGCCATCACCTATCAGAACGAGCGCCTGAAGCAGGAAGCCGACGACCTGATTGCGGAGCTGCCCAATGCGCAAGCTTTCCAGTGTGATGTCTCGCGCGACGAAGAGATCACGCAGCTCTTTGCCCAGTTGCAAGAGCGCTACGGCAAGCTGGACGCGCTCGTGCACAGCATCGCCTTCGCTCCCGCCGAAGACCTGAAAGGCGACTTCGCCGAGACCAGCCGCGAGGGCTTTCGCATCACGCTGGACATCAGCGCCTACTCACTCGTGGCCCTCGCCCGCGCTGCCCGTCCGCTGATGACCGAGGGCGGCAGCATCATCACCCTGACTTACTACGGCTCGGAGCGGGTCATTCCCAGGTACAACGTCATGGGCGTTGCCAAGGCCGCACTGGAAGCCTGCGTTCGTTATCTGGCCTACGATCTGGGCAAGAGCAGGATTCGGGTGAATGCCATCTCCGCCGGGCCCATCAAGACGCTGGCCGCGCGTGGCATCTCCGGCTTTGGCGAGATGCTGAGGGAGCAGGCGGAACGCTCGCCCCTGCAACGCAATGTCGACATCAACGAAGTAGCCGCGACCGCAGTCTTCCTGGCCAGCGACGCCGGCAGCGGCATCACCGGCGAAACCATCTACGTGGACTGCGGCTACAACATCATGGGATTTTGAAGGCTGTCGCCGGTCTTTCGGCAAGAACTGCGATGCTGGCCAACCAGCCATTCATGCCAGCGCGAGTCGCAATCTCTATTCCCAGTGAAGAATTGCCTGGCCGCCGGCGCTCACGTCCATGATCAGGTTCTTCTCGCCCTTGCTGCAATCCAGGTTCGTGTTCATCTGATATAGGCCCTGGGCTGGCAACCGGAACGGAACATCGCGCAGTTCTAACTGTAGCAGCACCAGTCCGGAAGGAAGATTGAGAGTGGTAATGCCCTCCTCGATTTTACCCAGATCTTCGTGTCCATTCGCGATCAGGTTATAGGATTTTGAGGAGCTGTGCTTGTCTTTATAGTGGACCGCGAACTTGAAGCTGCACGGACCTCCGGTCGCCGGGGCTGGCTGTCCAGAACCTTGCGGCGAAACCATCGGGGCCTGGGCCACAACATCGCCGCTTGCCGACGCCGCCAATTCCGCCGCTCTCTTGCCCAGCGGAGTCTTGGTTTTCATGCCGGAGAACAGCGTGCCGGCGTCCGCCACGGATTGACTGCCTCCGGTGACGATTGCCGTTTGCTGGACTATGGGAATCGCGGCCCAGAACTTCTGCGCTTGCTGCAGCGCCTGTTGCGTCGATTCACTGATCTCGTGCGTGGTAATCGTCGCCGAGGCATTGTGCGGCGGCGATTGCTTGTTCCCGGCGATGCCGATCAGCCTGGTTTCCAGGCCGAGCCGCACATTGGCGCTGCCCTTGGTGCTGGCGTCTTCGGTCAGCTTGCTGATGAGGACAGCATCCACGCCGGTCTGTTTCGCAAAATCCTGGATAAACTCCTCATCGTCGGGAGTGTAGTTCCCGCCCGGATTCAACAGCACTGGCTCAATCCGCCGGTTCTCCAGTAAGGAGCGAAAGATCAGGTAGGTGAGATTGTTGGCCAGGTCTGCGCCATAGCTTTCGAAAGATGCATCGGAAACGGGAAGGATCCCCACCACGATCCTCCCCGCAGTGTCCGGCGCGGCGTAGACGCAGCCAGCGGTCGCGAGGACCAGGAAAAGTAGCGCAAATGTCCGCAGCCGCATTCCTCTCCTTCTACTGCTTCGAAGTGCGTTTCACTTGTCCCTTCGGAGGGCTTGCCTCATTTGCAGGCGCCGGCGCTCCGGCGGTTTGCATCAGGTCCGCGGGGCTGAACGCCGGGGCCTTCGCAGTATTAACATTCAGCGGGTCCACATACCTGGTGGAGACTGCTGCCACGGGTGGGACATACCATGACACATCTCCCGCCAGCAGAAAATAGTCATACAGGATATTCATGTTGGGGGGGACCTGCCCCGCGTGGTCCCGCTGGAAAAGAATGACGTAGGTCTTGAGCTCCCGCTTGATCTCCTCATGCAGCGCTGGATTGTTCTGCGCGATGAGGTCCATCGCATACTCCAGGTGAGGCTGGGGATACGCTCCGCGTTGCGCATCGTACTTCACCGCTTGCAAAAACTGCTTCATCGCTTCCTGCTTGTCCTCCGGAGTGCGGCCGGTGAGCGATATGACCTTTCCCAGATAGTAATGAACGTTGGGATCGTCGGAGCGCAGGCTCACGGCTTCTTCCAGGTTGTCCCGGGCCATGGCGAAGAGATCGTAGTCCAGGGCGATGGCGCCATTGTCCCGCTTGAGCTCTGCCATCAGTATGCCGAATTCCGGCGAACTGCCCGTCAGTCCTGCGCTCTTAAGACGCTCCTGTAGTTCGGCCTTGTAGGTGGTGGCCAGCAGCTTCTGGATATTGGCGGTCCGCTCCTTCACCCGCACCGGGTCTCCCATGAACCCGAGTCCGACGCGGGCGTCCGCCGTCACCATCTTGTCCATGTGGGCATAGAGGCGCGGGATTTCGCGCGCGTCGTAGTTCTGCGCCAGCATGTATTTCAAACCTTCTTCGTCCGCCTGGTCTTCGTAAACCGTGGACCAGTTTGTCGGCTCAAATTTATTGCGCACGAACAGTGAGCTGAGAACATATGTGGACCCCGCCGAGAACGCGCCCGCAAAGATGGCGGTGGAGACCTTACCCGCGACGGCTCCGCCAATTGCGCCACCGACTGCCCCGCTGGCCAGACTGAGCATGGCGCGCTTCTTCTCCACATCCGATTCCTTCTTTGCCGCCAGCTCTTCTTCCAGGATCGCGTTGTGCAGCCGCTCGTAGAAATGATTGTTTTCCACGTGCGCGATCTCGTGGGCCAGGACATAGGACAATTGGGCTTCGTCATCCAGCAGTGCGATCAACCCGGTGGAGACATAGACGGTCCCGGTGGACAACGACTCGGCGCGGGGCACTGGGTCCAACAGAATACGGAAAGCGTAAAGATTCGGGGAATCTTTGGGCACCAGTCTCTGCCCAATGGTATTGACGTAGCGCTGGAGGATGGGATTGTCGTACAGCACTCCAAATTGCTGCAGTTGGACGGCTTCGATGTCCGAAGTCTGGGCAAAGCGCGTGGATAGATTGACCCGGTACGCAAGATCCATGTCGCGCCGACGGAGCTCTTGCCAGGCAAGCTCGATACGGGCCTTCACTTCCGGTTTTTGGGCAAGTTCCGCAAGCTCCTGTTTGTCCTTGTCGGAGTATTCCGGAGGTTTGTCGGACGTCTTTTGAGCTGGCTTGTCCTTGTGCCCAAAGCCTGGTATCTGGGCGTAGCACATAGAAAAAAGTGGGACCATCGCGAGCAATGCAGTGAGGCGTAACAGCCGGCGCATGTCGAAACTCCTTCGCAGCTTGGTTGGATCCCGGGGAGGTACTGCGGAATGCCAGTCGTCCTGGGAGATGGTGAAAACCTAGTGAGGCACTTTGCTACTGATTGCCGAAAATGTCAAGCCCGGTTATTGACAGCTAACGGAAGACAGCTTACCCTCGCACCACAAGCGGCCGTACCATATGCGAACCCTGTTCTTATCTTGCTTGCTCTGTTTCTCGATCCTGACATCCAACCTAGATTCCCAAGGCCCGGCCCATCCCGGAATCTGGCTCGATCTGCCCGAGGTCAACCTCCAAGTCGATGAAAATGGCGCGCTTTCACTGCCCAAGAGTCCCATTTCGCATTTTCTTATTCACCTGAACCGGGAGCAGCGGCAGATTAACTACGGAAGTGTGACCGCCAAAATTAACACCATGTCGGCAGGTCCGGTCATGAACACGGTGAGCCGTCCCGAGGGCATTGTCTGCGAATTTGACCTCAAGCGCTACGCCAATTTTCTGTTGCGTCCGGGACGAAACTCCGTCGAGATATCCTATTCCGACCCTTACAATCGCGTGCATTATGCCTCGTTCCTTCTTGATGTAGGGGGGCTCGGAGAAACTGTCACGAGCCGTGGCATCGCCACCGCTAAGGCTTTTCAGCCCGATCGTCGTCCGGGAGCGAAATTCGCGGTGGTGGTCGGGATCTCCCGCTACAAAAACTCGGGATCCGGCATTCCCAACCTGCGCTATGCCACGGCCGATGCCAGCGCCTTTCGCGATTTTCTTCTCTCCCCGCAGGGAGGGTCTTTCCCGCGCGACAATATCAAAGTCCTGCTGGATGAAGATGCCACCGTGCAGAACGTGCGTTCTGCGCTGTTCACTTTCCTCACCACGCCGGGGCCGCAGGACATTGTCGTGCTTTACTGGGCGGGGCATGGCGCCGCCGATCCCAACGACCAGCGCAACCTCTACCTGCTGACCTATGACACTCGCATTGATGACATGGGTGGGACCGCCCTCCGCATGGAAGAATTTCAGGATGTCTACCGCTCGATGAAGGCCAAGCGGGTGGTGACCTTTACCGATAGCTGCCACAGCTATGGCATCAGCGGTCTGAAGAAGGGAGCTTCAGAAAAGGAGAACAACCTCATCAATCAATACCTGGCCGCCTACGCCGGGCTTGAGGATCGCGCGGTGATAACCGCCAGCGATATCAGCCAGCTCTCATTTGAAGGCGAGAAATGGGGTGGAGGACACGGCGTGTTTACCTACTACTTGCTCCGTGGCCTGAGTGGCGAGGCTGACAAGAATAAAGACGGCACAGTGACTGCGGGGGAACTGTTCCAGTATGTTCACGACCAGGTAAGTCTGGCCACAGATAAAGAGCAGACTCCGGTTGCCCTTCCCGGACTGGCCCAAAGTGTACCCCTTTCTGGAACAGGGATGCGAGCCGCGGGACCGAACTAGCGGCTGAGCTAGGCCTCCATCGTCGCCGATGTTCTGGACAGGCGTAGCCGATCATTTCCAGAGAAAACTTGCGTCAGTCAACTGACAATCGCATGTTTCGTTCGCGAACAACACGCCCGCCGTGTTAATTAGCTGATACGTATTTACAAATCTCTCCGATGGGGGCACAATTCTTCTTGCAGTTCAGGCAGTTCTGGGGGAGGACTGCCGTCTGGGCGCTTCGCGGTCTCCGGGGAGCGCCCTTGATTTTGGCGCGGTGAATTCCCGCTGTGTGCCGGCTCCCGGCCCATTGCATTGTGACGCTCGTATGCGACTCTGCTACGCCCGGTAATCGGATCGCTGCGTCCCACGGCCTCCTGCTGCATCCAATCTGATAATCGGGATGGTACGATTATGAATGGGCCCGCCGCTGCCTGGCGGGCTGGCAAGCAGTGTCCCGCAGGAGGAAGAATGGCAAGTAACGCAATCGTGGAAATAACGGATACAAATTTTGATCAGTTAGTGCTGAAATCGGACCAGCCGGTGATGGTGGATTTCTGGGCAACCTGGTGCGGTCCGTGCCGTGCCCTGGCGCCCATCGTGGATGAAGTGGCGCAGAGCTACAACGGCCGGGTGAAGGTTGGCAAGATGGACGTCGACAAGAATGCTGCCACTCCACAACGCTACGGGGTGCGCGGTATCCCCACGCTGCTGGTCTTCAAGGACGGCCAGGTGAAGGAGCAGATTGTGGGCTACGTGTCGCGCGACGTGATCGAAAAAGCGCTGGAGAAGAATCTGTAAGCGGATGAATCTTTAAGCCAAAGATCTGGTATGGGCGCAGCTTGGGCCGCGCCTTTTTTGTTTTTG
>JBEKQY010000176.1:0-7912 GCA_049519235.1 Candidatus Korobacteraceae bacterium | reverse complement strand
GGCTGACGAAGTACGCCGGCCCGCTGTTGCCCAGAATTGCGGCATACCGATTGTCGCCTTCGACCACCATAGATTTGGCGTCCGCCGCTTTGGGAAACAGGCCCATGCCGTTGCGGAAGTACCAGCAGCGTGGCCGCTGGCACATGTTGCCGCCGATGGTTGCCAGGTTGCGAATCTGCGGGCTGGCGGCCTCTTTCGCCGCTTCGGTGAGGACGGGATAAGCGGCAAGATCGCTCGTGGCTTCGGCGAGCTCGGCAATAGTAGTCAGAGCGCCGATGCGCAAGCCGTTTCCAGCCTGATAGCTGATGCCGCGCAGCGACTCAATCTGCTTGATATTCACCAGCAGCGCGGGGGCGACGACATCGTCCTTCATCAGCGCCAGCAGGTCGGTGCCGCCGGCGAGGATCGCGGCGTTCTTGCCAAGCAAGCTTGCGACTTGTTCTTTGCTGGCCGGGCTGACGTATTCAAACGCTCGCATCAATCTCTCCCTGGTCTTACAATGTGGGACATGCAAAAATCTTTGCGGTCCCTCGCTGCTAGCTCCCGCTCTCCCACAATGTGGGAGCTCCTCAATCTTCTGGTGGAATCGCCGGCTTTAGCCCGGCGACAACCGCCGTTTTGAAGGGGCACGCCTTCAGGCGTGCCGATAACGGCACCCATAAAATCCGGCTTTAGCCACTGAGGGAAAGCCCTCAGGGCCTAAAGGCCAATTTATTCGTGCACTTCACGGCACGGCTAAAGCCGTGCCCTTTCAAAACGTGGCGACAACAGCTTTTTTTCCGCAGCCTGTAAAGCCGCGCCCCTTCAAGACACATTGCCCTCCAGCGCTTCCAGCACGCGCGCCGGAGTCAGCGGCAAAAACGGGACACGCACGCCGATGGCATTGGCCACAGCATTCGAGATTGCCGCGCCGGGCGACACCACGGGCGGCTCGGCCAGCCCGATGACGCCGCGCTCGTCGTAGCCTTTGCCGGTCATCATGTGCACCTTCACTTCGCCGATGTCGGCGATGCCGGCCAACCGGTAGAACTCCATGTTCGGATTCAACATGCGGCCAGTCACGGGATCGAGAATCTTCTCCTCATACAGCGCATAGCTGATGCCCATGGTGAGCGCGCCCTTGACCTGGCTCTCGGCGGTCTTGACATCCACCACCAAGCCGCAGTCCTGCACCGCGACCATCTTGTTGACGCGCACGATGCCGGTTTCGGTATCGACGGAAACGTCGGCCATCTGCACCCCGCCAACGCCGCTGTTGGTCAGATCGGGGGGCTTCGCCTTGTCGGGATTCTTGCCGCGCACGGTCATGGGCATCGCACCCAGCTTGGCGCAGGCTTCTTTCCATGACAGGCTGCGGCTGGGGTCGCTCTTTACGCGCACGGTTCCGTTCACCGCTTCAAGCTCTTCTGGCTGCGCCTTCAGCGCCGGAGCGACTTTCGCGAACAATTGATTGCGCGCGTCTACGGCGGCTCGTCTGGTTGACGAGGTCACGCCGCCCGAAGTCGTGCTGCCACCGCTGGCGCCCGAGACGGGATAACGGCTGTCGCCAATCAGCAGCTTGATGTTTTGCATCGGGATGCCCAGCGTGTCGGCGGCAACGATGGTGATGATGGTGCGGCAGCCGGTGCCCAGGTCTTGCGTCGCCATCTTGATCTCGACCGAACCATCGGGATGGATGGTGAGATCGCAATCGCTGTTATGACCGCGGCCGCCCCAGGTGTGAATCGAGAGGCCCAGCCCGCGCTTCACCGGGCCAGCGCTCTTATCGCCGCGCGGATGCCAGTTCTGCTTCCATTCCATCAGCCCGGCCGCGATGGGCAATTCGTCACGATAAATCGGAGCGCGCGGCCCGGTAAGGTCCAGGTTGCGGGTGATGAAATCCACGGGATCGATATTCATCCTGGCGGCGAGATCTTCAATCGCACTCATGGTGATGACCGCGGCTTGGGGATGATTGGGCGCGCGCCAGGCGCGGGCGCTGCCCTGGTTGGTTGCGATGGCAATGTTCTGCTTGCGCTGGTTGGGAATTTCAAAGATATACGGCAGCGGAGGAGTTCCGCCCCCTCCCATTCCACCGGTGCCCCAGGAACGCGATTCCCATGCGACCAGCTTGCCATTCTTGTCGGCGGCGATCTTCACGCGCGCGAATGCCGACGGCCTCATGCCCGCGACTTCCTGTTCCGCGTCGCGCTCCAGCATGATCTTCACCGGCTTGCCGCCTGCGGATTTCGAGAGCTGCGCCGCCGCGATTCCCCAGCGGTCAGGCGAGAACTTGCTGCCGAAGCCGCCGCCCACGTACTGCTGCATCACCTGAATACTGCCGGCGGGAATGCCGATCGGCTCGGCGATTTGCGCCGCGACTCCGGAGAGATTCTGGGTCGAGATGTGAACCAGCAGGCTGGTGCCGGGCGTCGCCGCAGAGTTGTCATTGCTGGGCCACTCCGCTGCCATGCCGTGGGTTTCCAGGCAGCAGTGGGTTATGCAGGAAGCGCCGTAAAGCCCCTCGGAGACGGTTGCAGCCCCAGCAAAGGCCTTGTCGGGGTCGCCCTGGGTCTGCGCAGCAGTCTTCTTGTAAGGCGATTTCGGAGCGGTGGCTTCCGCATATTTTGCCGTGCGCAGCGCCTGAATTACGCCGGCGTTCACCCCGTATCCCTGTAGTTCCTTGAAATAGTCTTCGCTGGGATGAAAGCTGATGCCGTTTTTCTTGATGGCTGCTATGGCCTGTTCATCGGGGACCTGGTTCTCCTCCATGTCCTCGAACTCATCCTGGCTGATGGGACCGCTGCTTGCGGCGATGTTCTTCGGCGGCTCGGCATCGGAGACGAAGTGCGGCAGCACTTCGTATTGCACCTTGATGGCGCGGATCGCATCCTCGGCCGTGGGCTCGTCGACCGCGGCGACCGCAACCACTTCATCGCCGGCCCAGAAGATTTCCGCGCCGGGCTTCTGGATGATTTGCACTGCCTTCACCCGGGCCATTTTTTCGGCGGCGCTTGTATCGATGCTGGCGATGCGCGCATGGGCATAGGGACAGCGGAGGATTTTTCCTGCGAGCAGGCCGGCAGGATTGTAGTCGTAGGTATATTTGGCACGGCCGGAGGATTTCACCGGCCCATCGACGCGGGAGATCTTCTTGCCAAGCAGGGGGCGAGTCGCGGGGTCGGGCCACTGATAGTCGCTCATAAATGCCTCATTGCATCAACGTCGATGAGGTTTGTATCAGGGCACGACTTTTAGTCGTGCCGAAGAGACGGTTATCGAAACGGGCTTTAGCCCCTGAAATCCCAGTGTGCAGGGGCTAAAGCCCAAGACATATAGAGGCGTTAACGGCACGACTGAAGTCGTGCCCTGATACAAAGCTTTCATTTAAGTCGTGCTCTGATACAAAGCTCATGTGCTATGACTGCTTTCTCGCCAGCGCGACCGCCCGAATTCCATCATAGGTCCCGCAACGGCAGAAATTTCCGCTCAGCCCGCGGCGGATTTCATCCGCGGTGGGATTGGCATGTTGTTGAAGGAAATGGGTGGTCGCGACGACGAAGCCGGGAGTGCAGAAGCCGCACTGTTGCGCGTCGTGATCGACGAAGGCCTGCATGACCGGCGTCAGAGTGTCGCCCTCGGCGAGACCCTCGATGGTCGTGATGCTCTTGCCCTGCGCATCGATGGCCAGCACCGCGCAGGCATAAACAGGTTTGCCGTCCAGCAGCACGGTACAAGCGCCGCATACACCGCGGTCGCAGACGCGCTTGGCGCCGGTCAGGTTGAAGTTGTCGCGTAAGGCGTCCAGCAGGGTCACGCGGGGCTCAAGCTCCGCGGTCAGCTTCTTGCCATTCACCAGCAGCGCGGTTGACACCTTGCCCGGACCGTAGACCGCGACCTCTTCGCCGGCGGCGTGCACGACCGCCGGGCCCAGTACCAGCGGCATGGCAACCCCCACGCCGGAAATCTTCATGAAATCGCGCCGCGTGAGCCCTGAAACCGGATCGGTTTTCGGCGCGTCGTCGTCCTTCATGCTGCCTCCAGGAACATCCAAACCTACAGCGCGAGAGTATAACTCGGTTTCCCGCCAGCCGCGAACGAATAACCAGCAGAAAGCAGGTCGGCCTTGACAAGCCGACAGCCCTCGCCTTGACACTAACCATTGCCGCGCCTACCGTAAAAGGACATGGATGTTATCCCCATCAAACCGGAACGCAAGGCACAGCTCGAAGAGTACGCACAGCGTCGTGGGCAAGACCCTGCCGCCGCCCTTGATGATGCATTGGCCGAGTATCTGGAATGGGAGCGTCAGGATTTTGAGCAAGCCGTTGAAGGCATCCGGCAGGGCTATGAGGACGTGAAAGCCGGTCGCACCCAACCCATCGGGGAAGCATTTGAAGAGCTACGCCTGAAGCATGGCCTTCCGCGTTATAACCACTGCCAAAGCAAAAAGCGGCCCACGGGAGGGCCGCCTGAGTACAAGTTAATACGCTTGAACTACATTGTCTTCAAGGTGCGGATATAGGAAACCAGTTCTTTGATCTGGGCGTCGGTCAGTTTGCCCTTGAACCCCGTCATCTTGCCTTTGCCATTGTTGATAGTGGCTGTCAGGTCGGCATCCGACATTTTCTGCACGTCAGCGCTGCCCAGCGCCTTCAGCCCCATGGATTTCATCATGCCCGCGCTGGGAACGCCACCGGGACCATGACATGCCTGGCACTTCGCCTTATAGGTATCGGCGCCGCCCATACCCATTTGCGCTGCCGCCATCGGAGGCAAGGCCAGGGCGAGCACCAAGCCGAACAAAGCAATGTATTGCAACCATCTCATCTTCATTTGTTTCCTCTCCTTCAGCAGATCCCTTCGAGGGATTAGGATAGAACAAAAGCGCCGTTATTGACGGCGAAGCTAATCTACTCCTTGCAACCAGCGTTCGCCAAATGCTTCTGCGATCTTCCGCTCGGAACCACACCCGCCTTGCGGAGTCTACCGGGTCGCTTCCGCCAAACCACCCGCGTGGAAAAAGCCACTTTGACCGGGTGATATACCCCTAAGCTTTGTTCTCAGCCCCGCTCTGGCGTCTTGGGCGATGGAGCTAAGACACTGCCGTGGAACAACTTAACTGCGTAACTCAGCATCCGGCGCTTTGGCATCTGCTTTGCCTTTACTCCTGGCAGACTGCTTAGGCAACTGAGAGGCACCGTGGAACCGACGCTAGCCGTAATTGGACTGAACTTCCGCACTTCCCCCGTCGCTGTCCGCGAGCGTTTCTGGATCAGCCCGGCCCGCCGCCCGGAAACGCTGCTGCAACTGGTCCGGTCGGAGGGGATCGAGGAGATCATCGTTCTGGCCACCTGCAATCGCACCGAGTTCATTATCTGGGCCAGCGACGTTCCCACGGCGGCCAATTCCGTGCTCCGGTTCCTTACTCAGGAATATCAATTGAAGCTCTGCGAGTGGTCGCATTTTTACCGGCTGATGGACGATGTAGCGTTGACCCACATCTTCCGCGTCACTTCCAGTTTGGATTCCATGGTGTTGGGCGAGCCGGAAATTACCGGGCAAGTGAAGGAAGCCTGGGCGCAGGCGCAAGAGGCAGGCACCACCGGACGCTTCCTTGATGCGGTGATGCAGAAGGCCCTCACCGTTTCCAAGCGGATCCGCACCGAGACGGCGATTAGCTCGTCGGCAGTTTCGGTCCCCTACGCGTCGGTGGAACTTTCGCGGGAGGTGTTGGGAGAGCTTTCCGGGCGTGAAGTGCTGCTGATCGGGGCCGGCAAGATGAGCGAACTGGCTGCGCATTACCTGATCAAGGCCGGCGCCAGCCATGTCAAGGTAATGAATCGCACCGCGTCGCGCGGCGAGGAGTTAGCCAAGAAGTTGGGCGCCACGCCGGTTTCCTTCGAAGACCGGTTCCAATATTTGAAGAAGGCGGACATTGTCGTCAGCTCAACCTCCTGCCCACATGTGATCTTGAGCCGCCAGGAAGCCGAGAACATCGCCAAGGAACGCAAGCACAAGCCGATGGTGATGATCGATATCGCCGTGCCCCGAGACATTGATCCCGCAGTGCGCGAGGTCGAGGGCATTCACCTGTTCGACATGGACGCTCTGGAGCACGTGGTGCAGCGCAATGCCACGGGCCGGCAGGCGGCGGCGGAAGCTGCGGAAAAGATTGTGCAGGCGGAGCTGCTGGGCTTCCGGTGCAAACTGATGGCGGAGCGGGTTGTGCCCACCATCGTCGCCCTGCGCCAGCGCCTCGATGAACTTTGCCAGCAGGAGTTGGAAGTCCTGCGTAAGGAGTTTGGCCCATTCACCGAAGACCAGGACCAGGCGCTCACAGCACTTACGGCACACATAACCCAACGGATTGCCGGTTCCTTGGCCCGTGAATTGAAGGAACTTCCGGAGCGGCAGGAACAGGATGTTCTGACCGCCGCGGTCGGGCGTTTGTTTCACCTCGAACCGGCGGTAGCGGCTGCTGCCGGCGCCAAGAATTAGCAACTAGCTATTCGACGATCGTGCGTTGGTGAGCGCGAAGGGAATCGAAACGGTTGGAGCTAGTTGCTAATTGCTAGTTGCTAATTGCTAATAGGAGTATCTGATGTCTTCACCTGCGCAAAACAACAACCCCGGCTTCACCACCGTGCAAGCCTACACGCTGGCGGTAATTACGCTGGCCATTGGAATCGCGGTGGGCTACTTCGCCCGCGGCTCCGCCGCCGTATCTCCCAGCGCTGGGAGCGCGCAAGCTACCGCGCCGGGCGCGATGGGAAGCGCTCCCATGGGAGCGGCCCAGCTTCCCGGAATCGGCTCTCCGCAGCAACCGCAGGCAGCTTCGCCGGAGATGCTGGCGAAAGCTGCTGAGCCGATGTTGGCGCAACTGCAAACCAATCCCAACGATTTCGATACTCTGACCAAGCTCGGCAACCTGTACTACGACGGCCAGGCCTATCCGCAGGCCATCGTGTATTACGAGAAGGCGCTGGCAATTCAGCCTAACAACCCCGATGTTCGCACCGATCTGGGGACCGCGTACTGGTACACCGGCGATGCCGATAAGGCCATCGCGAGTTTCGAAAAGGCACTCGCCATTCGCCCCAATCATCCGGGAACGCTATTTAACCTCGGAATCGTGAAGTGGCAGGGCAAGAAAGATCCAAAGGGGGCCGTGATCGCGTGGGAGAAACTGCTCCAGACCAATCCCGATTACCCGCAGAAGGACCAGGTCCAGATGTTGATTGAGCGCGCGAAAATGCACGGAACTAACGCCACCAAAGGTTAAGCATTAGCTTCGCGCACAATCCAGTCGCTCACCCCGGGACGATGCTGGCGCAGAGCTCGTCTCGGGGTTTTTTGTCTGTGTGTGGGGTTAGCCAGCGACGAGCCACGAGCCTGCACGCTTCCTAGCGGTCCCTGGTTGTTGACACCTGCAAAAGAAATGTCCGCGAGACGCGGTGGAAGGGCACGGTTTCAACCGTGCCGAAAACGGACCTTAGAAAGCGGGCTTTAGCCCCGGCCGCGGCTGAAGCCGCTTCCGATGTTACCTGATTTCGCCGGGCTGAAGCCCGGCGCTTCCACCGCCGATAGGACATTTCTTTTGCAGCCGTCAATAGCCCTGAGGAAGGGAGAGAAATCCGCAGGGGCTAAAGCCCAGCTTCTTTCCGGCTTTGTCGGCACGAGTAAACTCGTGCCCTGACACGAACCTGGCGGAGATCTGTAAGTACCTCGCGCGGCGCTACTACAGCTTCTCGTAGAACTCGCACGCTGAGCACGAGATGTACATGCCGCCGGGAATGTTGCGCTCGCGGTCTTTGACCCGCTTGACGACGCGGGTGGGCTTGCCGCACTTGGGGCAATCGGTGCTCTTCGCGGTGTCCATTACTTTCTTGCGATCTGCGGTCTTTGCGATCTTGGCCATCTTCTTCTCCTG